>JAFAKO010000067.1 GCA_019235245.1 Gammaproteobacteria bacterium
TTTCCCGTGGCCGGACACTGGCCCGTCGACCACCCCGTGCATTTTTCTGACATACACCGCGTCTGGCTCGACTGGTTCGATCAGTATTTGAAGTAACGCGCGCGGTAGCGACTGGGGCTAGAGTCCTCTCCTGGCCCGGAGCAGCGCTTGCTGATCTAGGACGAAGCGGAGTCAGACAAATCTGGTCGGGGTAGTGGCTGTATCGCGCGCGCCACCTTCTTGCCAATTCTCCGACTTGCAATTTCCAGATCGTACTGCGCCTGCAGGTTCTGCCACAGCTGCGCGGTGGTTCCGAAGTAGCGCGAGAAACGCAGTGCCATCTCCGCTGTTACGGCACGGCGGCGCCGCACAATCTCGTTGACCGTCGGTGCCGTGACGCCCAGCTCCTTCGCGAGCTTGTACGAGCTGAGACTTAACGGCTGCATAAAGTCGTGCAGCAAGACATCACCTGGGTGCACTGGGCGCAGTTTTTTCGTTGCCATGGTTCACTACTCTCCGTGGCTGCCGTCAGAGCATCACCTGCATCAGAAACGACGTTCAGGGCAGCGAACCACCCCCTGAGCTACCACGCGCTCACGATGCCAACGCTCGGCAAGCGCATCGGGCCGCTGGAGGGCGCCGAGACTGTCCAGACACGCCCGCGCGGGCGTCACGACCCCATCAGCACCGTCGTGTCGTAGCTCTCGAAGCCCTGGATCGCGCGGGAGTAGGCGTTGAAGACCAGCCGCTCCGCCACCTTGTCCACCCGCGGAGCGAGCAGCATGCGCAGCACCACGTCGTCCGCGGGGCGCGTGGCCTCCTCGGCGAGCAGCTGCTCGATGACGCGGGTGAGCCGGTGGTAGAGCTCGTTGACGAAGCGCAGGTGCACGCCATCGTGGACCTGCTCGCCCGCCCCGTAGGTGCCGCGGGCCTCCTCGGCGAGCTCGTGCAGGAAGAGATTCAGCAGCCGCGCTTTGTCGACCAACCGCAGCTCCGAGTAGAAGGCGATTTCGGAATTGAGGTTCATGACAGGCTGCCGCGGCGCGCTATGCCGGGAAGAAATCTATCGGCTTGGTGGTGGTGATGCTGTCCACGTCCTTCGGATCGAAGCGGAACAGCCGTACCAGCGAGATGATCTTGCGCTCGAGATCCGGGTCCTTCAGCTCGCTCGAGACCACGCGGCACATGGTCACTTCGCCGTTCGGGGCGATGGTGAACTCGAGCACCAGCTTGCCCTGCAGCTCCGCGTTGTCGCGCAGCGCGCGCGCGTACAGGCTGTAGATGCGGCCCTTGTTGCGATCGAATACCAGCTCGATCTCCTCGCGCGAGCGTGCCGGCTTGCCGCCTCCGCCGCTGGTCGCGGGCCCGCGGGCGTTCAGGCCCGATTTGGCGATGCCGGAGGTGACCGCGGTGGTGTCATGGCCGGTGAGCGAGCCTGCGCCGGTGCCGAAGCCGCGGCTCGCGTTCGCGGAGGTGATGCCGCCCGAGCCCGAGCCGACCTTGGAGGTGATGAGCGAGCGCTCAGCGTGGCTGTCGGCGCCGACCGCACCGGAGAGATTCTTGGTCTCGAGCGGGGTGAGATCCATGACATCGCGCAGGTCAGCGAGCTCATCCTTCACCTGGTTGAGCTGCTTCTGCGCCTTCTCATGAGCGCGCTCGTGCTGATCGATCGGCGGCGGCTTCACCGCTACCTTCGGCTCGATCTTCGGCTCCTCTTTCGGCTTCGGCGGCGGCGGGGGCGGCGGCGGCTTGGGCGTCTGGGTCATGACCCGCGCCAGGCGCTCCGGCACCTCCTCGGCGATCGTGTGCTTCGGCCTCGGCAGCAGCGGGAACAGGATGCCGAACAGCAGCAGGATGATGAGCAGCACCCGCAGGATCTTGAAAAAACGATCGTCCGACTCCGGGTCGGCTTCCCAGGGCAGCTCGTATTCGCGGTAATAAGGCGCAAGCAGCATGGGGCGGCTACACCGGCTTGTACTGGCCGGGCGCGACCGGCTTTTCTTTCTGGATGACCGCCAGCGAGATGCGGCCGTAGTCCGCATCGGTGCAGGTCGCCATCACGCGCTTGAGCACTTCGTACGGCAGTCCCTTGTCCGCCATGATGGTGATCTCGCGCTGCGCCACATCGGCCGCGGTGATCTCCTCGCCGACCAGCAGCGGGCGCTTGAGCGCCAGGCGCAGCGGCTCGACCATCGCTCCGGGCGCGGCCTTGATCTCCGCGACCGTGGTGATGAACTCGCCCTGCACGAACAGGTCGTTGCGCGTCACCATCACCACCACCGAGTGCTTGGGCGAGGTCTGGGCGATCGACTGCGGGATCTCGATGCCCTTGGTGTTCTGGATGATCTCGACCTCGGTCGAGTAAACCAGCAGGAACGCCACCATCACCGACAGAATGTCGATGAGCGGAATGAGATTGAGCTGGGCGTCGGCCCGGTTGCGCACGTGGTGCTGCGCCATGCGCAGTGCGCGGTTGGACATGCTCATGAGCGCGCTCCCTTGCCACTCGCCGGTGGCGGTGACACGGGCGTCACCGGTGTGGTAGCGGGCGCTGCCGGGGTCGCGCCCGCCGCTGCCGGTGTATCCGCGGGCGCGTCGCCGATGGAGATATCCGGGAACAGCTCCGCCTGCACGGTGTTGGCGCCCTCGCCGGCCTCGAACACGCGCACGTGGTCCATCACCTGCACCAGGGTGTCGTAGGGGGTGTCGGGCTCGAGCAGGATGCTGGCCTCGGTCTTCTCCGGAAACTTCGTCTTGACGAACTTCAGGTACTCGGTCAGCGCGTCGTAGTCGTAGCCGCCCGTGCTGTTGGGAACGGCGTGCAACGGCCCGGTGTTGCGGTCGGCCACCAGCAGCTCGTCTTTGCGCACCATCACCTCCAGCTGCAGTCCGGGCGGGGGGTCCTTGAACTCGGTCTGCGGCGGCGGCAGGTTCAGCTGCAGGATCACGGTGCGGGAGAACACCGCGGTCATGAGCAGGAACGTCACCAGCACGGTGAAGATGTCGATCATCGGCACGAGCAGCAGCTCCGCCGGCCTGCGCGTATGGCGCTCGAGCTTGCGATATTGATAGGAACGGCGCATGCGGGACCTTCAGTCCTTCGAGGGGCGCAACCGTCTCGGGACGGTCAGGCGGCCGCCGCCGGCTGCCGCTCGGTGATGGCGTTCAGGAACTTCACCGACGCCATCTCGAGGCTGTCGATGAGCTCGGTGGTCTTGGTCTGCAACCACGCGTGAATGAACAGCAGCGGCACCGCGGTCATCAGACCGAAGGCCGTGCAGTTCATCGCCACCGAGATGCTCGCCGACAGCAGGTTGGCCTTCTCCGCCGGATTCACGGTCGCGACCGCCGCGAACGCGCGGATCAGGCCCATGACGGTGCCGAGCAGCCCGAGCAGCGTCGCGAGATTGGCGAAGGTCGCCAGGTAGTGCGTGCGCTTCTCGAGGCGCGGCACGACCTCCATCAGGCTCTCTTCCATCGCCTTCTCGATGTCATCACGACGCCGCGCCGACTGGATGCGCGCCAGGCCGTAATTGAGGATGTGGCCGATCGCCGAGTCGGACTTCGAGGTCGCTGCCGCGACCTGACGGAAGTTGCCCTGCGCAAGCAGCGGCACGATCTGGTTCCACAGCCCGCGGTTACGCACCGCCGTCTGCGTTAGATAGATGTAGCGTTCGATGGCGATCGCCATACCGAACACGAACACGATGGCGATCGGGTACATGAAGTCCCCGCCGCCCTGGAAGAAGCGCACGATCAAGTTCCACAGGCCCATCTGACACTCCCGCTCACTAAGACCAATCTAGGGACACAAGACGACCAACCTGGAGGCACAAGCACTGCCAAAACTGAATGACATATGCCGAAAAAGCTGCGACCTGGCTCTCATCTGCGACGTCACACCCCGGTCCGCTCAGGGCTTCGACGGAGAACCCTGCGCCGCGCCCGATTTTCCATCCCCTGCACCGGGCTTCAGGGCGTCGTAATAGCGGTTCTCCCGCTGGAACACATCCCGGTCCAGGGGCTGCAGGACCTCGTCCAGGAGGCTGTTGACGGGCCGTCCGACGACATCTCCGAGGTCGGAGCGCTTCCACGGCACGATGTACAGCACCTTGGGCAGCTCGCGGTTGCCGGTGATGTCGGTGGCATCGAGCTCCAGCTTGTCCGGTCCCTTGTGCGCTGCAGCTTTAGTCCCGCCCGCCGGCGCGCCGCCCGCGGTGGCCTTGGCGCTGCTCTTCGCGGCCGGTGGCGCCCCTGGAGCGGGCGCCTGCGGCCCTTCCGGCACCGCGGCTGACGCCGGCGCAGGTGTCGCGGGCGTCGTCGTCACGCCGGGCTCGAGCTCCTCCGGGCGCGGAATCTCATGTCCGCCGGTAGCCGGCGCCGCCTGCGCGGCGACCAGGCCGGGCAGCGCGAGCAGGATGACCCAGACCGCGCCGATGGGGGCGGCGCGCCCGATGCGATGCCTGCGTATTCGCTCCATGCTCAACCTCCTGGTCGATTCCCGGCCGCACCCGCCGCTGCATTCACCGGGCTCGCAACCGGTTTGGAGGGCTGGGGCTGGGCCGCC
>JAFAKO010000068.1 GCA_019235245.1 Gammaproteobacteria bacterium
GTGGTGAAGCGGATACGCTCGATGCCGGGCACCTGCGCCACGTGATGGATGAGGGTCGCGAGGTCGACGAGCTCTCCGTCCGCCATGGGTCCCTGGTAAGCATTCACGTTCTGTCCGAGGAGCGTCACCTCGGCGACGCCCTGGGCCACGAGTCGGCGCACCTCCTCGAGCACGGAGTCGAAAGAGCGGCTCATCTCCTCGCCGCGCGTGTACGGCACGATGCAGAAGCTGCAGTACTTGCTGCAGCCTTCCATCACGGAGACGTAGGCGCGCGAGCCCTCGGCGCGCGGCGCCGGCAGGTGGTCGAACTTCTCGATTTCCGGAAAGCTCACGTCGACGATCGCACGCCCGGTTCGCCGCAGCTCAGCGATCATCTGCGGCAGACGGTGCAGGGTCTGCGGACCGAACACGAGGTCGACGAACGGAGCGCGCTCGGTGATCGCCGTGCCCTCCTGGCTGGCGACACAGCCGCCGACCCCGATGATGAGCTCCGGCCGGCGCGCCTTCAGGCGCCGCCACTCGCCGAGCAGCGAGAACACCTTCTCCTGCGCCTTCTCGCGCACCGAGCAGGTGTTCATGAGCAGCACATCCGCCTCGCGCGGATCGTCCACGGGCGCGAGGCCCGCACCCTCCCGCAGTACGTCCGCCATGCGCGCGGAGTCGTACTCGTTCATCTGGCAACCGAAGGTTTTGATGAAGTAGTGGCGGGGCATGAAAAGTCAGAAGTTTACGTCCTGCAGGTGCGAGGCGCACGGCCACAGCCGCGAACTGCGGCAGCCGATCGAAAAAACGAGTTAGCTCAGTGCCTTGGCCGGTCGCTTATGACCAGTGAGGCGAGCGCCGGACTGCCATCCGCAAGACCGCTGCTGCGATGCCGCACCTGTGAGCGGCAGCCGGCCGCATTGATGGGCATACGCCTACAGCCGCGCTCTGGCAAGCCACGACGCTCCATGAAAGCATCGGTTGGAACGGATTCCCCACCGTCTGGCCAAGGAGAGGTCATGACACGCCTGATCTGCGGAATACGCGGGCTCGCCCTGGCGGCGGTGCTGGCAACCGGATGCGCACCCGCGGGAGCCCAGGAGCTCTATGCGATGGCGGGTGGGCAATACACGCCGAGTCTCAAGGAAAGCACCTATTCGTATGCCGTCGAGTACGCCCACAACCTCAGCGACTATTCTTACGCCAGCTTCACCTGGCTGAACGAAGGCCACGTGACCGATCATCACCGCGACGGCTACAGCCCGCAGATCTGGCTGCGATGGCCGAGCCGCTCGCGCACCTTCCTGGTGTCGGCGGGCGTCGGACCGTATCGGTACTACGACACGACCTATGCCAACAAAACCGGCAGCGTCACGGACGCGCATGGTTGGGGCGTGCTCTACAGCGCCGCAGCGCAGTGGTACTTTCGCGCGCCCTGGGTCCTGCAGCTGCGTTATAACTACGCGCAGACCTCGGAGAGCATCAAAACCAACACGCTGCTGATCGGCCTCGGCTACCAGTTCGAGGGCTCCACCGCTCCCGGGCCGGTGCCGCCATCGCACTACGACCTCAGCACCCCGCGCCTGGAGATGACGGCGATGGCCGGCAAGAGCGTGCAGAACAATTTCCACTCGCCGCAGGGTACCGCCTGGGGGGCGGAGTTGCGGGCGCGGCTCACGCCGTACATCGACGCGATCGGCACCTACCTCGATGAAGGCGACACGCACGTGGTGAAACGCAAGGGCGTGGCCGCTCAGCTCGGGTTGGTGCGCGAATTCCTCGACCACCACGCCGACGTCGGCCTGGCGGGCGGCTTCTATCTCGCGCGCGATCAGGACTACCTCGTCCCCTCGAATACGCTGGTGGGCACCGTTACCAACACCCAGGTGCTCGGCCTCCTGACCATGACCACGACCTGGCGCGTGACCCGCATGTTCCACCTGCGCGCCTATTGGTACCGCACGCTGACCACCAACGGCCGCGATACCGACGTGCTGCTCGCCGGGCTCGGGTTCTCATTCTGACCGGATGCTCCGCGGCGGCTGCCGCAGCACGGACGGCAGCGCAGCGCTCAGAAGGGAATGTCGTCGTCGAACTCCTCGCTGCGCGAGCCACCACCGCCGGCGGACTCCTCCGCGTAGGACGGCGTGCTGCCGCTGCTCGCGGTGCCGGACGCCGCCGCGCTGCCACCGCCGCCCGCCGCGCCACCACGGCCACCGAGCATCTGCAGCTCGTTGCCGACGATCTCGGTCGAGTAGCGCTCGTTGCCCTGCTTGTCCTGCCATTTGCGGGTGCGCAGGCTTCCCTCGATGTACACCTGTGAGCCCTTGCGCAGGTACTCGCCGGCGATCTCTGCGAGGCGGCCAAAGAGCGCGACGCGGTGCCACTCGGTGCGCTCCTGCTGCTCACCGGTCTGCTTGTCGCGCCAGCTCTCACTGGTCGCGACGCGCAGGTTGGCCACGGTCGTGCCGGAGGGCATCGCGCGCGTCTCCGGATCCGCCCCGAGATTGCCGATGAGAATGACCTTGTTGATGCCACGCGCCATGGTGCGAATCCTCGAGCCTGGGATGATAAGAAGCAGGTCGACGGCTGCGCCTGCCTGACAAGCTGCGCATTCTAGAGTACGTGAGGGGCGCGTGCGAACGGGCGTTGCGCGCGCAATGCGCCAGAAAGGCGCGCTCGGTTACTCTAGGCGCAGCGCCGGCAGCACCGGCCGCGGGGGACGCTTCCCATGATCCGCACGCTGGATGATTCGCAGATCGCCCGGGTCCTCAGCTACGAACGCCTCATCCCGGCCATGGAGCGCGCCCTCACCGGGTTCTCCGCCGGAGCGGTGACGCAGCCGGTGCGCACGGTGCTCACGGTCGAGAATGGCCAGCGCTATCTCGGGGTGATGCCTGCAGTGATGGCGCAGAGCATGGGTGCGAAGCTGGTGTGCTTCTACCCGAAGAACGCCGCGGCGGATCTGCCGACGCACCTGGCGACCATCGTGCTGTTCGACAGCGAGACCGGCCTGCCGCTCGCCTTCCTCGACGGACGTCGGATCACCGAGATGCGCACCGCGGCAGTCTCCGCCGCCGTCACCCGCCACCTCGCCCCACCCGGGACCCGGGTGCTGGCACTGCTCGGCAGCGGGGTGCAGGCGCAGGCGCACCTCGAGGCGCTGCGCCACGTGTGCGATTTCGACGAGGTACGGGTCTGGAGCCGCAATCCGGATCACGCCGAGCGCTTCGCCGCGCGCCACGGAGCGCGCGCCGTGGCAGCGGAGGCCGCCGTGCGGGGCGCGGACGTGGTCGTCACCGCCACGAGCTCGGCGGAGCCGGTGGTGCGCGGCGAATGGCTCAAGCCGGGCGCGCACGTCAACGCGGTGGGTGCCTGCCTGCCCAGCTGGCGCGAGCTCGACGATGAGGCCCTGCGACGCAGTGTCCTGATCGTCGACTCACGCGAGGCTGCGGTGCGCGAGTCCGGGGACGTGATCCTGTCGCAGGCACCGATATTCGCGGAGGCGGGAGAGGTGTTCGCCGGCACGCGCCGCGTGGCGCGCGAGCAGAACACCCTGTTCAAATCACTCGGACTCGCCGTGGAGGATATTGCCACCGCCCGGCTGGTCTACGACCAGGTCCGGGCTTCCGCGAGCGACTGAGCTGACCGCGGGCCACGGCCGGCGCTCAGCCTTTGTTGCGGACCACCCTTTGTTGCGGACCAACCTTTGTCGCGGATCAACCCTTCTTGCGGATCACCCCTTGTTGCGGATCCGCGCCGCGGCCTCCCGCAGGATCTGGGCGATGCGCTGCTGCTCTTCCGCGGACGCGCCGCGTTTCTCGCGCAGCAGCTGCCGCAGATCCCCCCGCGCCGCCCCGACACCATGGGTATCGGCATCCTCGTCCTCGTCGAAGCCGCCGAAGATCTCGCGCACCCGGCCCATCTTGCGGGCAATCCAGCCGAGCTGGTTCAGCATGGCGTCGGCGGCTTCGCGATTCTCCTTGAGATAGGCCTGTCCGGCGTCGGTGATACTGTAGAGCTTCTTCGCTCCCTCGCTGGCGACGCTCGCGTAGCCCACCTCTTCCAGCCATGTAAGGGCTGGGTAGACCATGCCGGGGCTCGGGCTGTAGAAGCCGCCCGAGCGCTCCTCGAGCGCCTTGATCAGCTCGTACCCGTGGCTCGGCCGCTCGGCGAGGAGCGCGAGAAGCACGAGCTGCAGATCCCCTGAAGCCAGGCGGCGTCCGGCGAGGAACGCACGGCCTCCCCGCCCCATTCCTCCCAAGCCACCGCCAAAGCCCCCTCCGAAACCGCCAAAGCGGCGTCCGTGGTGCCCACCCATGAACCAGCGACCCCGGGGGCCATATTGAAAACAATGTCCGCGCATGACGCTTCAGCTCCTGCTGTCCTCGCCTCTTTCGATATATCTTACGATATGTTTTAGAACCGTCAAGATCTCCTGAGCATCACAGGGGGGGACCACCCCCTCGAACTTGGCCGAACGCGTACCATTTACTGTTCGATGCAGCAGATACGCGTGCGCGGTGCGCGCACCCACAATCTCAAGAACCTCAGCCTCGACCTGCCGCGCGAGCGGCTGATCGTGGTCACCGGCCTTTCCGGCTCGGGGAAATCCTCGCTGACCTTCGACACGCTGTACGCCGAGGGTCAGCGCCGCTATGTCGAGTCGCTGTCGGCTTACGCGCGCCAGTTCCTCGCCAGCATGGACAAGCCCGACGTCGACAGCATCGAGGGTCTCTCCCCCGCCATCGCCATCGAGCAGAAGGCGAGCTCGCACAACCCCCGTTCGACCGTCGGCACCGTCACCGAGATCTACGACTACCTGCGCCTGCTGTATGCGCGCGCCGGCATCCCCCGCTGTCCGGACCACGGCATCGAGCTCACCGCACAGACGGTGAGCCAGATGGTCGACCAGGTGCTCGCACTTCCCGAGGGAACCGCGGTGGCGCTGCTTGCTCCGGTGGTCAGCGAGCGCAAGGGCGAGCACCAGCAGCTCCTGGAGGAGCTCGCCGCACAGGGATTCGTGCGCGTGCGCATCGACGGGCGCGTGCACGAGATGGATGCGCTTCCCGGGCTCGACGGAAAGAGGAAACACAGTCTCGAAGCGGTGGTGGATCGCCTGCGGGTGCGCTCCGACAGCGCGCAGCGACTCGCCGAGTCCTTCGAGACGGCCCTGCGGCTCTCCGGCGGGCTCGCGCGGCTGGTGTTCATCGACGAGCCGGCGCGCGAAGAACTGGTGTTCTCGAGCCGTCATGCGTGTCCGGTATGCGGCTACAGCGTCCCGCCACTCGAGCCGAAGCTGTTCTCGTTCAATAACCCCGCAGGTGCCTGTCCGAGCTGCGATGGGCTCGGCGTGCAGGAGTTCTTCGACCCGCAGCGCGTGGTTCTGCACCCGCACCTTTCGCTCGCCGGCGGCGCGGTGCGCGGCTGGGACCGCCGCAACGAGCACTACTTCCAGCTGATCCAGTCGCTCGCTAAACATTATTCCTTCGACATCGAGACGCCCTGGAGCGAGCTGCCCGGGCACGTGCGCCACGTGCTGCTGAACGGCAGCGGCGAGGAAGTGATCGAGTTCAGCTACCGCGAGTCCGGGAGCCGCACCGCGCGCAAGCGCCATGCGTTCGAAGGCATCCTGCCCAATCTGACGCGGCGGTACCGCGAGACCGAGTCACCGATGGTGCGCGAGGAGCTCGCCCGCTACCTCGGCGTGCGTCCCTGTCCGGAGTGTCACGGGACGCGTCTGAACCGCGCCGCGCGCTTCGTCTATGTCGCAGACCGCACGCTGCCGGAGCTCACCCATCTCACGGTGGGACGGGCACTCGCTTTCTTCAGCGAGCTCAACCTCGGTGGCTGGCGCGGCGAGGTGGCGATGAAGATCGTCAAGGGTGTCCTCGAGCGCCTGCGCTTCCTCACCGATGTCGGTCTCGACTACCTGACGCTCGATCGCAGCGCCGAGACGCTCTCGGGCGGTGAGTCGCAGCGCATCCGCCTCGCGAGCCAGGTGGGCTCCGGCCTCACCGGGGTCATGTACATTCTCGATGAGCCCTCCATCGGCCTGCACCAGCGCGATAACCGCCGCCTGCTCGCGACGCTCAAACAGCTGCGCGACCTCGGCAACACGGTCATCGTCGTCGAGCACGACCAGGAGGCCATCGAGGCCGCCGACCACGTGGTCGATCTGGGACCGGGTGCCGGTGCGCATGGCGGCTACCTCGTGGCCCAGGGGACCCCGCGGGAGATCAAGGCGAACCCGGCGTCGATCACCGGCCAATACCTCTCCGGACGGCGGCGCATCGCGCTGCCGACGCTGCGGCTGCGACCGGATCCGGCGCGCGAGATCAGCATAGTCGGCGCGCGCGGCAATAACCTGCGCAACATCAGCACGCGCATTCCGCTCGGACTCTTCACCTGCGTCACCGGTGTCTCGGGCTCGGGCAAGTCCACGCTGATCGTCGACACGCTGTTCGGCCACGCGGCTGCGCGCCTCGGCGGCGCCCGTGTCGACGCCGCTCCCGCCGAGCGGATCGAGGGCCTCGAGCACATCGACCGCGTGATCGATATCGACCAGAGTCCCATCGGGCGTACGCCACGCTCGAATCCAGCCACCTACACGGGGCTGTTCGCGCCGCTGCGCGAGCTGTTCGCGGCGGTGCCCGAGGCGCGTGCGCGCGGCTACGACGCGGGCCGCTTCAGCTTCAACGTCAAGGGCGGGCGCTGCGAAGCCTGCCAGGGAGACGGCGTCATCCGCGTGGAAATGCACTTTCTGCCCGATGTCTACGTGGCCTGCGATGTCTGCCACGGGGCACGCTACAACCGCGAGACTCTCGAGATCCGTTACCGCGGCAAGAACATCCACGAAGTCCTGGAGATGACGGTCGAGGAAGCCGCGCGCTTCTTCCAGAGCGTCCCGGCGGCGAGCGGCAAACTCCAGACGCTCATCGATGTCGGTCTGTCCTACGTGCGCCTCGGACAGAATGCCACCACGCTCTCGGGCGGTGAGGCGCAGCGCGTGAAGCTGGCGCGCGAGCTGGCGAAGCGGGCCACCGGCCGCACGCTCTATATCCTCGATGAGCCGACGACCGGACTGCATTTCCACGACGTCGAGCAGCTGCTGCAGGTGCTGCACCGGCTGCGTGACGAGGGCAATACCATCGTCGTGATCGAGCACAACCTCGATGTCATCAAGACCGCCGACTGGGTGATCGATCTCGGCCCGGAAGGCGGCGAAGGCGGCGGCGAGATCGTCGCCTCCGGCACCCCCGAGGACATTGCCTCCTCGCCTGCGTCGTGGACGGGGCGTTTCCTCGCGCCGCTCCTCGCGCAGCAGCCCGGAGCACGGGCAGCGGCTGCCCCCGCGGCCTGACATCCCGCGCCGTAACTCTTTGATAGAGAAAGGGTTAACTCCAGGCTACGGCCGCCCGCCGGTGACATAAGCATCCGTATACTTCCTGATTGCAAATGCGAACCGTTCTCATCCATACTTGACCCATGGACGCTCTGACCAGTCCCGATGGTGTGCGCTGTGCCCCCGGCTTCGTGAGCCTCGCGGCCCTGCCGCCGGGCACGAAGGGCCTGGTCATGCGGGTGGGCTCGAGCCTCGCACCGCTCTCGCCCCTCGAGCGGCGTCTGCTCGAGCTCGGTTTCGTCCACGGTGAGCAGATCGAGATCCTCGCGGAGGCCCGGCCCGGCCGTGACCCCTTCGTGGTGCGCGTCGGCCACACGACGCTCGCCTTGCGGCGCCGTGAGGCACAAAGCGTTCTGGTCGACCTGCATCCCGGAACCGGGCCGACCCCATGAACGCGCCCGCGGCGGCGGCTGTGGCCGCGCCGCAGCTGAGCCTGTCCCTCATCGGTGTCCCGAACAGCGGCAAAACAGCGCTCTTCAATCGCCTCACCGGCAGTCGCCAGAAAGTCGCTAACTACCCGGGCGTCACCGTCGAGCGGAAGGAAGGCCGGCTCGTGGGGCCGCGCACCGGGCGAATTTTTCGTGTGGTGGATCTCCCCGGCGCCTACAGTCTCGAGCCCGCAACGCTCGATGAGGCTATCGCGCGCGATGTGGTGCTCGGCCGCCATGCCAGCGAGCCCGCCCCGGACCTGCTGGTGTGCGTGGTCGATGCGACCAACCTCCGGCTCAACCTGCGGCTGGTGCTCGAGCTGAAGCGGCTCGGCCGGCCGATGATCGTCGCACTCAACATGAGTGACGTCGCGAGTCAGCGTGGCTATCAGCTCGACCGGGCGGCGCTCGAGCGCGCGCTCGGTGTCGCGGTCGTGCCGACGGTTGCCGTCCGTGCCGGCGGTGAGCGCGAGCTGGTGGAAGCCATCGATGCCTACGGATTTGCCGGGCGCGCGCTCGCGGCCGGCAGTGCGCCGCTCGCGCTGCCCCCGGCGCCGAGCGCCGCGGAGATCGAAGCGACACAGCGCGAGGTGCGCCGGGTGCTGGAGGACAGCGGTTACCGCGTCCCGGCGCGCGTCAAGGCACTCGCACGGCTCGACGCGATCGTTCTGCACCCGGTGGCCGGGCCCGTGCTGCTCGGCACGCTGTTGTTCCTGATGTTCCAGGCCGTATTCAGCTGGGCCAAGGCGCCGCAGAACCTCATCAACCAGGGCGTACAGGCGCTCAGCGCGTGGCTCACCGGCGTGCTGCCCGCGGGACCGCTGCGTGGACTGCTGCTCGATGGGGTCGTGGCCGGCACCGGCAGTGTGCTGGTGTTTCTGCCGCAGATCCTCATCCTGTTCATGTTCATCCTCGCGCTGGAGGATTCGGGCTACCTGCCGCGGGCGGCTTTCATGCTCGACCGGCTGATGGGACGAGTGGGACTCTCGGGTCGCGCATTCATTCCGCTGCTGTCGAGCTTCGCCTGCGCGATCCCGGGCATCATGGCGACCCGCACCATTCCCTCCGCGCGCGATCGGCTCGCCACCATCATGATCGCGCCCCTCATGACCTGCTCGGCGCGGCTGCCGGTATATGCGCTGCTGATCGGCGCCTTCATTCCGCAGCGGGCGGTCGGAATATTCAATCTGCGCGGACTGGTGCTGTTCGCGCTGTATCTCGCGGGAATCGTCAGCGCGCTCGCCGTGGCGGCGGTGCTCAAGCGCACGGTGATGCGCGGTGAGTACCGCCCGCTGCTGCTCGAGCTGCCCGAGTATCGCCTGCCGCACCTCTCCAACCTCGCGCTCGGGTTGTGGGAGCGCACACGCATATTCCTGGCGCGCGTCGGCACCATCATCCTCTCGCTCATGGTGGTGCTGTGGTTCCTCGCGAGCTTCCCCGCGCCACCGGCCGGGGCGACCGGGCCCGCCATCCAGTACAGCATCGCGGGCATCCTGGGGCGCGGGCTCGAGTACCTGTTCGCGCCGATCGGCTTCAACTGGCAGATCTCCATCGCGCTCGTTCCAGGACTCGCAGCGCGCGAAGTCGCCGTGAGCGCACTCGGTACGGTTTATGCGATGTCGGGATCGGCCTCGAGCGATGTGGCGGGCGCTTTGACTCCGGTCATCGCACAGAGCTGGAGCCTCGCTACCGGGTTGTCGCTGCTCGCCTGGTACGTGTTCGCGCCGCAGTGCATGTCGACGCTCGCGGTGGTGAAGCGCGAGACCAACTCCTGGCGCTACCCGCTCTACATGGCGGGCTACCTGTTCGCGCTCGCCTATGCGGCCGCTTTCGTGACCTACCGCGCAACCCTGCTGCTCGGTGGGGGCGCTCCGGTCGGGCTGTCATGAGTCTGCTGCTGCAGCAGTTGCTGGCCGGGGCGCTGGTGATCGGCTGTGCGATTTTCAGCGCCTGGCGGCTCGCCTCGGTAAGCCTGCGGCTGCGGGCACTCGAGTCGCTCGGCACCTGGCCCGGTGTCCGCAGCACCCGCTGGCTGGTGCGGCTGCGCGAGCGCACCCGCGCGCAGCAGCTGCGCGCCTGCGGCGGCTGCGGCGGCGCGGCGGACGCTAGGCGGGACGCGGACGCGCGGAATCGAACACCTGGTGCACTTCGCCGTTGACGATGCGCTCCTGGTAGGTGCCGCGGGTATAGCTCGCCACCACGCGTCGCCAGAAGCTCACCGCCGTGGTGTTGCGCAGGTATTCGCTGATCTCCCAGCGTCCGGCGAAGCGGCTGAAAATGAGCTGCACCGCCGTCTGGCCGATGCCCAGCCGCCGCCGCGTGCGCATCACGAAGAACTCCGCCATGCGATAGTCGACGCGCGCCGGTACGTGACCGGCAACCGCACGCAGCACGCGCGCGAAGCCGACCGGGTCGGTGCCCTTCACGATGATGAGCAGGAAGTTGTTCGGGTCGCCGAACCAGTGCGCGATCTGGTCTCCCTCGCGGTGCCCGATTTCCCCGAGCGCCGGAAAGATGCCGGTGCCCGGGTTGAGATCATCGAGGTAGTCCCGGTAGACGCTCTGAATCCA
>JAFAKO010000111.1 GCA_019235245.1 Gammaproteobacteria bacterium
ATACGCGGGCAGCAGTGAAGGATGGATGTTGAGGATGCGGCCGGGATAACTATCGACGAGCGCCGAAGAGAGGATGCGCATGAAGCCGGCGAGCGCGATGACATCGGGCTGCACGGCTTCGAGCGTCGCGCGCAGCCACTGCTCGAACGGCCCGTCGCCGGATTGCCCGCCCCAGGCCGCGGTCGGGATTCCTAACGAGCGCGCGCTTGCGAGCCCGGCGGCGTCGGCACGATCGGAGATCACCACGAGCGGCCGCGCCGGAATTTCTCCGGCCACCGCGGCGCGCGCGATCGCGGTCATGTTGGAGCCGCGGCCGGAGATCAGCAGGACGAGCTTCAGCGGCGCGCGCGCGCTCATTCCTGGATGACTGCGCCGCGGTCACCGCTGCGAACTTCGCCGATCACCTGCGCGCGCTCGCCGTGCGCCGCGAGCAGCTCGACCGCGGCAGCGGAATGCGCCGGGGGCACGATTGCGATCATGCCGATGCCGCAGTTGAAAGTGCGGTACATCTCGGCGGAATCGATACGCGCGGTGCGCTGCAGCCACTCGAACACCGGATCGTTCCCCCAGCGGCGCCGCTCGAGCCGCGCCTCGAGCCCCGCGGGCAGCACGCGCGGGACGTTATCGGTGAGGCCGCCGCCGGTGATGTGCGCGAGTCCGTGCACCGGCAGCGCCCGCAGCAGCGCGAGCAGCGGCTTCACATAGATACGCGTCGGCGCGAGCAGGCGCTCGAACAGCGTGCGCCCCTCGAGCGTGGTCGCGGCGCTCGCCCCGCTCACCGCGATGAGCTTGCGGATGAGCGAATAACCGTTCGAGTGCGGTCCGGAGGAGTCGAGGCCGATGATGACATCCCCGGCGGCGATCGCGCTGCCGTCGATGATCGAGTCCTTCTCGACCACACCGACGCAGAAGCCCGCGAGGTCGTAGTCCGCGCCGTGATAGATGCCGGGCATCTCGGCGGTCTCGCCGCCGACCAGCGCCGCGCCGGCCTGCACGCAGCCTTCGACGATGCCGCGCACCACCGCTTCCGCGACCGGTACCTGCAACTTGCCGGTCGCGTAGTAATCGAGAAAGAACAATGGCTCGGCGCCCTGCACCACGACGTCGTTGGCGCACATCGCGACCAGGTCGATGCCGATCGTGTCATGGCAGCCGGTGTCGATCGCCAGGCGCAGCTTCGTGCCGACGCCATCGGTGCCGGCGACCAGCACCGGCTGGCGATAGCCCGCGGGGAGCTCGACCAGCGCGCCGAAACCGCCGATGCCGGCGAGCACTTCGCGCCGCTGCGCCCGGCGCACCAGCGGCTTGATACGCTCGACGAGCTCATCGCCCGCGTCGATATCAACGCCGGCATCGCGATAGGTGATGGCGGGACCTTCTGTCATGTGGGAGCCTGGTGGGACGGCCGCCGTCGGCTGCGGGCGCGTATGCTATTGTACCTGCCGCTTCGCGCCGTTGCGCGTGCGCGGAAGAAGCATGTCCTCAGCCCCTTCGACACCACATCCCGCCACCGTCCGCGTGCGTGGCCTGCTCGCGCTGCTGTGCCTGCTGTGCCTGCTGTGCTGCGCACTGCCGTGCGAGGCCGGGCGCCCGGTGCGCGTCTACGAGGTCGACATCGACGGGCAGACGCCTGCGGCACTGCAGGAGGCCATGCGGCAGGCGCTGGTGCGCGCCACCGGGCGGCGCGAGTCCGCGGAGGATCCCGCGCTCGCGAGCCTCGTGAGTGACGCGCCCCGTTACGTGAAGACCTACACGACCGGTCCGCGCGGTGAGCCGCAGGTGGCCTTCGACGGCGCGGCCGTGGAACACGCGATTTCCGCCGCCGGGCGCAGCACTTGGGAGCATGAGCGTCCCTTCACCCTCGTGGTGCTCGATCCGCCGCGCACGCGTACCTCCGAGGATGCCGCGCGCGCCGAGCTCGAGCGCGTGGCCTCCGAGCGGGGACTGCCGATCAGCCTCATCCCGCTGCCGCTCACCGACGCCGGCGGCACCGCGCTCGCCGCCGACGCGCTGCTGCAGTCGGCCCAGCGCTTTGGCGCCGACCAGATTCTCGTCGGCCGTGGTGCGGATGCGGGGCCTGAGAGCTCGCTGCAGTGGACGCTGTATACCCATGCGCGCAGCACGAGCTGGAGCGGTCCGCTGGCGGCGGGCATCGATCACACCGTCGATGTGCTGGTGCCGCAGCCGGCGACCTCGCTGGCGGACGCGGACGCGCCGGCCCGGCTGCGCATCGATGGGGTGAATTCGCTCACCGACTACGCGAGCGTCGAGCGCGTGCTGCAGAGCACACCCGGTGTGCGGCATGCCAACATCGCGGCAGCCGAGGGCGCCAGCGTCGTCTTCGATGTAACCGTGCGCGGCGGCGCTGCGGGTCTCGCCCAGGCGCTCAGCGGGTCCAGCCGCCTGGTGCGCACCGCCGGCACCGGGGAATCTCTGGTGTACCGGTACCAGCCCCAGGGCTGAACGACATACCGAGATCGTGCGACATCTGCCCAACCTCATCTGCCTGGTTCGCCTCGCGCTCATCTGGCCGACCCTCCAGGCGCTGCATGCGGCGGACTACCGCACGGCACTGGTTCTGTTCGTCGTCGCCGCCGCCTCCGACGGGCTCGATGGCTATCTCGCCAAGCGCTTCCACTGGACCTCGGAGCTCGGCAGGTTCCTCGACCCGGCCGCCGACAAGCTGCTGATCATGTCGGTTTTCGTCGAGGCTGCGTGGCTGAATCTCGTGCCCTGGTGGCTCACCGCGGCAGTGGTGGCGCGCGATGTGATGATCGGGCTCGGGGCGCTCATCTACCGGCTGTGGTTCGGGCCGCTGCACGGCCGGCCGACGCTCTTCAGCAAGACCAACACCGCGGCGCAGCTGCTGTACGTGTCGCTGGTGATGCTCAATGCTGCCTTCGGTGTGCCGCCGCACGAGGTACTCGCGGCACTCGCGCTGCTCACGCTCGCCACGACCGTGGTCTCGGGACTGCACTACCTGCAGATCTTCACGCGGCGCGCCCTGGCGCAGCCGCCGCACGCCGCCTGACGGCCGTGCAGCAGATTCCCCTCGGCGTGCGTCTCGTTGACCGCGCAGTCTTCGGCAGCTTCCTGCCCGCACACAACGTCGAGGCGCTCGAGCACCTGCAGCGCATCGCGCGCGGGGCGCCGGCTCCGCTCACCTGGCTGTGCGGGCCGCCGGGCTCGGGCAAGACACACCTCCTGCAGGCGACCTGTGCTGCGGCGAGCGAGCACCTGCGGGCCGGCTACGTACCGCTCGCGCAGGTTGCCGCGCTCGGAGTCGGCGTGCTCGATGGCCTGCCGCAGATGCAGTGCCTGTGCGTCGATGATGTCGACCAGGTAGCGGGGCGGCGCGAATGGGAGCGCGGCATATTCGGTCTGTTGCGGGAGACCGAGGAGAGTGGCGCGCGGCTGGTGCTCGCCGCTCAGGCACCGCCGGCGCTACTGCCGTGGTCGCTCGCGGACCTCGGCTCGCGCTGCGCGGCGGCACTCGTGTTACAGCTGCGCCTCCTCGAGGAGCACGAGCAGCAGGTGGCGCTGCAGCTGCGTGCGCGGCTGCGCGGCCTCGAGCTGCCGGAGGAGACCTGGCAGTGGCTGCGCAAGCGCTTTCCGCGCGACATGCGCACGCTCTACCAGCTGCTCGATACGCTCGATGAGGCAGCGCTCAGCGCCCAGCGACGTCTCACGGTGCCCTTCATTCGCGAGGTGCTGCGCGCCTCACACGGTCACCGCGACTGAGGCAGTCTTTGCGGTCAGCCGGAGAGACGCAGCGCGAGCGCGGCGACGCGCCGGCCCAGCGCCTGCGCCAGCGCTTTTTCCGCTTCGGTGAGTATCTGCGCCGAATCGGCAGCGCCGATGTGCGAGGCACCGTAGGGGGTGCCGCCGCTGCGGGTGTCGCTGAGGGCCGGCTCGGTGTAGGGAATTCCCACCAGGTACATGCCATGGTGCAGCAGCGGCAGCATCATGGAGATGAGTGTCGTCTCCTGGCCGCCATGCAGCGTCTGCGTGGAGGTGAACACTCCCGCCGGCTTGCCGCTCAGTGCGCCCGAGAGCCAGAGACTCCCGGTACCATCGAGGAAATGCTTGAGCGGTGCTGCCATGTTGCCGAAGCGCGTGGGACTGCCGAGCACGAGCCCGTGCGTCTCGCGCAGGTCATCGAGCGTGGCGTAGGCGGGCCCGCTCGCGGGCACGGGCTTCACCTGCGCCTCGCTTGCGGCGCTGACGGCGGGCACCGTGCGCAGACGCGCCCTGGCTCCCGCGCTGCTCTCGACGCCGCGGCATACCTGGCGCGCCAGCTCCGCCGTCGCCCCGCTGCGCGAGTAGTACAGCACCAAGATCTCGGCCATGGCGGGGCGTACGTTGCCACAAAACCCCGTGGCCATCATCTGCGCCCAGGCCACGGCCGCGGCGGACTCTAGTACTATCGCGCTTTCCCGGCGAGCACGACGACCGAGCATGGTGTGCAAGAAGTGTCTGGTTGGCGGCCGGGTACAGGGGGTTTTCTATCGCGCGACCGCCGCGCGCCGTGCCCAGGAACTGGGGATTCACGGCCATGCGCGCAACCTGCCCGACGGCCGCGTCGAGGTGGTGGCGTGCGGCGAAGCGGCATCCGTCAACAACTTCGTGCAGTGGCTGTGGACCGGCTCCTCCGCCTCCAAGGTGACCTCCGTGGAGGTGACGGATATGGATGCGACGGGTATGCGCCCGGGTTTTCGGACCGCTTGATGTGCAGCAGATACTGAATCGTATTCTTTGGTCGGTCCTGGTCGCGGCGCTCGTCGCGGTGGCGGCGCCCGGGGTGGCACTGCAATCGGCGCCGGCCGAGGGCAGCGCGCCCGCGCCCGAAGCAACCGCGCCCTTGGCGACGCCCGGGCCGCCGGCCGCGACTGAGACGCCGCCGGCGCCTGCACCGCCTCCGCCAGTCAAGGCGGAAACCCCAGTCAAGGGGGAAACACCGCCACCAGCTGCGCGCGAGGCGCAGCCGGCCGCCGCGGCCGCGCCGGCCTCGAAACCCTCGTGGTTTCGCCGTCACCGGCATCGCGGCCAGCAGCCCTGGGTGGCCGCTGCCAACCCGATGGCCGTCGATGCCGGACTCGAGATTCTCCGCGACGGTGGCAAGGCGCTCGATGCGGCGGTCGCCGTGCAGACGATGCTCGGGCTCGTCGAGCCGCAGAGCTCGGGAATCGCCGGGGGTGCTTTCCTCATGTACTACGACGCGCATACGGGCAAGGTGACGGCTTTCGACGGACGCGAGAAGGCGCCGTCGGGTGCGCGCCCCGACATGTTCCTGGATGAGCACGGCAAAGCCCTCAGTTACGTCGAGGCGGTCCGCAGCGGTCGCTCGACCGGAGTGCCCGGAGTCATGGCGATGCTGTGGAGTGCGCACCACAAGCTCGGTGCGCTGCGCTGGAAGGAGCTCTTCCAGCCTGCGATCCGCAGCGCCGCGCAGGGCTTCAAGGTACCCGCGCGCCTTGCCATGTTTCTCGGCGAGGGCTCTCCCTTCCCGCCGACCACCGAGGTGCGCACGCTCTTCTCGCGGCCCGACGGGGACACGCTGGAGGAGGGCGACGTCTTTCAGAATCCGGAGTACGCGCACACGCTCGAGACGCTCGCCGCCGAGGGACCGCACGCGCTCTACGAGGGCGAGATCGCCGAGGAGATAGTGCGCACGACCCACCAGGCGCCGCTGCCGGGTACCATGAGCGCCGCGGACCTGAGCTCCTATCACCCCGACAGCTCACCGCCGCTGTGCCGCGCCTATCGGGGCTACTCGGTGTGCGTGCCGCCGCCGCCCTCGAGCGGCGTATCGCTGCTCGAGATGCTCGGGATCCTCGAGCACACCGATATCGCGACGCGCCGGCCGTCCGACCCGCAGGCGTGGTTCCTGTTCGCGCAGGCGAGCCGGCTGATTTACGCCGATCGCGACCGCTACGTCGCCGACCCGCACTTCGTGCCGGTGCCGGTCGAGCGCATGCTCGAGCCCAGTTACGTACGGCTGCGCACGCAGCTGATCGGCGAGCATGCCGGTCCGCCGCCGCCGGCCGGAGAGATTGCGCTGCCGCGCGGGCGCGATGCGACCAACGAGGCCGCGGGCACCAGTCACTTCGTCGTGGTCGATGCCGATGGCGATGTGGTGTCGATGACCACCACGGTCGAGTCGATATTCGGCTCGGGCCGCACCGTCGGCGGCTTCGTCCTGAACAATCAGCTCACCGACTTTTCCTTCGTGCCGACCGAGGGCGGTGTGCCGGTGGCCAACGCCGTGCAGGGCGGCAAGCGGCCGCGGTCCTCGATGGCACCGGTCATCGTGCTCGACAGTACCGGGGATTTCGTCGCCGCTCTCGGCTCCCCGGGTGGCTCCGCCATTCTCGAGTACAACGCCAAGACGCTCATCGGACTGCTCGCCTGGAAGCTGCCGCTGAAGCAGGCCATCGAGCTGCCGAACCTGATCGCCCGCGGCGACAGCTTCACGGGCGAGGTGAACCGATTCTCCCCGGCAGTGCTTGCCGGGTTGCGCGAGCGCGGCATCGAGCTCAAGGGCGGGCACGCGGAGAATTCGGGGCTGCACGCTGTGGTGCGCCTCGCCGATGGCAGCTACGCCGGTGCGGCCGACTCGCGCCGCGAGGGCGTGGCCCGCACGCTGGCGCCCGCCAAGGGCGGGGCGCCGCGCACCGGCACGCACAACTGAAAAGCTCCTAGCGGGCTGCGGCCGCCTTACCGAAGCCGAGATCGTCGGCGCCTGCCCAGCGCGTCCACTGGCTGATGACGAGGTCCGGGTAGTTGCGCTTGCCGGGGCTGCCGTTATATCGCGCCAGCGCCTTGCGCACGTCGTTGTGCTCGTAGCCCATGTAGTAGCGCAGGATGGCGCAGCCCATGTGAATGTTGGGTGCGACGTGCACCAGCTCGTAGCGGCGCATGCCGAGCTTCTCGGGCCAGAAGGGCATCACCTGCATGAGCCCCACGGCTCCAGCCGATGAGACCGCCCAGCGGTCGAAGCGGCTCTCGACCGCGATCAACGCCATGACGAGGCCCGGCGGCAGCCGCGCCTCGCCGGGGCGGTGGGTCTCGCAGTACACCTGCTGGAGGATGTCGAGCCGCTCGTTCTTCTCCTTCACGATGGGGCGCAGCCGTGGCTCCATCAGCGTGTACCAGACCGCGGAGTCGTAGTGGTCGGTGAAGCACTGCGCCTGCGCGATGGCGCGGGCCACCACAGCCTGCAGCTCGGGATCCCGCTGCTGGTCGGCGGCGGCCGGAAGGCTTCCGAGGAGAATTGCTGCGCAGAAGATCAGCAGGCCGAGCCCACGCCGCCGCGGCTCGCCGCAGCGCGCGCGCTTATCCCGACAGGCGTCCGCGTATGAAGCCGAGCGCTTCATCGAGGGGGAACTCGCTGCTGTTGGTGTCGCGGCGATGTCGATACTCGAGCCTGCCCGCCTCGAGGCCGCGCTCGGCGACCACCAGCCGGTGCGGGATGCCGAGGAGCTCGGCATCGGCGAACTTGACCCCCGGACGAACATCGCGGTCATCGTAGAGCACCTCGACGCCGGCTGCGGTGAGCTCGGCATACAGGCGGTCACTGACTTCGCGGACACGGGCGGACTTTTGCAGGTTGAGCGGTACCAGCACCACCTGGAAAGGAGCAATCGGCTCCGGCCAGATGATGCCGCGTTCATCGTGATTCTGCTCGATGGCCGCCGCCACGATGCGCGTCACACCGATGCCATAACAGCCCATGAGGAGCGTCACCTCGCGGCCCGCCTCATCGAGTACCACCGCCTTCATCGGCGTGCTGTACTTGCAGCCGAGCTGGAAGATGTGGCCGACCTCGATGCCGCGGGCGATCTTGAGGCGCCCGCGGCCCGTCGGGCTCGGATCGCCCTCGACGACGTTGCGCAGGTCGGCGGCGATCATCCCACGTACGTCACGGTCCCAGTTCACCCCCGTGAGGTGCATATCCTTCTCGTTCGCCCCGCAGACGAAGTCTGCGAGTGCGAGCGCGCTGTGATCGGCATACACGCGGCACTCGAGGCCGACCAGCCCGACATAGCCGGGCTCGGTGCCGGTGGCGGTGAGCACCCGCTCCGCGCTCGCCATGCGCAGCGGACTGGCGACGCCTTCGAGCTTCTGCGCCTTCACAGCGTTCAGCTCATGATCGCCGCGGATGACGAGCGCCACCACATCGCCCTGCGTGCCGTCCACCACCAGCGTCTTCACGCAGCGCGCGGGGTCGACCTTGAGGACGCGCGCCACATCGGCAATGGTGCGCGCGCCGGGGGTGCTGACCTTGCGTAGCGGCTCAGCCGGCGCAGGTCGTGGCTGCGACGGTGGCAGCGCCGCCGCGGCCTCGAGATTGGCGGCGTAGTCATCGCCGTCCGAGAACACGATGGCGTCCTCGCCCGAAGCGGCAAGCACGTGGAACTCCTGCGAGACATCCCCGCCGATGGCGCCGGAATCGGCGCGTACCGCACGGAAAGTGAGCCCGGTGCGGGTGAAGATCCGCGTGTAAGCCTCGTACATGGCGCGGTACCCGGCCTGCAGCGAGGCCTCGTCCACGTGGAACGAGTAGGCATCCTTCATGATGAACTCGCGTGCGCGCATCACGCCGAACCGCGGCCGCACCTCGTCGCGGAACTTGGTCTGGATCTGGTAGAAGTTAACCGGCAGCTGCCGGTAGCTCTGCAGCTCGCGCCGCACGATATCGGTGATGACTTCTTCGTGCGTCGGGCCGAGGACGAAGTCGCGCTCGTGGCGGTCCTTGAAGCGCAGCAGCTCCGGTCCGTACTCGCTCCAGCGGCCTGACTCCTGCCACAGCTCTCCGGGCTGCACCACCGGCATCACGAGCTCGAGCGCGCCGGCGCGATCCATCTCCTCGCGGACGATGCGCTCGACCTTGTGCAGGGTGCGCATCCCCATGGGAAGCCAGCTGTACAGGCCCGCCGCCAGGCGCCGGACGAGCCCGGCGCGCACCATGAGCTGGTGGCTGAGGATCTCCGCCTCGGCGGGGGTCTCCTTCATGGTGTTGATCGGGTAGCGGGAAAGCCTCATACGGCAGTCATCGTCCAAATAAAAACCGGGGCATCTTAGCAACCACCCCACGAAATTGCGCTTGCGGCGCGGCAGGCGCGCACTGGCCAGGCCGCGCACGACCCCTGCGCACGACCCCACGCGCGTGACCTATGCGCATGACCCACGCGCATGACTTATGCGCATGACCCCTGCGCATGACCCATGCGCACGACCCGTGCGCACGACCGATGCGCATTGGCCGATAAAGGCATTAACATCCACACCCGCCCTGGCCAGGTGACCCTCCCGGCGAGCCCGACCGCTGGCGGCGCCTTCTCCGGCCAGGCTCATTACTGAAGTAGATGCGCAATTTCGCGGGGCCACCGATTAAGATTGCCGCCGTGGCCACCGATACCGAGGACTATCCGCGCCCGCGCAGCAAGGGGATCTACCTGCTGCCGAACCTGCTCACCACCTGCTGCCTGTTCTCGGGCTTCTACGCGGTGGTCGCGGCGATCGACAAGCATTTCGATCACGCCGGCATGGCGGTATTCGCTGCCATGATCTTCGACACGCTCGACGGACGCATTGCGCGGCTCACGCGTACCGAGAGTTTCTTCGGCAAGGAATACGACAGCCTCGCCGACATGGTGTCCTTCGGCCTCGCCCCGGCGATCGTCGCTTACCAGTGGGGCGTGGTGCGCATCGCCGAGTACGGCCA
>JAFAKO010000135.1 GCA_019235245.1 Gammaproteobacteria bacterium
CGCGCAAGCAGGTGCAGGCGGCGTTCGCGCGCCTCGGGCAGCTTCCGCGGACACGCCTCGTATCGACCTCGCGTCTCTACCGCTCACGGCCTCTGGGACCGCTGAAGCAGCCGGACTTCGTCAACGCCGTCGCGGGCGTCGTGACGCAGCTCGATCCTCCGACGCTCCTCAAGGAGCTCAAAGGCATCGAGAAGATCATCGGCCGCCCCAAGCGCCATGAGCGCTGGGGCCCGCGCATCATCGATCTCGATCTTCTCGCGCACGGGCGTGAGCGCCTGACGGATACTGACCTCACGCTCCCCCATCCCGGAATAGTGGAGCGCAACTTCGTTCTGTATCCTCTCGCCGAAATTGCCCCCGATCTGGACCTGCCCGGGCTCGGCCGCGTCGCCGATCTCGCCGCCGCCGTCTCGGCCGAGGGCCTCACTCTCCTTTGAGTTCCATGACGAGCGAAGCAGCCCACAAGTTCATCGTGGTCGAGGGTCCGATCGGCGTCGGCAAGACGAGCCTTGCAAAGCGGCTGTGCGACAGCCTTTCCGCACAGGGCGTCTTCGAGCAGGCGGCGCAGAACCCGTTCCTCGAGCGCTTCTATCGCAACCCGCGGGCCGGGGCGTTGCCGACCCAGCTCTACTTCCTGCTGCAGCGCGCGCAGCAGCTCGCGACTCTCAAGCAGGCCGATCTCTTCGCGCCGGTGCGCGTCGCGGACTATCTCCTCGAGAAGGACCGGCTCTTCGCGCGCGTGACGCTGGACGAGGATGAGTACACGCTCTATGAGCAGCTCTACGCGCGCCTCGAGATCGCAGCCCCCAAGCCCGACCTCGTCGTCTATCTCCAGGCACCGGTCGATGTGCTCCTCGAGCGCATCGCCAAGCGCGGCGTCGACTACGAGCAGTACATCGACAAGGGGTACCTCGAGCGGCTGAACGAGGCCTACGCGCGCTTCTTCCACGAGTTCGAGGCGGCGCCGCTGCTCATCGTCAATGCCGCCTCCATCGATCCCATCTCCAACCAGCACGATTACGATGAGCTGCTGGCCGCCATCCGTCGCATGAGCCGCGGGCGGCTCTATTTCAACCCCCCGCGTAGCCGCACCCTGTAGCCGCGCCCCGGCGAACCCGGTTTTGGGCCGCTTTTTGCACTGCAAAGTGGCTGGGCTACACTTGCGGGTAGCTATGTATACCCACTTGCAGCGCGATCAGAGCCGCCCGCCCGTGACGCTCTCCACGCTCGCCCGCATGAAGGCGGACGGGGAAAAGATCGCCTGCCTCACCTGTTATGACGCGAGTTTCGCGGTGCTGCGCGACCTGGCGGATGTCGATGTCGTGCTGGTCGGGGACTCCCTCGGCATGGTCATCCAGGGCCACCACACGACGGTCCCGGTCACCATGGACCACATCGCCTACCACAGCGCCGCCGTCGCCCGCGGGCTCCATCGGCCCTTCATGATCGCGGACCTGCCCTTCATGAGCTACCCCTCTCGGGACCTGGCTCTCCAGCACTCCGTGCGCCTCATGCAGGAGGGCGGGGCGCAGATGGTGAAGCTCGAAAGCGGCGGCAAGCAGGCCGAGATCGTCGAGTTCCTCGCCGGCCACGACATCGCGGTCTGCGCCCACATCGGCCTCAAGCCCCAGTCGGTGCACAAGACGGGAGGCTTCCGCGTGCAGGGGCGCGAGCGTGAGACCGCGGCGCGGCTTCTGGATGAGGCGCAGCGCCTGGAGGCTGCCGGCGCCGACATGGTGCTGCTGGAGTGCATCCCGGCCGCATTGGGCAAGTCCATCACCCAGGCGCTGCACGTTCCGGTGATCGGCATCGGCGCGGGCCCCGACACCGATGGCCAGATTCTCGTGACCTACGATATGCTCGACATCACCACCGGTCGCAAGCCGCGCTTCGTGCGCAACTTCATGGAAGGCGCGCGCGACAATCTCGATGCCATCCAGCGTTACGTGCGCGCGGTGAAATCCCGCGAGTACCCCGCCAAGGATCACTGCTTCTGAAGCCAAGCGGAACGCCGCCGTTGGACACCGTCACCACGATCGCCGCCGTACGCGCGCAGGTGCAGCGCTGGCGCAGCGAGGGGCTGCGCGTGGCGTTCGTCCCCACCATGGGCAACCTGCAC
>JAFAKO010000338.1 GCA_019235245.1 Gammaproteobacteria bacterium
TGGGTCGTGCTGCTCGCGCACCTCGTGGGAGATGGCGGCTATTCCGATCACCAGCCGCTGCGCTACGCGACCGCGTCCGAGGAAAACAGCGACGCGGTTCGTGGCGCTGCCGAACGGTTCGGTTGCCGCGTCACCCGCAACGAGAGCGCGGGCGACTGGCATCAGCTCGTGATCAGCGGCAGTGGCAATCGCTGGTCGCCGCTCGGGGTGGGCAAGTGGCTGAAAGAGCTCGGCATCTTCGGCGAGCGCGCGCACCAGAAGCACATCCCCGATGAGGTGTTCTCGCTCCCGACGGCGCAGATCGCGCTGCTGCTGCGCCACCTGTGGGCCACCGACGGCACCATCGCCGTGCGTAAGACCGGCCAGCGCGCCCATACGGTGAGTTTCGCCACCTGCAGTCGACGCCTCGCGGATGATGTCGCGGCGCTCCTGCTGCGCCTCGGTATCGCTTCGCGCACCCACACGGTGAAGGTGGGCCACTACCGGCCGGTCTACAGCGTTTCCGTGAGCGGCACGGCTTGTCAGCGCGCCTTCCTCGAGCAGGTGGGCGCCTTCGGCCCGCGCTGCGAAGCCGCGGCCGAGCTCGCCGAGGCGCTCGGCAAGGCGCGGCAGGGCGCGCACCTGGATGTGATGGAGTCATTCGCCGCGACTTCGGTTCAGGCCATGGGCGGGGCCGCGGGCAGAGCCGCGGGCGCGGCGCCGGTCAGAGGCTATGCCGAAGCTTCCGACCCCTACGAGCTCGAGCAACCGGTCTCGGGTGATGTGCTCTGGGACCGGATCGTGGCGATCACCGCAGACGGTGAGGCGGAGGTGTTTGATCTCACTGTGCCGGGCCCCGCCTGCTGGCTCGCCGACGGTCTGGTCTCACACAACAGCGGTGCCCTCGAGCAGGACAGCGACATGATCCTCCTCATCTACCGCGAGGAAGTGTACGACCGCAACACTACCAGGAAGGGCATCGCCGAGATCGACCTCGTCAAGCATCGCAACGGCGAGATCGGCACTTTCCTGCTCACCTTCCAGGGCCAGTACACCCGCTTCGCCAACTACGTGTCCGATTCCTATGCGGAGGGCGTGCTGAGGTGAGCCCGCTCATCCGGGCCGTCATCGACAGTCACGCCCTCAGACACAACCTCCGCGTCATCCGCGCCCGCGCCGCCGGCGCGCGCGTCATCGCGGTGGTCAAGGCCAACGCCTACGGCCATGGGCTCGCGGGCACCGCACTGGCGCTCGATGAGGCGGACGCGCTCGCGGTCGCGCGACTCGAGGAGGCGCTGGCGCTGCGCGCTGCAGGCATCGGCACGCGCATCGTGCTGCTCGAAGGGGTGTTCAGCCTCGCCGAGCTCGCCGAGGCGATCTACGAGCGGCTCGACCTGGTGGTGCACGATGCCTCGCAGATCGAGCTGCTGGAGCGCCTGCCCGAAGCCTCGGCCCGCTGCCCGCTGTGGGTGAAGATCGACACCGGCATGAACCGCCTCGGCTTCCCGCCGCGCGAGTTTCCGGCGGCGCTGGCGCGCCTCCGCGGCCTGAGCTCCCCGCCGCGCGAGATCCGCCTCGTCACCCATCTCGCCTGTGCCAACGAGCGCGAAGATGAGGTGACCCGCGCGCAGCTGCAGCGTTTTCGCGCCGCGACCCACGGCCTCGAATACGAGGTGAGCATCGCCAATTCCGCGGCGCTCTTCGGCGCGGTGCCGACCGGCTGCCACTGGGTGCGACCGGGACTGGCGCTCTACGGTGCCTCGCCCTTCGCCGACTGCGATGCGGGCTCGCTCGGGCTGCTGCCGGTCATGACGTTGATGAGCTCGGTGATCGCGGTGCGCCACATTGCCCGCGGGGAGTCGGTCGGCTACGGTGGCCGCTGGGCCGCTCCCCAGGACTCGGCCATCGCCATCGTGGCGGCGGGTTACGGCGATGGCGTGCACCGAAGCCTCGCCAATGGCGCGGTGGTGCTGGTGAACGGCGTGCGCGCACCGCTCGTAGGCAGCGTCTCCATGGACATGCTGGCGGTGGATGTGTCGGAGCTGCCCGGGGTGCGCGTCGGTGCGCCCGTGGTGCTCTGGGGAGAAGGCCTGCCGGTGGAGGAGACCGCGCGGTGCGCGGGCACCATCGCCTACGAGCTGCTCTGCAGCGTGAGCCCCCGCGTGCCGCTCGAGCCCCGCTGAGAATCGCCGCAGCCGCAGCCGGCGAAAGGCCGCAGGCCGCGGTGCGTCCGCACCGCCCTTTCGCCGGCGGTAACGAAGCTGATGTCCGGCAAAAGCGCCGCAGGCGACTTTTGCCCAATCTGATTAGTTGACGAAGAAGCCCATCTTGACGCCGGCGAGCTGGATGACGTCGTTGTCATTGAGCCGCGTGGCGTTGGCGCCGATCGGTGTGCCGTTCAGCAGCGGGAAGTCGTTCTCCTTGCCGCTGTCGACGTGCACGATGTAATAGGTCTCGGCGCGGCGCGTGATCGCCGCCACCTGCACCCCGGGACGGCCGAGGGTCGTCAGCGCCTTGCTGAGCTCGACTTCGCGCCCGGCGAAGGCACCGGAGAGCACCTGCAGCTTCGCCTTCTTGACCGCTGCCGCGCCATCGGCCAGCGCGCGCGAGCGCCCGGTAGTGGCGGCGGACGGGGCGGCGCCGGCGGCCTCCGCCGCCGCGGTCGCCGTGCGCAGCTTCTCCACGGGTCGCGCCGAGGGCTGGATCACCATGGTCTTCTCGAACTCGTCCTGCTGCTCGTCGTCCTCGACGAAGCGCAGCTGGTGATGGCCGACCGTGATCACATCGCCGTGCTGCAACGCATGCTTCTTGATGAGCTTGCCGTTGACGTAGGTGCCGTTGGTGCTGTTCAGGTCCTCGAGGAACGAGTCGTTGAGGATGTTGATGATCAGCGAGTGATGGCCGCTCACCGCGGCGTTGTCGATGCGGATGTCGTTATCCGGGAGGCGCCCGATGGTGTAGCGCTCCTTGTTCATGTTGTATTCCGCCATCACCTGGCCATCCAGGCTCAAGACCAACCTAGCCATGCGTGTCTGCCTTTATCGCGTGTCAGCCGAACCAACCCAGGATCTTGTCGAAAATCTTCGTGCGCGCCGGAAATGCATCCAGGATATGCGCCATGACCACGGACACGTTGTCGCGCCCCCCATTGTCATTGGCCAATTGAATCAACTGTTTTGCGACCGTATCCAGATTAGCACTAAAGGTGTTTATGGTTAAATGGATATCTTCGTCCTCGACCATATCGGAGAGGCCGTCCGAGCACATCACGAAGACCTCGCCCTTGCTCACCGGCACTTCCTGGATCTCCACTTCCACCTGGGGCTCGACTCCGAGCGCCCGCGTCACGTAGTTCTTGTTCGCGGCCCGCTG
>JAFAKO010000126.1 GCA_019235245.1 Gammaproteobacteria bacterium
GGCTCGGCAGCCGGGTGCGTTCGGCCCGAGTACCAGTACCAGCCGCCCGCGGCGATCGCCGCAGCGACGACGGCGCCGGCGAGCCACATGAGCTTGCGACGCGACGCATCCTCCAGGTCATCTTCCCACATCGCGCGGTCCCCTCCACGGCAGGGCCGAAGCTGTCACTTTACTCCGAGGGCGGCCGGGCATACAGGCGCGGGACGCAACCTGCGCTGTATGCAGTATGAATTCGCCGCCAGGCGGCTCCTCGCCTCGCCCGCGCTGTGATTCAATTCGCTCATGCCTGCAGAATTTCATCCGGCGGTAGCGAACTGGTTCGACCGCACCTTCGATGCGGCGACTCCCGCGCAGCGCGCGGCGTGGCCCGAGATCATCGCGCAGCGCCACGTGCTCATCGCCGCTCCCACCGGCTCGGGGAAGACGCTCGCCGCCTTCCTGGCGGTGATCGATGAGCTGGTGCGCGAAGGGTTGGCCGCGAACGGCGCGCTGCCGGATGAGACCCGCGTGGTGTACGTTTCGCCCCTCAAGGCACTGTCGAACGACATCCAGCGCAACCTCGAGTCGCCGCTCTCGGGGATACGCGATGAGCTCGCGACGCTCGCCCTCCCGGCGGTCGACATCCGCACCTTCGTCCGCACCGGCGACACACCACAGCGCGAGCGCACCGCGAGCGTACGGCGTCCGCCGCATATCGTGGTGACGACCCCGGAATCGCTCTACATCCTCATGGGCTCGGAGTCGGGCCGGCGCATGCTGGCGAGCACGCGCACGGTGATCGTGGATGAGATTCACGCCATGGTCGCCTCCAAGCGCGGCGCGCACCTCGCGCTCACGCTCGAGCGACTCGAGGCGCTCGCCGGGCGCAAGCTCACGCGCATCGGTCTGTCCGCCACGCAGAAGCCGCTCGCCGAAGTGGCGCGCTTCCTGGTCGGCTGCGGCAATCTGCGCGCCGACGGCAGCGCCGCCTGCACCATCATCGATACCGGTCACGTGCGTGAACGCGACCTGCAGCTGGAGATCCCGCCCGCGCCACTCGAGGCGGTGATGTCGGGAGAAGTGTGGACGCAGCTGTACGACCGCCTCGCGGAGCTCGTGAGCGAGCATCGCACCACGCTGGTGTTCGTCAACACCCGCCGCCAGGCCGAGCGGGTCGCGCGTCACCTCAGCGAGCGGCTGCCCGCCGGCCAGGTCACCGCGCACCACGGCAGCATGGCGAAGGAGTCGCGGCTCGAGGCCGAGGGGCGTCTCAAGCGCGGTGAGCTGCGCGCACTCGTCGCCACCGCTTCCCTCGAGCTCGGCATCGACATCGGTGAGGTGGACCTGGTGTGTCAGCTCGCCTCACCGCGCTCGATCGCCGCCTTCCTGCAGCGCGTCGGGCGCTCGGGTCACAGCGTCGGCGGCACGCCCAAGGGCCGGCTGTTTCCGCTGTCGCGTGATGACCTGGTCGAATGCACTGCGCTGCTGCTCGCGGTGCGCCGCGGCGAGCTCGACCAGCTCAGCCTGCCGGCCAAGCCTCTCGATGTGCTCGCGCAGCAGATTGTCGCCGAGGTGGCCGCGCGCGAGTGGGCGACCGGGGCGCTGTACGAGCTGCTGCGCCGCGCCTGGCCCTACCATGAGCTGACCCGCGCGGAATTCGACGAGCTCGTACGCATGCTCGCCGAGGGCTACTCCACGCGGCGCGGCCGCCACGGCGCGCTCATCCATCACGATGCGGTCAACGGGCGCGTCAAGGGGCGCCGCGGCGCCCGGCTCACCGCCATCACCTCCGGCGGCACCATTCCCGATACTGCCGACTACCAGGTGCTGCTCGAGCCGCAGGCGCAATTCGTCGGCACGGTGAACGAGGACTTCGCCGTGGAGAGCCTGCAGGGGGACATCTTCCAGCTCGGCAACGTCTCCTACCGTATCCTGCGCGTCGAGCAGGGCCGCATCCGCGTCGAGGATGCTCACGGCGAGCCGCCCTCGATACCGTTCTGGCTGGGTGAGGCGCCGGGCAGGACCGATGAGCTGTCGGCGAGCGTGTCGCGCCTGCGCGGCGAGCTCGAGATGCGTCTCGAGCAGGGGATCGAGGCGGCCACCGCCTGGCTCATCGGCGCGGCCGCGATCGCCGCGCCCGCCGCGTCGCAGCTGGTCAATTACCTCGCCGCCGCGCGCGCCGCGCTCGGTGCCATCCCCACGCAGCAGACCATCGTGCTCGAGCGCTTCTTCGACGAGGCGGGCGGCATGCAGCTGGTCATCCACTCGCCCTTCGGCAGCCGCATCAACCGCGCCTGGGGACTGTCGCTGCGCAAGCGCTTCTGCCGCTCCTTCAACTTCGAGCTGCAGGCCGCGGCGACCGAGGACACCATCGTGCTGTCGCTCACGAGTGCGCACAGCTTCGAGCTCGCGGAAGTGGCCCGCTACCTGCATTCCAACAGCGTGCGCGCGCTGCTGGTGCAGGCGCTGTGCGCCGCGCCCATGTTCCCGGTGCGCTGGCGCTGGACCGCGACCATCGCGCTCGCGCTGCCACGTTTCCGCGGCGGCAAGAAGGTGCCCGCGCCGCTCGCCCGCATGGCGGCGGAAGACCTGCTCACGGCCGTGTTTCCCGACCAGGTGGCCTGTGACGAGAACGTGCCGGGCGAGATCGAGATCCCCGACCACCCGCTCGTGCGCCAGGCGATCCACGACTGCCTCAACGATGCGATGGATGCCGACGGTCTCGAGCGACTGCTGCGTGCGCTCGAGTCGGGCAGCATCCAGGTGGTGGCCCGTGACCTCACCGAGCCCTCCCCGCTCGCACTCGAGGTGCTGTCGGCCCGCCCCTATGCGTACCTCGACGACGCGCCGCTCGAGGAGCGGCGCACGCAGGCGGTGATGAGCCGCCGCTGGCTCGATCCCCAAAGTGCGGCGGATATCGGCCAGCTCGACCCCGAGGCGATTCGCCGGGTGCGCGAGGAAGCGTGGCCCGATGCCACCGATGCGGACGAGCTGCACGATGCGCTGTTGTGGCTCACGTTCCTCACGGAAGCGGAGGCTGCCGCGAGTGCCGGGTGGCCGGCGCTGCTCGCCGAGCTCGCCGCGCAGCGGCGGGTCACGCGCCTGCAGGCGGATGCGGCATCCCTGTGGGTCGCTGCCGAGCGCCTGCCGCTCTTCCAGGCACTGTACGGCGAGGCGCGCTGCGAGCCCCAGGTGGTGGCGCCGCCCACGCATCGCGAGGAGTGGAGCGCGGAGAGCGCGCTGGTCGAGATCGTGCGCGGACGGCTCGAGGGCTCGGGCCCGACTACGGCGGCGGCGATCGCGGCGCTGCTCGGCCTGCCGCCCCAGCGCATCGACGCAGCCCTCGCCGCGCTGCAGGCCGAGGGCTTCGCCATGCGCGGCGCTTTCACGCCGCCGCCCGGCAACCTTGCCAACGAATGGTGCGAGCGGCGGCTGCTTGCGCGCATCCACCGCTACACCGTGAAGCGGCTGCGCGCCGAGATCGAGCCGATCGAGGCACGCGACTTCCTGCGCTTTCTCTTCGAGTGGCAGCGGGTGACACCCACCGGACGCATGGAGGGACCCGATGCGGTCGGTGCGATCCTCGCCCAGCTCGAGGGCTTCGAGGCGCCCGCCAGCGGCTGGGAGACGGAGATCCTGCCGGCCCGCATCAGCGAGTACGAGCCGGTGTGGCTCGATGAGCAGTGCCTGGCGGGCCGTTTCATGTGGACACGGCTGAGCGCGCGGCGCAGCGACCCGGAGCGCGGCGCGGCTCCGGTGCGAGCCACCCCGATCGTGCTGCTCGCGCGCCGCAACCTGCGACTGTGGTCGACCCTGACGACGGCGACCGACCCCGTGCACCTCTCGGCCAGCGCGCAGCGTGTCACCGCGTATCTCGCCGCGCACGGGGCATCCTTCTTCGATGAGATCGCCGCCGGCGGCGCGCTCCTTGCCACTCAGGCCGAGGAGGCACTCGGGGAGCTGGTCGCGCTCGGCCTGGTGAACTCCGACAGCTTCGCCGGCCTGCGCGCACTGCTGGTACCCGCGGAGCGGCGCCGGCCGGCGCTCGGCGGGCGCCGTCGCCGCCGCCTCGCGCTGTTCGGCATGGACGCCGCGGGCCGCTGGTCGATGATCTCCGGCGCGCGCCCGGCTGCGGTGGAGCGCGCGCTCGCCGAGGAGACCGTCGAGCACGTGGTGCGCACGCTGCTGCGGCGCTGGGGTGTGCTCTTCTGGAGGCTGCTCGCGCGCGAGGCGGCGTGGCTGCCACCGTGGCGCGACCTGCTGATGTGCTGCCGGCGGCTCGAGGCGCGCGGCGAGATCCGGGGTGGACGTTTCGTCGCGGGCTTCAGCGGCGAGCAGTATGCGGCGCCGGAGGCGATCGCCCTGCTGCGCGAGGCGCGGCGCCGCCCGCAGGACGGGCAGTACGTATCCCTGTCCGGCGCCGACCCGCTGAATCTCTGTGGAATCCTGACCCCCGGCGCGCGCCTGCCCTCACTGAGCGGCAACCGGCTGCTCTATCGCGACGGTGTACCCGTCGCGCTGCTCGCGGGGGGCGAAGTGAGCTTCCTCGTCGAGCTGCCTCCGCAGCAGCAGTGGGAGGCGCGCAATCTGCTGCTGCGCCGGCACGTCCCGGCGGTGCTCGCGGATCTCGCCTAGCGGCGCCGACGGCGCGCGAGCCCCAGACCGACGAGCCCGAGGCCGAAGAGAGAAAGACTCATCGGCTCGGGTACGCCGTGCACGCCCACCTTGGTCTGCGAGAAATCGTCGGTGATCGAATTCAGCTGGCCGGCCGTGTCGCTGGTGGCGGAGTTGGTGACGACGATGCTGGTGTCAGAGGGGCTGAGCAACATCAGGACGGTGCCGCCATTGGTGACCGGCCCGAGCATGTGCGTGCCGGAGTGATTGCCGACGATCTGCTCGGAGCTCACTACGCTCGGGACCGAGACATCCACACCGAAGTTGGCCTCGACGATCGACGCGGTCGGATTTCCCGGAGCAATGGAGATGGTGTAATCCAACAGACCGGTGATGGTTCCGGCGGGGAAGAAGGTACCGTCCCTGCCGAGGGTCACGGTGTAGTCCGCTCCGTGGATACCAACTTCCACCAGGGCCGAGCCCGGCACCAGGCTGTTGAAACTGAAATCGCTGAGAACCTTGTCACCGAAGGTGCAGCTGAACGAGGGCGCGGCCTCGATGGAGGCGACAGTCATGAGCGAGCCGCATGGCGACTGCGCTGCCACCTGGCCGGATACCAACAACGCCGCCGCCACACCAGCGGCCGTCATGGAAAGCGACTTCTGCACACGGTTCATGAGGTTCCCTCCTCGAATTGCGCCGGCTCATCCGTTGTCACGCATTATGCCCCAGTCGCGGGGCCGGCGCCTGCGTCAGCGTTGTTACGGTCGTGATCGCGGTTCGCCTCGGTGCGGCGACTGCGCTGAAGTTTGCGGCTCAGCCCACGCGTCAGCTCTTGGCGTGCGCTTCCTGCCACTTCTTGACGGCCGCCATGGTGTTGTCCACGTGCTTGTCCGGACTCTTGGCCGTGTACGAGTAGATGATCTCCCCGGTCGGAGCGATGACATACGAGGTACGGCTCGCGTACTCCGGATGTCCCTCGAGCACCGAGTCGTACGCCTTCATGATGCTGCCGTCCTTGTCGGATGCCACCGCGAACTTGTTGCGGCACTCGCTCACCGAGAATTCATCGAGCTTCTCGATCGGATCGTGTGACACGCCGATGACGGTCGCGCCCAGCGCCTGAAACTGCGGAGTCGCCTCCGCGAACAGGTGCGCCTCCGTCGTGCATCCGGGAGTGAATGCCGCCGGGTAGAAGTACAGCACCACCGGCCCCTTCTTCAGCGCATCGGCCAGTGAGAACTTGAACTCCTTGCCGGCGAGCGTCGCCTGCGTGTCGATGGCAGGTGCGCGGGTGCCGTTCGGCAAGGCGGACCAGGCAGGCAGTGCGGCGAGCGCCAGCACGCCGGTCAGAGCACATACCAGGACGCGTCGCATGTTCGTCTCCGTCGTCGGGTCGTTGTTGGGGGCGCTCATCTTGAGTGAAGTTGCGTATCCGCGCCACCCGCACCCGCCGGTCGTCGTTCCGCCGCGTAGCCGACCAACTCAACATAGCCGCGGCCGCCGAGTGCGCGGCCCGCGCGATTACCGCTCACATCGACCGCGCCCTCCCAGTAGGGCGGCGTCGTCCGCAACTCCTGGCCGGCGAGCACCGGATGCACGGCGATCTCGAGCGCCACCGCCGGCACGCGTATGCGCCAGGCGGCCGGATAGCGCTCACCGGAGCCGTTGCGCCAGTAGTCGGTGACGGCGATGCTTACGTCCGCGTCCGCAAGCGCCCGCACGGTGCCATCGGACGCAACCCAGGTTCCCGCGCTGAGCGCATCCCGCCTTCCGTCCCGCTGGCGCAGGGCGTAGAACATGAAGCTCGAGCCGTCATCCAGCTGCAGACCGAACCAGTCCCAGCCGACCTGCGACGCTCCGAGACCGCCACTGCCCCATTCGCGGTCGAGCCAGGCGAGGCCGTTGAGCTCGAGCGTGCGGCCCTCCCGCAGCAGCCGTCCGCGCACGCTCAGGCGCGGTATGGAGTAGTAGTAGGTCGCATCCCCGGCGCGCGCCGATTTGCGCGACAGCCCCGCCTGACCGTTCAGCACCGGAGCGCCCTGCGGCTCGAGCGTGAGATCGATGGCGTAGCCGGGCTGTGCAGCGTGCAACTCCCAGGCGCCGATAGGCGCAGACGGCGCCGCCTCGAGTGACCAGTCATCGAGCCATACGTGGAACGGCTCCGACTGTGCACCCGCGAGGCCGAGCGCCGACCGCGACAAGCGCTGCTGGAAAACAAAGCGCCTGCGCGCCGCATCGGTGATGGCAAAGTGCGCCATGTAGATCTCGCGCGCGCGCCATGCCGAGGCGTCCGTGGCCGGGCGATCGCTGCGCGGCAGCAGTGCGACTCGAAAGAAGGTGAGCTCGAAGCCGAAGCGCTCACCGCCGGCGGCATCGAGATTGCCCGTGAGGTACCACCACTCCTGGCGGAACGCCGGGTGAGGTCCGTGGTCGCGCGGGAACTCGAACCGCCGGGGCTCGAGTGCCTCGGCAAAGTCGCCGCGCGCCGCACCCGGGCCGCCAGCCACGGTGCCGGGGGGTGCCGCATGGGCGGCACAGACGAGCGCAACGACCCACCAGCGGTGTTGCGCCATCACTCCTCCCGCAGCCCTGCGGCGAGCGATGCGCGCCCGCTGCGCCACGCCGGGTAAAGCGCGGCCGCAAGCGCCGTGGCGAGCGCCAGCACGAGCGCCTGGCTGAACTGGGCCGGTCGCAGGTGCAGCCCGATCTCCCAGCCGAAGGCGCGGCGGTTGATCACGTCCGTCAACACGACCGCCGTCAGCAGGCCCGCGGGGATCGCCGCCAGCAGCGCGGCCAGCCCCATGAAAACGGTCTGCACGAGAATCAGCGCAGCGGTGCCAGCCGGGGTCAGCCCGAGCGAGCGCAGCAGCGCCAGCTCACGTGAGCGCTCGAGCTCCCAGGCGAGGAGCGCGCTCAGCAGGCCCACCGCAGCTACCCCGGCAGCGAGCCAGTACAGCACCCGGGTGATCACGAAGGTGCGATCGAAGATGCGCAGCGACAATGCACGGATGTCAGCGTTCGAGCGGATGAGCAACGCCTGGCGACCCTGCGCCGCCGTGCGCAGCGCGCTCAGCGCCTGCGCGCTCGAGGTGCCGGCTGCGAGGTATATGCCGAGGGCGGCAATCGCATCATCGTGCCAGCCGCGGCGGTATTGGCCGAGGTCCATCAGCACCTCGCCCCGCTCGTTGCCGTATTCGCGGTACACACCGGCGATCGCGAACGCACGCGGCCCCGAGTCGGTCTGCAGGGTCAACTGCTCGCCGGTACGGAGCGAGAGCCGCCAGGCGAGCGGCTCGGAGATGAGGATCGCGCCGCGCCGAAACTGCGGCCAGGCGCGTGCCGGATCACCCGAGATGAGGTGAAACCCGGCATAGCTCGCCGGCACGAGCCGCACCGCATTCAGCTCGAGCGCGCCCGCAGGCGAGCCGACCGTCACGCGCCGCGCTTCGCTGTGAGCCGCGATGCCTGGGACCGCGAGCAGTGCCGCGATCACATCCGGGTCGAGCCGTCGCTCGAGGCTGTCGGCGATCCCCGGCGCACTCACATAGATGTCGGCCCGCACCGTCTGCACGAGCCACTCAAGCAGCGACTCACGGAAGCTTTCGACCATGATGGCGACGCCGATCATGGCGGTGAGTGCCATGCCGAGCGCCGCGATCGCGACGCCGGTGCGGCTGAGGGAAGCGGCGATGTCTGCGCAGGCGAGCCTCGTGGTGGTGCTGAAGGCGCTCGCGATGCGCGCCGCGCCTGCGGCGAGCGCCTGCAACGCCGCCGGCGTCGCGGCCGCCACACTCAGCAACAGCAGGAAAAGCGCGGCGAACCCGGCCAGCAGGCTGCGGGTCGAGGTGGCGATGGCGAGGGCCGCCGCCAGCGCCAGCAGGACGCTCGCCAGCAGCAGCACGCGCGCCGAGTAGCGTGCGCGAAGCTCGAGCACCGAGCGCGCCAGCGCCAGCCGCGGCGGGCTCGCCACCACCTCCAGCGCCGGCAGCAGCGCCCCGACGAGCGCGGTCGCCAGCGCCGCGGCCAGCGCCTTGAGCAGCGTAGCCGCCGGCACCGACACCGCGTTGACCGCGACCACGAAGTAGAGGTCGTTGATGGTCCGCGATACCAGATGCACCAGGCCGCGGCCGATGAGCAGCCCGAGCGCCATGCCGCACAGTGCGCCGGCGATGCCGAGCAGCGCCGCTTCGCCGAGCACCACCGCGAGCACCTCGGCGCGGGTCGCCCCGAGCGCGCGCAGGATGCCGATGATGGAGCGCCGCTGTACAACCGCGAAGCTCACCGCGCCGTAGATGAGGAACGTCCCGACCAGGAGCGCGAGCAGGCTCATGGCCTTGAGATTGATGGTGAAGGCGTCGGTCATCGCGAAGGTCTCGCGCGCCTGCGCGCGCGTGCTGCTCACGGCGAGGTCGGCCGGCAGCCGCGAACGCAGCGCGCGCACGAACTCTTCAGGGGGCATATCTGCCGGCGCCTTTACATCGATGCGCGTCAGCCGTCCCTGCAGTCCGAGCCATTCCTGTGCCTGGGCGATATCGGTGAGCAGCAGCGCATCGAAGCCCGGGCCGGCATCGGCATCCGGGATGCGCGCGATGAGCAGCGCGGTGTGCCGCACACCACCGACTTCGAGCTCGAAGGGCTGATCCGTCGACACGCCGAGCTCGCGGGAGAGCGCCTCGCTCATCACCACGGCTCCGGGACGGGTGAACCACTGGCGGAGCTCGTCCACGTCCGCGAGCGCGAGCGCCGGCGCACCGTGCGCGGCGCCGGCATCGAGCCCCGCGCTCGCGAACGGATCGACCCCGAGGAGCTGCAGCACGTGCTCGCCGACCGACACGTAGCCGGCCACCACGGGCGCGTAGCGGGTTGCTTCGAGGCCGCCATCCACCGGCGCGGTGACCAGTCCCGTGTACAGCCGCTCGTCGATGCCGCCCGGTCCATCGCTCACCTGATGCGTCGCGGCCCCGTTCACCGCCTGCAGCGACAGCTCGAACGCGCGGCGCGCACTGGCGGTGGCGATATCCACCGCGACGATGGTGCCGACCCCGAGGGACAGTCCGAGGAGTGCGAGCAGCAGCTGCGCGGGGTGGCGCAGCAGGTGCCGCACGCTCGCGGCCCGCAGCACGCTCATCGCGTGACCGTGCCCGGCGTTGCCAGGGTGCGCTCCTGCAGATGCCCGTCTCGCAACTCCAGTACCCGATCGGCAGCCCGGGCGAGGGTCTCGTCGTGGGTCACCAGCACCAGGGTCGTCCCGCGCGAGCGCGTCAGACCGAGCAACGCCGGCAACACCTCGCGCGCCGTGGCATCGTCGAGGTTGCCCGTCGGCTCATCCGCCAGCAGCAGCTGCGGTGCGTGCACCAGCGCGCGGGCGATTGCCACGCGCTGCTGCTCGCCGCCGGAGAGCGCATCGACTGCACTGTGGGCCCGCTCCCGCAAGCCGAGATCTGCGAGCGCGGCGAGACTGCGCTCGCGCGCGGCGCGACCGCGCACGCCATTGAGCTCGAGGACCAGGCGCACGTTCTCCGCCACATCGAGGGTCGGAATGAGGTTGAAGAACTGGTACACGAAGCCGATGTGAGCGCGGCGGAACCGGGTGCGTTCGGGCTCGCCGAGAGCGCTCACCTCGCACCCCGCCACGCGCACCGAGCCGCCGTCGGCGCGATCGATGCCGCTGATCAGGTTGAGCAGCGTCGACTTCCCCGAGCCGCTGCGCCCCATCACCGCGACGCGTTGGCCGCCGGCCACCTCGGCATCGAGCCCATCCAGCACGCGGTGGACGCGTCCGCCTTCGCGGAAGCTGCGGCTGAGTTGGTGGATGCTGAGCATTGCAGGTTACTTAAGTCACCCGGGGGGAAGAGCCGCATTGTAGAAACATCGCCCATTTGGCAGTGTACCGGGATGGCTGAGCCCGAATGGCGACTGCTCACGACGCTCCCCGACGTTCCGTCGGCGCAATCCCTGGCTGAGATCCTGACTGCCGAGGGTTTCTCCGTGCGTGTGAGCTCGGACGCCGGCGTCCTCGGACAGGGAGCGCCGGCGCGCCTGTACGTCGCCGCGGCCCAGCTCTACCGCGCGCGGCACTCCATGGCCGAGCGTCAGTTCAGCGACGAGGAGCTCAACGTACTTTCCGCCGCCACCCCGGCGACTGATCCACAAGACCCCTGAAAGGGAGACTCATGACACTGCCATCCACGCGGCACCGCCGCATGCCACTGCTCCTGGGCGCGGCCGCCGCTCTCGTCACACTGCTCGCGCAGGCGCAGCAGCCGCCGGCAGCGCCCGCTGCGGGCGCCGCGCCGAAGAAGCCGGCCGCCGCCGCGCAGGCGGGCGCCACCGATGCCGCCGCGAGCGAGAAAAGCGCCGTCAGCTACAGTCTCGGCGTGTCGATGGGCGACCAGCTGCGCAGCACCGGTATCAGCCCCGATGCCGTCAACAGCCAGCGCCTCGCGCAGGGTGTCCGCGATGCGCTCAGCGGCAAGGTGAAGCTCACCGAGGCCGACCAGCGCAACATCAGCCAGCTGCTGCGCAGCTCCTACCAGAACGCGGCGGATGCCAACCACCGCGCCGCGTCCAAATTCATGGCAGAGAATGGCAAGAAGCCCGGGGTCGTCACCACCTCCAGCGGCCTGCAATACCAGGTCCTGGCTCCCGGAAGCGGCGAGTCGCCGAAGGCGACCGACGAGGCCACCGTGAACTACAAGGGCACGCTGCTCGATGGCACGGAGTTCGACAGCAGCTACAAGCGCGGCCAGCCCGCAACCTTCCCGGTCTCACGGGTGATCCCGGGCTGGACCGAGGCGCTGCAGCTGATGAAGCCCGGCGCGAAGTACCAGCTGTGGGTGCCGCCCCAGCTGGCGTACGACATGCACCCGAAGTCGGGCATTCCACCCGGTGCGATGCTGATCTTCGAAGTGGAGCTGCTGAGCTTCAAGGCACCGCAGCCGCCGACCGGTGCCGCTCCGCCTGCCGAGTCGCCGTCGCCGTCGCCGTCGCCGCCCCCGCCCGCGCCAAAGTAAGACGGCGGACGGTCCGGTCAGCCCGCGGCGTTCGCCCCGGGCTCGTACCGCATCGGCTTGGTGACGCCGAGACGCGTCAGCTCGCGCAGCAGGCTCCCCGCCAGCTCCTGGAAGGCAGACCGCTCGAACAGCGGCGCTGCCGTCCAGTCGTACGCCCAGGGCTGCGCAGCGCGCAGCTCCTCGGGCTCGTGAGCGTAGCGTGGGATCACGTGCGCGTGCAGGGCCGGCTCCTGGTTGCCGAATATGGCGTAGTTGATGCGGACCGCGCCGGTCACCTTCAGCAGCGCATCGCCGAGCCGCGACATGTCGGAGAGGAAGGCGATGCGCTCACGCGCGCCCAGGGCATTGAGATTCGGCACCACCGGATCGGGGAGCAGCAGCAGGTAGCCGCGCACGAACTGCTGCGTGCCGAACACGGCCCAGCCGGAGAACAGGCGCGCGATGACGCGCGGATCGCGGCCCTCGCGGGCGGCAATCACCTGGGTGTGAATGGCGGTGAGCGGTTCGGCTGCGGGTTCGTTCTTCATCACAAGCGCACCAGGCTGAGCCAGAGGATACCCCAGGCGAGCGTGACTGCAGTGAGGGGCAGACCCAGCCGGAAGTATTCACGGAACCCGATGTGCACCGCGGGCCGCGCCCGCTCGACGACGATGATGTTCGCCACCGAACCGGTGATGGTGAGGTTTCCCGCGAGCGTGCTGGACATCGCCAGTGTCAGCCAGCCGAGATGTGGATCGGGGAGCGCCGGGACCAGCGACTTCAGCAGCACTACCGCCGGCACGTTGCTCACGATGTTGGAGAGCATCGCGGTGAGCGCGGAATAGGCCCAGACGCGCTGCAGATTCCAGTGGAGGAAGGGCTGCAGCAGCCGGTCGGTGAGCCCGGCGCGCTCGGCGCCGCCGACGATGATGAACAGTCCGATGAAGAACACCAGCAGACCCCAGTCGACCTCATCGTACACGCGTCGCGGCTCGGTGGTACGCGTGATGAGCAGCAGCGCCGCCCCGATCGCCGCCATCAAAGCCGGCGGGACGCCGGCGATGAAGCCCGCGAGCACCAGCAGCAGCACGATCAGCGGTTTGAGCGCCGGACGGTTGCGCACGCCGCGGGGCGCGGCCGGGGCCTGCCGTGCCGCGGCGCCGCGCAGGTGGATAAAGTCGAGCAGCCCCCAGTCGAGCAGCAACCCGCCGACCGCCACGGGCCCGAGGTGCGCGAGGAAGTCCAGGTAGCCGATCCCG
>JAFAKO010000144.1 GCA_019235245.1 Gammaproteobacteria bacterium
GCTCGCCCTGATCCGCGCCGCCGGCGCGCAACCGGTTGGCGTAGCGCTCGCCCTCGACCGACAGGAGCGCGGCCAAGGCGCGCTGAGCGCGGTGCAGGAGCTGGAGCAGACCGAGGGTGTGCGATGTGTGAGCGTCGTCACACTCGCCGATCTCATCGAGGCACTGTCTCGGCCCGCCAACGGCCGGGCGCGCATTTCTGACGACCAGCTCACAGCTCTGCGCGCCTATCGGCAGCGTTACGGCGTGCGCTGAGCTTGCCAGCGGCCGTGCGGGCAGCGGAATATAAACATATGCTCGTAGCCTGGCGCCTCCGATCCCTGGCACTGCTCGCCGCCGCCGCGCTCGGCGCTGCCGCCTGGGCCGCGCCGACCCCGCACTCCTCTTCGAGCTCGAAGGGCATCGCCTACCGCTGGGTGGATGAGCAGGGCGTGGTGCACTACGGAGATAACATCCCACCGCAGTACGCCAGCCAGGACCGCGCCATCCTCAACTCCCAGGGTGTCGAAGTCGGCCATCTCGATGCGCAGAAGAGCCCCGAGGAGGAGGCCGTGGCGGCACGCGCCCGTGAGGCGCTGATGAAGCAGAAGCAGCACGACGCATTCCTCGTCTCCACCTACACCTCGGTGAAGGACATCGAGGCGCTGCGGGACGTGCGCCTCGATCAGCTGAAAGGCCAGCGCGCCGCCCTCGAGCAATACCTGGAGAGCCTGCGCGGCCGGCTCGCCACCCTGCAGTCACGCGTTCTCGCCTATCGCCCCTACAACGCGAAACCGGACGGCCGGCGCATGCCCGACGATCTGGCCGAGAACCTGGTGCACACGGTGAACGAGCTGCGCGTGCAGAGCAGCGCGCTGAGCGCCAACAGCACAGAGGAAGCCACGCTGCGCGCCCAGTTCCAGTCGGATATCGAGCGTTACCGCGAGCTGCATGCGATCCACTCGCAGGCAGCCGTGACGGCCACCGCGCCGCGCGCCGCAGCCTCCGCCGAATAGTCCCTTCTCAGTGTTGGCCGGAATGGCCGAAGCCTCCGGCACCGCGGGCGGAGGCAGCGAAATCGGTCACCACGTCCAGCCGTACCTGCACCACCGGGACCACCACGAGCTGCGCGATGCGCTCGCCCGGGCGGATGGTGAAGGGCTCCGCCGAGCGGTTCCAGCAGGACACCATGAGCTGGCCCTGGTAGTCGGAGTCGATCAGCCCGACGAGATTGCCGAGCACGATGCCGTGTCGGTGGCCGAGCCCGGAGCGCGGCAGTATCACCGCGGCGAGTGAGGAATCCTCGAGGTGGATCGCTAGCCCGGTCGGAATGAGCTCGGCGCTGCCCGCGGCAAGTACCAGTGGAGTCTGCAGACAGGCGCGCAGATCGAGCCCGGCAGACCCCTCGGTGGCGTACGCCGGCAGCGGAAACTCGGTGCCGAGACGTGCGTCGAGGATGCGCACCTGCAGCGCGCGGCGAGCCGGTGTTTCGCTCAAGCGAGCGCCGAACCGCGTTGGCGCGCGCCGCTGCGCGCAGCCATCTCTTGCGCGATCAGTGCGATGAGCCCACGGGCGAGGGTGAGCTTGCCGGCGTGCCCGAGCTCGTGCCGCGCGCCGCGGGTCAGGACGATGAGCTGATTGTCCTCGCTGTCGAAGGCCTTGTCGTGGCCGACCTCGTTGGCGGCAATCATGTCGAGATTCTTCTTCAGCAGCTTGGTGCGCGCGTTCTGCTCCACCGACTCGGTCTCGGCGGCGAAGCCGACGACGAACGGCCGCTCGCTGCGCGCCGCCACCGTGGCGAGCACATCGGCGGTGCGCTCCATGGCGAGATCGAGCCGCTCGTCGTGTTTCTTGATTTTCTGCTGCGCGGCACGCGCCGGCCGGTAGTCCGCGACCGCTGCCGTCGAGATGAACAAGTCCGTGCCGGGTAGTTCCTGCAGCACCGCGCCGAGCATGTCGGCGGCGCTCTCCACATCGATGCGCCGCACACCGGCGGGGGTCGGCAGGCCGACCGGGCCCGCCACGAGCACGACGTTCGCACCCGCCTCGCGCGCCGCCTGCGCGACGGCAAAGCCCATCTTCCCGGAGCTGCGATTGCTGATGAAGCGCACCGGGTCGATGCGCTCGCGCGTGGGCCCTGCGGTAACGAGTACGCGGCGGCCGCCCAGCGATCCCTCGCCCGGCAGCAGCAGCTGCAACCGCTCCGCCAGATCGAGCGGCTCGAGCATGCGGCCCTCGCCGCTTTCGCCACAGGCCTGGTCGCCTTCGCCGGGGCCATAGATCTGCACCCCGCGCGCGGCGAGCACGGCCACGTTGGCCCGCGTGGCGGCATTCGCCCACATCACATGGTTCATCGCGGGGGCCACCGCGATCGGCGCCGCGGTGGCGAGACACAGCGTCGTAAGCAGATCGTCCGCCATCCCGGCGGCGAGCCGTGCGAGGAAATCGGCGCTCGCCGGAGCGACGATCACGGCATCCGCCCAGCGGGCCAGCTCGATGTGCCCCATGGCCGCCTCGGCCTGGGCGTCCCACAGGTCACTGCGCACCGGGCGCCCCGAGACCGCCTGGAAAGTCGTGGCGGTGACGAATTCCCGCGCGGCACCGGTCATCACCACCTGGACCTCGGCGCCGCGCTCGCGCACCCGCCGCACCAGGTCCGGCGACTTGTACGCCGCAATTCCACCGGTAACCCCGACCACGATGTGCTTGCCGTGCATGTGCCGCACCCCTCGGACCGATTATCGCACCGCGGCTCCGCCAGGGTGCAGCCGAAGTTGCTGGCCGTGAAAAAGAGCGCACTGCGGCGCGAAAACTCAGCCCCCGCGGCTCTTCATGACCTGCGGGCGGGACCTTAGAACCGGCGGTAATGAGTATGTTTACGCTGTTTTTCCGCGCTGTCCCCGCTCGCGATGCTCCCTACACTCCGATCTCATGAGTATCCGCCACTGGCCCGATGCCGAGCGGCCCCGTGAGAAATTGCTCGAGCGCGGCGCCCAAGCGCTCTCCGACGCCGAGCTGCTGGCACTGCTGTTTGGTTCGGGCATGCGCGGCTCCTCGGCAGTCGATCTCGCGCGCACGCTCATCGCGCGGTTTGGCTCGCTGCGGGCGCTGCTGAGCGCGGAGGCCGGGCACGCGCTGCGGGAATCCGGGATCGGACCGGCACGCTATGCCACGCTCAAAGCGGCGCTGGAGCTCGCGCGGCGACATTTTCAGGAAGCCCTGCGCCTCGGGCCGACGCTCGCGGCCCCCGAAGCGACGCGCAGCTTTCTGATCGCGCAGCTGCGCGATCGGCCCTTCGAGGTGTTCTGCTGCCTCTACCTCGATAACCGCAACCGGCTCATCGCCTTCGAGGAGCTGTTCCGCGGCACCATCGACCGCGCCGGCGTGCACCCACGCGAGGTGCTGCGACAGACTCTGCTCCACAATGCGGCATCGGTCATCTTCGCGCATAACCACCCCTCGGGTGTCCTCGAGCCCAGTCAGGCGGACGAGCTCATCACCCGTCGGCTGAAGGAAGCGCTGGCACTCGTCGACGTGCGGGTACTCGATCACTTCATCATCGGCGATGGGTGCTGCCTGTCCTTCGTCGAGCGGGGGCTGCTCTAGGGCGGGCGGTCCTTGTGGTCGTCTCGCGGGGCTGGTATAAAGCCCGGCCCGGGGCCCGGCGACCATTGCCCGTGATGCCCTAAATCATTGAATCTCAAGGTTGTTCTATGTCCCGCGTCTGCGAGATCACCGGCAAGAAGCCGGCAGTCGGTAACCGCGTCTCCCACGCCAACAACAAGAAGCGCCGCCGCTTCCTGCCGAACCTGCACACGCAGCGTTTCTGGCTGGAGACCGAGAAGCGCTGGGTGACGCTGCGCCTCACCACCAGCGGCATGCGCACGGTGGAGAAGAAGGGCATCGACAAGGTCATCGCCGAGCTGCGCGCCCAGGGTCACAAGTTCTGAGCTGCAGTCGAAGGAGCCATCATGCGCGAGAAGGTCAAGCTGCTTTCCTCGGCCGGAACGGGCCACTTCTACGTCACGACCAAGAACAAGCGCCTGCATCCGGACAAGATGGAAGTGCGCAAATTCGATCCGGTGGCACGTAAGCACGTCGCCTACAAAGAATCGAAGATCAAGTAGCTCTGCCCGAGCTCCCCGAAGTCGAGACGACGCGGCGCGGGCTGGCGCCGCATGTACGCGGCCGGCGCATCGCGCGGCTCAGCGTGTACGAGCCGCGGCTGCGCTGGCCGGTGGCGCGCACTCTCCCGCGCACCGTCGCCGGCCAGCGCATCGTGCGTGTCGGCCGCCGCGCCAAGTACCTGCTGCTGGCACTCGAGTCGGGGACCTTGCTGCTGCACCTCGGCATGTCGGGCAATCTGCGCGTGGTGCCGGCGGCCACGCAGCGCCGCAGCCATGATCATTTCGACCTGGTGCTCGATTCGGGGGTCGCGCTGCGCTTCAACGATCCGCGCCGCTTCGGCAGTCTCCTCTATACGAGCGGCGGGAAGCCCGAGCGCCATCCGCTGCTCGCGCAGCTCGCACCCGAGCCCTTCTCGAGGGCATTCGATGCCAACTACCTGTATCGCATCACCCGCGGACGGCGCGTCGCGATCAAGCAGCTGCTGATGAACAGCCGCCTGGTCGTCGGCGTCGGCAATATCTACGCGAGCGAGGCGCTGTTCCGGGCACGTCTGCGCCCGGGGCGGGCGGCGCGCAGTCTGTCGCGCCCGGATGCGGCTCGCCTGGTGCGCGCGGTGCGCACGGTACTGCGGCAGGCGATCCGCTCCGGCGGCACGACGCTGCGCGATTATCTGGGGGCGGACGGCGCTCCCGGTTATTTCCGCCAGCGCCTGTACGTCTACGAGCGGCGCGGCAAGCCCTGCCGCCGCTGCGGCCATGCGGTACGGGCCGTGACCCAGGGACAGCGCTCCACCTACTATTGCCCCCACTGTCAGACCTGAGGGGCCCGTGAAGGGAGTGCGCACATGAGCCGGCGCATCATCGAGCATCTCGCGCGCGCCGACGCCGTGCTCGGCAACCTGATCCGCGTCGTCGGTCCGTGCCGGCTCGCCATCGAGGCCGACTGCCATCCCTTTCAGACACTGGCGCGCGCCATTGCCCATCAGCAGCTGAACGGCACGGCCGCTAACACCATCCTCAAGCGGCTCGTGGACTCCTGCGGCGGCGGAGTGTTTCCCACCCCGCAGCAGGTGCTGGCCGCCTCGGCGGCGAGCCTGCGCAGCGCGGGGTTCTCATTCGCCAAGGTGGCTGCGCTGCAGGACCTGGCCGAGAAAACCCTCGCCGCCGTGGTGCCCGACGCCGCCACGCTCCTGCAGCTCAGCGATGCCGAGATCATCGAGCGCCTGACGCAGGTGCGCGGCATCGGGCGCTGGACCGTGGAGATGCTGCTGGTATTTCACCTCGGCAGACCCGACGTGCTCCCGGCCGATGACTTCGGCGTGCGCAGCGGCTTCCAGGCGGCCTACGGCCTCGGGCGCTTGCCTCGTCCCCAGGCGTTGGCACTCTGGGGCGAGCGCTGGAGGCCGTACCGTACGACCGCGGCCTGGTATCTGTGGCGCGCCCTGGAGCTGAAGCGCGCGGGAACGTTGCCGGTGCCGACCGAGCGCATCCGGCTGCCGCGCATTCGCAGGCGCCGCGCCGCCGCGCGCCGCAAGCGTCCCCTCAGGAGCGGCGGTGCTTCTTCAACTCCGCCTCCACGAGCGGATGCACGAACGCGCTCACATCCCCGCCGAGCACGGCGATCTCGCGCACCAGGGTCGAGGAAATGAATGAGAACGGCTCCTGCGGTGTGAGAAACACGGTCTCGAAGTTGCGGTCGAGATGGCGCGACATGTTGGCGAGCTGAAACTCGAACTCGAAGTCCGAGACCGCGCGCAGGCCGCGCACGATCACCGCATCCTGATAGCGGCGCGCGAAGTTCACCGTGAGACCCGAGTAACCCTGCACCTCGACGTTCGGCAGGTCGTGCAGCACGCGGCGCGCGAGATCCACGCGCTTTTCGACGCTCAACAGCGGGGTCTTGTTGGGATTGGCGGCGATGGCCACGACCACGTGATCGAAGATCCCAGCGGCGCGGCGCACCAGGTCCTGGTGCCCATTGGTGATGGGATCGAAGGTGCCTGGATAGACGGCGTTGCGTTTCATACCGTTTGTATGCCCGGCGCGGCGTGCGCAAACAGATGATAACCGACCTCTCCGGCCTGCTTCGCCTTCAACGGCTGCCACCCCGCCGGCAGCGACGGCAGCCCCTCGCGGGCGGCACACTCGACATAGATGAGCGCCCCCGGCTCGAGCCAGCCGCGCTGCTCGAGCGCTGCTGCCGCCTCACTCAGCAGTCCCGACGCAAAAGGCGGATCGAGGAACACGATGTCGAGCCGGCGGGGGGCGCCCGCCAGGTAGCGCAGCGCGTCGGCGCGAATCACCTGCGCATTCCCCGCCTGCCACTCCGTAAGAAGCAGCGTGAGCTCGCGCGCCGCCACCGCGTCGCGCTCGATGAAGGTCACCTGTGCGGCGCCGCGCGAAAGCGCCTCGAGACCGAGCGCCCCGCTGCCGGCAAAGAGATCGAGGCACTGCGCGCCACGCACCGCAGCGCCCAGCCAGTTGAAGAGCGTCTCGCGCACGCGATCCGGCGTCGGGCGGATGGCCGCGCTCGCCGGGAAACGCAGCTTCCGGCCGCGCCACGTTCCGCCGATGATGCGCAGCACGCGCGAGCGCTGTGCCCCTCGCACCGGGCTTGCTGAGCTGCGCTTCGACTTGCCACCCAACGCCAAGCGCGCCCTCGGTCCTTTCCCGGCCGCACCTTGCCACTGTTCTGGCCGTGAGCGTACTCTAGCTTGGCTCGTTCAACAGCGCTCGAGCAGCACCGGCATCAGGGGGGTCGCGGCCGGTGAGCCACAAGAACTCAGATGGCTCGCGAACCACAGCAGAACACCGATCGGCAGCGCGCCTGACTCGTGCGCGTGAAGGTCGGCCAGGAGCTACGAGGGATATGAAAAGACTGATTGCCGCCGCATTGGTCTCGGGTGTGTTGGTGCTCGTCGGCGGCTGCGGCAATACCGGTTATGGTACCGCCAGCGGCCAGGCAGACCTCACTGTCCTCAACGGCAACCCTTCCGGCTCGACACCGCCGTCGAAGCCGACCAGCCATACCGCGCTCTTCAACCTGACGACCGGGCAGCTGCCGTACCCGACTGACCTCTATTTCGCCGGCTCGATGGATGGGGCTTTGAACATCCAGCCGCCGAACGCCACCTGGCCCAACCAGAAGTCTCTGAACCAGCTCGATGGCTTCTCCACCAACGCCGTCATCCGCGAGCAATTCGGTGGTGCGCTCGATCCGGCCTCCATCACCGCGGCCTCGGTCATCGTCGTGCCGGTGGTCACCGACAACCGGACCAAGGCGACCACCGGATTTCTGGGCCCGGGTGGTCTGCCGCAGCCGCTG
>JAFAKO010000186.1 GCA_019235245.1 Gammaproteobacteria bacterium
GCGCAGGCTGTACATCTGGTTGAGACCGCAGGGCTCGTAGCGCGAGGGCATGAGGAACATGTCGCTGCCCGCCTCGATCCAGTGCGCGAGCTCATCGTCGTAGCCGCGCTGATAGCTGACGCGGCCCGGAAAGCGCTGCGCGAGCTCGCTGAAGAACCGCTCGTACCGCGGCTCGCCGCTGCCGAGCACCACCAAGGAGAGCGCCCTGGCCGCGAGCACGCGCGGCAGTGCATCGAACATCAGCTCGATGCCCTTCTGCACCGCCAGGCGGCTCACCATGCCGGCGAGCGGCACCGCGGTCGCGGGCTCGAGGGCGCGGCGTGTCAGCAGCTGTCGCTTGAGCTGCGCTTTCACCGCGAGCGAGTCGCTGTCGAAGTGCAGCGGCAGGTAGCGGTCGTGGCGCGGATCCCACTCGGTGTAGTCGACGCCGTTGAGAATGCCCGACACCGCGCCTTGCGCCGCGCGCTCGCGCAGGCTGTCCTGCAGCCCCATGCCGTACTCGTCGCTGCAGATCTCACGCGCGTGCGTGGGACTCACGGTGGTAATGGTGTCGGCGTAGAGGATGCCGTGGCGCAGGGCGTTGATGCGTCCGGCGGCGAGCTCGGGCTGATACAACAGGCGCTGCCCCGCAGGTGGCAGGCCCAGGTCGGCGACCTCGGTGGCCGCGAATATCCCCTGATAGCCGATGTTGTGAATCGTGAGCACGCTGCGGGCGCGCGCGAACAGCGCCTCATCGGCGTAGAGGGTGCGCAGGTAGAGCGGCGCGAAGCCGGTGTGCCAGTCGTTGCAGTGGATGATCTGCGGCGCGAAGCGCAGGCGCTGACACGCGGTGAGCGCCGCCCGCGTGAGCAGCAGGTAGCGCAGATGCTCGTCGGCGTCGGAGGTGTAGATCGTCCCGCGCGCGTAGAGCGGCGGACAGTCGATGAGGAACACCGGCGCGTCCTGCGGCAGCACTGCTCGCAGCACCGAGAACTCGAACGAGTGCGGGCCGAGGGCGAGGGGGATCTGCGTGAGCCCGGGCACTGGCTCGGCCGACCAGGCGGCACGGTCGATGCTGTCGTAGGCGGGGGTGAAGAGCCGCACGTCGTGACCTGCGCCGTGGAGGTAGCGCGTGAGCGCGCCGGCAACGTCGGCGAGGCCGCCGGTCTTGGAGAGCGGCTCGACTTCGGAGGCGAGCAGGCAGACGGCGAATTTCTCGGGCACGGAGCGTCCGTTAATTTGGACAGCAGCTGTCAGGTTATGATCGCGCCATGCGGCGGGTGATGATCGGGCTCACGGTCACGTTGCTGGTCGTCGTTTCGATCGGCGTGGGCGTGGCCATCGCCAGGTGGCCCCACACGCACCTGTGGCCGTAGAGCCGCCACGAGTTTAACCGAACTGCTCCGGCGCCCGAGCCGGGCGCAAGAATCGGGTCGCGCCCACGCGCGGCGCGCCTATCATCGTGCCCATGAACCAGCAGCACACCGCCCGCCGCCCCGAGAGCTTTCTCGACAGCCGCGACTTCGATCGCGTCGCCCGCGCGATCGCCTACATCGATGAGCACTTTCGCGAGCAACCAAGGCTCGCGACCATCGCCGCCTCGGTGCGGCTTTCGGAGTTCCATTTCAACCGGCTGTTCCGGCGCTGGGCAGGCGTCACCCCGCGCCAGTACCTCGCCTTCGTCACTGCCCACGCGGCGCACCGCACGCTCGGAGGCTCCGCTTCGGTGCTCGATGCGGCCTACAGCCTCGGGCTGTCCGGCCCCGGCCGGCTTCATGATCTCCTGGTCACCATCGATGCGGTGACACCCGGTGAGATGAAGCGGGGCGGATCGGGGGTGCCCATGAGCTACGGCTTCACTGACACGCCTTTCGGGACCGCGCTGCTGGCGAGCACCACGCGGGGCATCAACCACCTTGCATTTGTCGAGCCCGGCGGCACGCGCGCGGCCCTCGAGGAGTTCAGGGCCCGCTGGCCGAATGCCGCCCCCGAGCGGGATGACCAGGTGGCCGCCGCACTCAGCCGGCGGATCTGGAGCGGCCCGGGGGTAGCGGGCGATGGGCGCGTGCTGCGACTCGCCCTCCAGGGCACCAACTTCCAGATCAAGGTCTGGCGAGCGTTGCTCGAGCTCGGCTCCGCCGGCCCGACTACCTACGAGGCGCTCGCGCGCGCCGCCGGCACCGCGGGGTCGGCCCAGGCCGTGGGTAACGCCGTGGGCGCCAATCCGGTCGCCTGGCTCATTCCCTGTCACAACGTCCTGCGCAAGGATGGAAAACTCGGCGGCTACCGCTGGGGAACCGAACGCAAACGGGCCATGCTGTCCTGGGTCTCACTTCGCACGCTCCGATCCGGGAACGCGGCAGCGACGCCGGCCGGCGCTGCGGCCCTCGCTGCGACATAAGTCGGCCTCGAGCAATCCCTCACGATCGCATCCGGGCGCCGCCCGGCAGGCGGCCCGGTAGCGGTCGCCCCCTCGGCACTTTGCCGCAGCGGCGTCAAGGCCCGAGCATCGTCAAATAGATGTCATATTGTATAACATCATGATTATTATGGAAATTTATGCCAGTGACCCGGAAGGGGGGGCCGGGAAACTGGTAGACTACGTGCGTCCCATCGGTCGCCGAAGCCATCATGTCCGCCTCTCCATACAAGCAACTCGAGCAGGAGTTCAAGCGCCTGCACGCCTTCCGTGGCGCGCTCGCACTGCTGCGCTGGGACGCGGCGGTGATGATGCCGCGTGGGAGTGCGGACGTCCGCGGCGAGCAGCTCGCCGCGCTCGAGACGGAGCACCATGCGCTGCTGACTGCGCCCCGGATCACCCGTCTCCTGGACCGCGCCCAGGCGAACACCCACGGGCTCGCCGATTGGCAGATCGCCAACCTTCGCGAGATGCGTCGCCAGCGCGACCACGCGATCGCCACCCCGGTCACGCTCGTCTCCAGGCTGACCAAGGCCGCTTCGCGCGCGGAGTCGCGCTGGCTCGAGGCTCGCGCCCAGGGCAAGTTCGAGGCCTTCGCCCCCTACCTCGAAGAGGTGGTTCATCTGGTGCGCGACAAAGCCGCGCTCCTGGGACAGGCGCTGAATCTCGCACCTTATGACGCCCTGGTGGATGAGTTCAGCCCGGGGCTCACGACCGCCGACATCGATGCCATGTTCAAGGCGCTCTCGCGGCGCCTCCCGGCCCTGATCCGCGAGTCGATCGTGGTGCAGGAGAGCCGGCCGCTCCTGTCCCTAGGGGGCAAGTTCCCCTCCGTCAAGCAGCGGGCGCTGGTGGTAGAGGTGATGAAAGCGGTCGGCTTCCCCTTCGATCGCGGGCGCCTGGACGAGAGCGAGCACCCCTTTACCGAGGGTGTTCCGGGCGACATCCGCGTCACCACGCGTTTCGACGCGAACGACCCGTTCACCGGGCTGCTCGGCGCGCTGCACGAGACCGGGCATGCGATGTACGACCTCGGTCTGCCACACGAGTGGCGTGACCAGCCGGTGGGTAGAGATCGCGGCATGGCGCTCGAGGAGAGCCAGTCGCTGCTCATCGAGATGATGGTGTGCCGCAGCCGCCCGTTCATACGCTATGTCCAGCCGCTGCTCATCAAGCACTTTGGCGCGAGTGGACCGGAATGGGACGTCGAGAACCTCTACGGCCACCTGACGCGAGTGCAGCGCGGGCTGATCCGTGTCGATGCCGACGAGCTCACCTACCCGCTGCACATCATGCTGCGCTACGAGCTCGAGAAGCAGTTGCTGTCGGGGGAGCTGGCGGTGCGCGATCTCGCCGCCGCCTGGAATGCCGGCATGGAGCAGCGGCTCGGCATCCGCCCCACCAACGATGTCGAGGGCTGTCTGCAGGACATCCACTGGGCCGTCGGCTCATTCGGCTACTTCCCCTCGTACGCGCTCGGAGCCGTCATCGCGGCCCAGCTCTACGAGAGCCTGCGGGCGGAGCTGCCGGCGCTCGATGAGCAGCTGGCTCACGGGGAATTCTCCGGTCTCTTCGGCTGGCTGCGCACGCACGTGCATGAGCTCGGAGCCAAGGTACCGGTGCAGGAGCTGCTGAAGAGCGCCACGGGCAAGCCGCTGTCGGCCACTTCCTTCGTGCGCTACGTCGAGGCAAAGTATCTCGAGACAGCCGCCAGCAGCGCCGCGGCCTGAGCCGCCTTTGACAAAACCGTCCCGTACTCTCAAGCGCCTCACCGCGCAGTTGCGCGGTGCGGTCGGCCGGTGCATCGCCGACTACCGCATGATCCGCGATGGCGATCGGGTGATGGTGTGCCTCTCGGGCGGCAAGGACTCCTTCACGCTGCTCGACATGCTGCTGTCCCTGCAGCGCAGCGCCCCGGTCAGCTTCGAGCTGCTCGCCGTGAACCTCGACCAGAAGCAGCCGGGATTCCCGGCCCACGTGCTGCCGGAGTATCTCCGCCGCCTCGGCGTGCCGTTCCACATCATCGAGCAGGACACCTACAGCGTGGTGAAGCGCGTCGTGCCGGCAGGCCAGACGCTCTGCGGGCTGTGCTCGCGGCTGCGCCGCGGTGCGCTCTACCGCTTCGCCGCCGAGAACGGCATCGGCAAGATCGCGCTCGGCCATCACCGCGACGACATCGTCGAGACGCTGTTCCTCAACCTGTTCTTTGCCGGGCGCTTGAAGGCGATGGCACCGAAGCTGCTCTCCGATGACGGCCGCCACATCGTGATCCGGCCTCTCGCCTACCTCGCCGAGCGCGACATCGCACGTTACGCGCGCGGCCGCGCCTTTCCGCTCATCCCCTGCCGGCTGTGCGGCTCGCAGGAGAATATGCAGCGCGTCGCGGTGAAAAAGATGCTGGCCGCGTGGGAGCGGGAGTTTCCCGGTCGCACCGCCTCGATCGCCTCCGCGCTGCGCAGCGTGGAGCTCGAGCACCTGGGTGACCCCCGTCGCTTCGATTTCGGCGGCCTGGACGCGCAACGCGTCGTGGCCATGAGCGAACCGGAGGAGGAGGCGCTCGCGGAGGCTCTCAGCACGCTGGGGAAGCGCGAGCTTCCCGCCGCGCTGCCGTGAAGCTGCCGACTGGCGGAACCGCCTCCGCCCTGCCGCTGGCAAATTCGTATTGGGTGCTCCCGGGGCGGCTGCTCGCCGGCGAATACCCCGGCGGGGCAAACGCCGAGATGACACGCGAGCGGCTGGCCCGGCTGATGGGGGCAGGGATCGACTGCTTTCTCGATCTCACACAGCCTCAGGAAATCCCGTCCTACGAGGCGGCGCTCCCCGAGGGAGTGCTCTACCTGCGGCGCCCCATCCCGGACCACGGAACGCCGAGCGCCTCCGCCCAGATGTCCGAGATCCTGGATTGTCTGGGCAAAGCCCTGCGCGAGCGGCGTGTCATCTACCTGCACTGCCGCGCGGGTATCGGCCGCACGGGGATGGTGGCGGGGTGTCTCCTCGCGGAGCACGGATTCATCGGCGATCAGGCGCTCGGCGAGCTCAACCGTCTCTGGCAGCAGAGCGCCCGCTCGGGACTGTGGCCCTCCGTGCCCGAGACGCCGGAGCAGGTCGAGTACGTGCGGCGCTGGACCCCGCGGACGCCGGGGGAATCCGATCCGCTCCTCGAGCCTGCGACGCTCGCCGCAGCCCGCGGGCTGCGTGGGCGATTTCATGGAGCACTGCTCGGTCTCGCCGCGGGCGATGCGGTCGCTGCGGCAACCCAGCACCGCCGCCCGGGCCGCTTCACCCCGGTGGGGGACATGCTGGGAGGCGGGCCCTTCGATCTGCCGCGCGGCGCCTGGACGGACGATACCGCCATGGCCCTGTGTCTCGCCGAGAGTCTGCTCGAGTGCGAGGGGTTCGACGCCCCTGACCAGGTGGCGCGCTACCGACGCTGGCAGCAGGAAGGGTACTTGTCGGCAACCGGGCAGTGCGTCGGCATCACCGCCGGCACTGCGCGTGCACTGGCACTGGCCCAATGGCGCCGGCAGCCCTTCTCGGGCAGCCACGACCCGGCGATGCTCGACCCGGAGAGTCTTTCGCGGGTCGCCCCCGTCACCCTCTACTACTTTGCACAGGGCGCCTCCACCGCGGCCGAGCAGGCCGCCCAGGCTGCACGCATCACCTGCCAGGCGCCGCTCGTGCTCGCTGCCTGCCGTGGACTCGCCGAGGCTTTGCACGCGGCGCTTTGGGGACGTCCGAAGTCCGCGATCCTGGCGGCGGCCCAGCGCCAGCTTCCGGCCGAGACCAAACCGGAAGGCGCGCCCGGGACGCTGGCGGCCGCGGTGGCGGCCTTCGAAGGCGCGGGCAATTTCCGCGGGGCGGTTCTTGCCGCCGCCAACCAGGGCGGCAACAGCGATGTCATCGCCGCTGTGTGCGGCGCTCTCGCCGGGGCCCATTACGGCGTGGACGCGGTCCCGGCCACCTGGCGCGACAGCCTGATGAATCGGCAGTGGCTCGAGGGCAGCGCCGACCGGCTGCTCGCGCACGCGCTTCTCGACCTCGGCACCTAGCGGGCCGCCGCCGAGCGGCCGCGGCCCGCAGACAGCGCCCGGGGAGTTGGGTAAGCTCTCCTCGAGCCATCTCCCGAGTCCACCCGAACCATGCCGCTGCCACGCGCCACCCGGCGCCCTAAATCCGTGCGCCGCCGCCCCCGCCCGTGGGTGCGATTCACCGACGAGCAGCTGCTGCGCATGCGCTTCTGCGACCTGCGACTGTCGATCGAGCGCTCGGCGGTCGCGCCGCACGTGCGGCGGCTCTATTCCGATCTCGAGCGACGCGGGTTGTCGCTGCGGCCGCACGTGTGGCTGTCGGAGGAATGGTTTTCCCCCGATGGTGTGCCGGGTCTTGCCGTTCCGTTCTACCTCGCGCACCCGCGGCTCGAGCGGCTCGAACGGCGCATCATGGGCGAGGCCGAGGGCGGAAACTCGCGCCTGCTGATGCGGATTTTGCGTCACGAGGCCGGGCATGCGCTCGATAATGCCTACCGGCTGCGGCGGCGGCGGCGCTGGCGCGAGGTGTTTGGACCGGCATCGCGCCCGTACCCGGCGCGCTACCGCGCGCGCGCGGGCAGCCGGCGCTACGTGCACCACTTGGGCGAGTGGTATGCCCAGGCGCATCCCACCGAGGATTTTGCCGAGACCTTCGCGGTGTGGGTCGCGCCGAAGTCCGGCTGGCGCAAGAGCTACGCCGGCTGGCCGGCGCTGCACAAGCTGAAGGCGGTCGATGAGCTCATCGCCAGCGTGCGCCGCAAGCCCGCTCCGGTGCGCAACCGTCTGCGCATCGAGCCCCTCGAGCACAACCGCCGCACCCTCGCGCAGCATTACCGGCGCAAGCTGGCCCGCAACCGTCTGATCCGCCGCGGCCTGGCGGATGAGCTCCTGCAGCGCGCCTTCACGCCGCAACCGCTGCGACGGGGCGCGCTGCGCGCCTCGACCCTGCTGCGCAGCCACACGCGGGCTCTGACCGCGGGCGTCGCCCGCGCCCTCGGCAGCGATCGCTACAGCGTCGAGCAGGTGCTGCACATGCTCATCGAGCGCAGCGGCGAGCTGCAGCTGTACGTGCGCGGCAATCGCCGCGACGCGCTGCGTTACTCACGCTGGATGCTCGAGCGGCTCACCGCGGTGTACTCCCAGGGCGAGACTCCCCAGCTGCCCTTATGAAGCGGCTGCGGACGCTCGTCGTCGTACACGCGAGCCTGGTGCCACCGGAGAGCCTCGAAGGCCGCAGCGACAGGGAGATCGAGGAGTGGCGCACCGAGTACGACGTCGCCAGCGAGCTGCGCACCCTCGGCCATGAGGTACGGTGTCTCGGCGTGCTCGACAGCCTGACGGAGCTGCGCAGCGCCATCGCAGATTGGGAACCGGACATCGTCTTCAACCTCCTCGAGGAATTCGACGGCATCGTCACCTACGACCAGCACGTGGTCGCGTTTCTCGAGCTGCTGCGGCAGCCCTACACCGGCTGCAACCCGCGCGGACTGCTGCTGTCGCGCGATAAATCGCTGTGCAAGCAGCTGCTCAGCTTCCACCGCATCGCCACGCCGCAGTTCGCCGTCTTCCGCCGCGGCGCGCGCTTCCACGTGCCGCGCAAGCTGCGCTTTCCGCTGTTCGTGAAGTCGACCGTCGAGGACGCCTCGCTCGGCATCGCGCAGGCCTCGGTGGTCGAGGATGCGGCGCGACTGAAGGAGCGCATCGCCTTCGTGCACGAGCAGGTGAAGTCCGATGCGCTGGTGGAGGAGTTCATCGAAGGCCGCGAGCTGTACGTCGGGGTCATGGGCAACGATCGGCTGACGCGACTGCCGGTGTGGGAGATGGTGTTCGGCTCGATGCCCGACTCCCTGGCCGCCATCGCCACGCGCAAGGTGAAGTGGGACAAGCGCTACCAGGCGAAGTACGGCATCACCACCCACGCCGCGGCGGACCTGCCGCCGCCGGTGCTCGCGGCGCTCGACCGCCTCTCGCGCCGCATCTACCGGGCGCTCGGCATGTCAGGTTATGCTCGCATGGATTTCCGCGTCACCCCGCAGGGTCAGGTGTACGTGCTCGAGGCCAACGCCAACCCCAATCTCGAGACCGCCGAGGATTTCGCCGAGTCCGCGCGTGCCGCCGGCACAGCGTACGGCGAGCTGCTCGAGCGCCTCATGGACCTCGGACTGAAGTACCGCGCGCAGTGGCGCGCATCCTATGGCTGAGCGCACGCGCCGTACCGCGCGGGCCGGTGCGCTGCTGCTCGCGGCGCTGCTGCTCGCGGCGCTGCTGCTCGCGGCGCTGCTGCCGCTCGGCGCCTGCACCGATCAGACCAAGGTCCACGAAACCGAGCTGGCCGGGCTGCTCGCGGTGCTCCCCGGCCACTACGACAACACGGCGCAGGCCGATGCGGACGTTCGCAATCATGTTAATCCGCCGCACGATGCGGTCGCGCTCACCATCACGCACGTCTACACCCCGAGGCTCGGCCACTACGTGTACTACGCGCAGGAGACCGCGGCGGATGATCCGCGCCGGGTCTTCAGTCAGAAAATGTACTCCTTCACCGTGGACGACAAGCTCGGCATCGTCGAGACGTTGTACGAGCTGGTCGAGCCGCTGCGCTGGCGCGATGGCCAGCAGAACAAGGACCTGTTCACGGGCATGGTGCTGGAGGACGTGCAGCCGGAAGCCTGTCAGCTGCTGTGGAAGAAAACCGATTCCGGCTTCGTGGCAACCCACGACCCCAAGGTCTGTCCCGACGCCGGCCACGGCGCGATCCTGCACCAGGCCGAGTTCGCGGAAGGTGTCCTGACGATCGGTGATTACAAGTTCCGCCGCACGCGATCGCATTGAGGCGCGGCGCTACGGGGCGGCGGTGCTCGGCGTTCAATTTTTCAGATGCGCGTCGAGCCCCTTCGCCGGCCTTTCTACGGAGTGCTCGGCTGGTGCGTTCAATTCTTCAGATGAGCGTCGAGCCCCTTCGCCGCCTTTCTACGGAGTGCTCGGCTGGTGCGTTCAATTCTTCAGATGAGCGTCGAGCCAGGAGAGGACGGTGTGGTACCACAGCTCGCTGTCGGCCGTCTTCAGCACCCAGTGATTCTCATCGGGGTAGACCAGTAGCCTGCTTTCGATCCCGCGGCGCTGCGCCGCCGTGAATGCGCCGAGCCCCTGCGTGTAAGGCACGCGGAAGTCCTGCTCGCCGTGGATCACCAGGATCGGCGTGCGCCACTTCGAGACGAGCTCGACCGGATTGAACCGTTCGTAACCCTGCGGATTCTGGTAGTACGGCCCGTCGAACTCCCACTCCGGAAACCACAGCTCCTCGGTCGAGTAATACATCATGCGCTGGTCGAACACGCCGTCGTGGTCGACGATGCAGCGGAAGCGCTCCGGCCAGTTGCCCTCGATCCAGTTCATCATGAAGCCGCCGTAGGATCCGCCGAGCGCACAGGCGCGCTCGCCATCGAGCCACGGGAACTGCTCGAGGGCGGCGGCCAGGCCCTGCTGCAGGTCCACCAGTGGCTTGCCGCCCCAGTCGCCGCTGATGGAGTCGGTAAAGGCCTGGCCGTAACCGGGCGAGCCGTGGAAGTCGATCATCACGACCGCGTAGCCGCCGCCGGCGAACGCCTGCGCGTTCCAGCGATAGGTCCAGAGATTGCCCATGCTCACCTGCGGGCCGCCGTGCACCACGAAGGCAATCGGGTAGCGGCGGCCCGGCTCGTACCCCCACGGCTTCATGACGTAGCCGCGCACGGTCTCGCCGTTCCAGCCGCGGAAGCTGAACTGCTGGTACTCGCTCAGATGCCGCGCGGCGAGCAGCTCCCGGTTCACATCGGTGAGCCGCTGCGGCTCGCCGCCGCGCAGCCCGACCGCGTACAGGTCGACCGGTCCGCCGAGGTCGGCGCGCGCGAACACCACGCGGTCGTCGCTCGCGCTGAAGGCCTCCACCTCGCCGACCGAGGTCAGCCGTGTCGGCGTGCCGTTGCGCGGATCGATGCGGTAGAGCACCCGCTGTCCGAGCTCGTCTACCGCCGCGAGCAACGCGTGTCCGTCGGGGGTGGCACCGAGTCGCGCCACCGATCGGTCCCAGCCGGCCGTCAGAGGACTCACCACGCCGCCACGGGCGCGGCGCACCATGACTTGGAAGCGATCGGCCTCGAAGCCCGGCCGCTCCTGTGCAATCCACGCCAGATCCCCGTTTGCCAGGAACACCGGCTGCGCGTCGCACGCGGGATTGCTGGCAGTGAGATTGAGGGGTGCCGCGCCGCCGGCCACCGGCACCTGGTAGAGATCGAAGTTGGTGGACCAGGCCTCATCGCGCGGGGCGAGCCGCGCCGCGAACACCAGCGTGCGTCCGTCCGGGCTGAAGGCAAAGCCCTCGTCCGAGCCGAAAGGCTTGCCCGGCACGTCGGCGTCGAAACCGGGCATCACGTCCAGCGCCGCAGTCAAGGGCGCCGCCGCAGCGGCCGGCAGGATGAACAGGTGCGAGCGCGTACCGTCCCGCCAGCGATCCCAGTGACGCACGAAGAGGTGCTCGTACACACGGCCGCTCGCCCGGGACTTGGCGCGCGCCTCGAGCCGCTCATGCGTGCAGGCGAGCGTGGCGCAGTCGGGGAATACGTCCATGGAGACGGCGATCGACTTGCCATCCGGTGCGACCTTGAGCGAGCCGACATCGAGCGGGAAGTCGCTGATGCGCCGGGCTTCCGCGCCGCTCAGCACCAGGCGCCACACCTGTTGGCTTCCCGAGCGTGAAGAAAGGAAGAACAGCGTGCGACCGTCCGGGGACCAGCGTGGGCTCGAGTCGCCGTCCCCGGCATCGGTGAGCTGCTGCGGATGGGCGTGGGCTGCGAGTGCCATGAGCCACAGGCTGGTGTGGGCCTTGTTGGCAGCGCGGTCGGTGTCGAGCTGCACGAACACGAGGAAGCGTCCGTCGGGGGAGACCTGCGGATCGCTGATGCGCTTGAGCGTCACCAGGTCTTCGACCGTGAAGGGCGGACGGGCATCCGCCGCTTCGAGGCCGCGCACCGCGGGCACTGCCAGTGCGCCGAGGCACAGGATGAGCGCAGGCCACGGCCGGCGCCGACGCTGCGTGCTGCGACCTGCAGCCGGCTCAGCCGACTTCATCGGCGGCGATCGTCCAGCGTTCCTGCTTCGCGGCGCTCAGCCAGTCCTGCAGTGCGCCGTCCTCGAGGACGCTCGCCATGTACCAGCGCGCCGTCTGGGAGATGTGCGCGCCGTAGGTGTTGAAACGCAGCACCACCGGCGCATACATCGCGTCCGCGACGCTGTAATCACCGAACAGCCAGGGTCCGTCGCCGCCGAAGCGGCTGCGGCAGTCGTTCCAGATCTCGTCGATGCGCTCGACGTCGGCTTCCAGGCCCGCGGTCACCGCCGTGCGCCGATTGCGGGCGCGGGCGTTCATCGGCCACAGCGAGCACAGCGTGGTGAAGCCGGCGTGCATCTCGGCGCAGACCGAGCGTGCCACGGCGCGCGCTTCCTGGGCCCGCGGCCAGCCGCGACCGGTCAGCTCGGCGACGTATTCACAGATGGCGAACGAGTCCCACACCGCCAGCTTGCCATGCTGCAATACCGGCACCCGCCCGCTCGGGCTGTAACGTTCGAGCTGCTCGCGGCTCGCCGGCGCATCGAGCGGCACGAGAATCTCCTCGAACTCTAGCCCGGCATGCTTCATGAACAGCCACGCTCGCAGCGACCACGAGGAATAGTTCTTGTTGCCGATGATGAGAGTGAACGGCGCCATGGGGATGGTAACCTTGGCTGGTGCTGAGCGACGTGCGCGCCATCGCCTTCGATCTCGATAATACACTCTGGGACGTGGAACCGGTGCTGGAGCGCGCCGAGCAGAGGCTCGCCGGCTGGCTGCAGCAGCATTGTCCGCGCATGCGCCTGTCGCGCGCCGAGATGCGCGCGGCGCGCGAGCAGCTCGCGCTGCGCGAGCCACACAGGGCGCACGATGTCAGCTACCTGCGCGTCGCGGCGCTCGCCGCGCACGCCCGCGAGCATGGCTATGAAGAGCGTCTCGCGGCGCAGGCCTTCGAGGTGTTCCTCGCGGCACGCAACGAGGTGGAGATTTTTGCCGACGTCGCACCGTCGCTGGCGCGCCTGCGGCGGCGTTATGCGCTCGCTTCACTCAGCAACGGCAACGCCGACCTGGAACGCATCGGGCTCGCGCACGCATTCACCGTGACCCTGAACGCGCGCACCATCGGCGCCGCCAAGCCCGAACGCCGTTGCTTCGAGCGGCTCGCGCACGAGCTGCTGCTGCCGCTGCCATCCATCGCCTACGTCGGGGATGACCCGCGCCTCGATGTCGAGGCAGCGCGCGCCGCCGGCATGCGCACCGTGTGGATGAACCGCCGCGGGCTTGCCTGGCCCGTGGAGCTGGCGCCGGCCGACCTGACGGTCGGCGATTGCGCGCAGCTGGCGGCCGCGTTCCAGGTTTGAGACTGCCTGGGCCGCTGGCGCCCCTGCCGCCGCCCTGTCAGCACTCGCACTGGCAGGCTGCCAGCGTCGGCCGGCGCTGGCGTGCTCATTCAGCGCAGTCGGTCACGGAAATCCGCAACGCCAGCGGTGAATCTTCCGCCACCGGTGTCGTTACATATCAGTTGGAGTGAGTTGTAATAAGTTGGCTGGAGGAGGCGAGCGAGGATGAGCGAGGCTGCAAAACGCGTTCTGCCGGTGGCCAATCTGCGCGAGTTCTTCCGCGACACCCTGCACGGCACATTGGTGCGGCAACACCTGGCGGTCGAGGATCAGACCGAGCACTACGTCGTCAACCTGCTCACCCTGTTTGCGCGCTCCGAGGCACTCTACGAAATGACGCCTGACGGGCTGCGACTCAAGCCACTCGCGGCCATGCTGTGCGAGGCGCTGGAAGCGGCCCCGGGCACGCCCGAACGCCATCGCTATCTGCAGCGCCTCGGCGATGTCTCGCTGTTCATCGCCGGCTTCTTCGCGCACGGCTTTGCCACCAGCCTCATCGATATCGACTACCACATCGCCATGGGCGGCCGCGCTTACGGGGCGCTGGCGGAGTCCACGGCGCGCGGCCGCGGCCGGGTGCTGGCCGCGGTGTTCGCCGAGCTGTCGCAGAAGTTTCAGCCGCTGGTCGATGCGCTCAACGAGGTGAGCGAGAGCTCCTGCCCGCAGAGCGACGGCGACATCCTGCGCCTCTACGAGATCTGGCTGAAGACCGGCAGTGCGCGCTGCTACGCGCAGCTCAAGCGCCTCGGTGTCGACCCGACCCCTGCCGGGACGGCGGTCACGCACTGAGCGCATGCTGCTCTCGCGGCTGCAGAATCTCATCGGCGGCATCTACGATGTGAGCATCGCTCACGACGTCTACGATTTCCTGGTGACCGACCGGCAGCGCCTGCCCGCGGGCGCCCGCGGCGGGACCGCGGAGGAGGAGCTGATCGTCGCCGAACCCGCGAACGGGGGCGATGAGGTGGCGCTGTCGCTGTATCTCGATCCGGATCTGCTCGCACGCCTGTCGCGCGAGAATCCCCTGGTGCGGCTGCATGGCGGCAACGTGGCCGATTGGTGCACGGCGCTCGAGGGGGTGAGCCATTTCGTGTATCTCGCCTGGAATGCCGGCCACGACAAGCCGGTGTCGCTGCTCGAGCTGGAAATGCAGGCGGAGGTCGACAAGTACGTGGCGAGCTACTGGTTGCTGCGGCGGCAATCGCCGCAACGCTTTCCCGCGGAGCTGCGCCGCATACTGTTTGAGCGCACACACGTGGACCCGCGTGCCGCGGCGGCCGGACGCGGCGAGCTGTATCGCGAGGCGAGCCGCTATGCCGGCAAGTTCTGCGCGCGGCTGGAGCGACTGCTGTCACGCAGCCGCGCCGCACGCGGTGCCGTCGCGGCCGATGGCGGGGGGGATGCCGCGGTGCTCAGCGAGCTGCGGCGCTTCTATCGGCTGACGCACGCGCGCAAGCGCGCGCTCATCGAGGCAATCGGCTGAGCCGCTCTAGGGCTCGCCTTCCTCCGGATCCTCGCCGCCGCTCTTGCGAGTCTCGAGCTCGCGCATCTGCTTGATCCACTCGGAGAGCTTGCGCAGATCGGTGCGCTTGCCGCTGCGGGCCTTCAGCGGCCGGTGGCGCGCGTAAGGATCGTAGGAGACTTCCTCGCTCTT
>JAFAKO010000199.1 GCA_019235245.1 Gammaproteobacteria bacterium
CTGCGTCAATTGCGACAGGAGACTGGTGCGGTGAAATCAGCAGGCAGCTGTCAGGGACCGGGGACAGGCAAGAAGTCCTCGATGGTGAACGGATAGGACTCTTCCTGCCCCGTGCCTCCTCCGTCAGGTGTCGTCCAGAAGGTCACCCGTTGCATGCGGGAATTCTGTGCCGCCTGCGCCGCGAACGCCTGCCCGTGCGCCTTCCGTTGAGCCGGGTCAGAAAAATAGTACGCCTCGACACATCCATACGACTTCGCGGCGCCAAGCGATGGCAGGGTTGCATCTGCATCGTCGAGGATGCGCTGCAGCAGCTGCTCATAGCTCGCCCCTGTCGAAACGAGATAACAGGCAAAGTCGATTCTGGGAGGCAGCGGAAGTCCGTTGGCAACGCTTTTCCGAGGTCCCTAGAATAGGCGCCCAAAGCGGGTGTAGTTCAATGGTAGAACTGCAGCTTCCCAAGCTGCTAACGTGGGTTCGATTCCCATCACCCGCTCCATCCTCCGGCATTGCGAGGCGAGCTGCGGCAACAGCGGCTGAGCCAAATACAAGATTCTTGGGAAGAAGAAGATGGGATCCAGTGCCCACCACGGCAGAGTTCGGCCTGCCGTTAATAGCCCAGAAGCGCTTCAGCTTTCGCACGCAGATTCGCACGCAAGTTGGTCGAATGCTGCGTGCGAATCGCGGGACCGTGTGCGACAGCTGCCTGCCATCTCTTCCCAGCACGACGATCACGATGCGCCGGTCAGCGGACCTTACGACGCGGAATGATGACCGCAATTAGCCGGTCGTGCGCTTCCAAAAGTCCCCCGGCCGGATGATCGCAATGCCCATAAACTCGTTCAGCGACAGCAAGTCCTTATCGACGCTTACGAGCAAATCCGCGGAGGCGGCAACGGCGGTCCCCAACACCGGCAAGTCATCTGCGTCCCGGCACGAACCGGGTGGAATGGCGGCAGGCTCAGTTATTGTCGCGACTCGCAGCAACAGGCGCGTAAGTTGCCGGACCTCTCTATCTGGGAAGCCGAGCTTCCCGATCAGCTTCTCACACACCTCGTCGACGATGTACTCAGATAGCACGAGCTCGTGATGAGTCAGCACGTCCTCCAGGAGTTCCGCGCAGACGCCAGCTCGACTGATCGCGGCCGCAATCAGGACCGAGCTATCGAGAACGGCCTTCACCGTCGATTGAGTACGCCGAAGACGTCATCGTCCGTATGAATGCCCTGGGCCTGGGCGCGGCGCACGAGCTTCTCGCGGATCTTCTGGAACTCGGACACTGCGAGAAAGCGGCGCAGGGCTTCCCGCGCCAAGTCGCTCTTTGATACACCCGCGGCGGTACTCTGGCGCTCAAGCGCCTCATCAAGTTCGTCGGGAAGCCGCAGTGTGATGGTAGCCATGTATTACATTGTATTACGGTACGCCGGGAACTGCAATTGGCTAAATCGGTCACTCACTGCATGCTCCCAGGATCCTCCAAAGCAGGCATCCGCGACCCCTGCCGTCGTGAAGTCACCGATCACAGCGCCAAGCGAACAAAGGACGAGCAGGGGTATGAATGCAAGCAGTCCGAATGGCCCACGAGGAAAACCGACGAAGGCGCCAACCAGCAGAAACAGAATCGCACTCAGCAGCATCCCATGGATCGCGGGGTCACGTCGACAGCCGAGGCTATCCACCACATCCGGCCCGCAGGCCGACGACAGCTACGGCCGCGAGTCCGACAGCCTCATTTTGTCCAAGAGCGCTGTATAGCGTGGGTCGCCGCGTAGGTTCCTGAACATGGGGTCCACCTTTAGCTGACACATTCCGGGGTCGCCCTGGCGATATGCGCGCTCGAGCCAATCGAAGGCTCGGTCGAGATCCATACGGTTAGCGTAGATGTAGGCAATTTGGTACGCCATTGCATTGCCGTCCCTCCGCTCAGCAACCTCGAGGGCGCGGTCGGCGTCGCTCCGCCGCCCCGCGGCATCGAGCGCCAGTGGTAGACCTGCCTCTCGATAACGAGCAAGGGTCTCCCGCTCAACCTCCGTCAGTGCGGCATCGTGCAGGCCGCGAGCGAGAAGCAGGAGGGCGTTCCGGTAGTGTACGCGCGAAGCGGTTGGATACAGCTCGATGTATCGTTGCAGAGACAACTGTGCCTCATCCACCGCTCCAGCCACGAATTGTCCCCACGCGACTATGAATGAAGCGCGTCCGAGAGGATCCAGTGCGGCTGCACGCTGCGCCAGCTGTATGCCTTCGGGCACTCGTCCAAGATTGATATTAAGCTCCGCCGCTTCCAGCAGGATTCGCGCGTTGCCGGGCTCGAGTTCACGCGCCATCGCGATCTGCGTTTCCGCCGCAGTCCAAGCCGAGTCGAATCGCCACAACACCTGGCCCATCGCCAAGTGGCCTTCCGCAAGGCCAGGTGCGTTTCTCAAGGCCTGTTCGGCGGCCGTGTGCGCTGCGGCGCGCATCTGCGTCAAGATCAAGCGCCAATCGTGAAGGGGATCGCCCTCGGTCGGTGCCGGTAATCCGCCGTGCGGGAAGACGCGATACCATTCGGCGTATGTCTTCGACAGAATGTCTGCAAGACTCGCCCAGGCGAGTGTGAATTTTGAATCCAGGGCGACGGCCCGCTGCAGATCCTCGTACGCTTTCAGCGTATCGTCCGAATTATCCCGGCTGATCAGAGCCCGGGCTCGCAGATATAGCTCATAGGCCTGGTTGCTTGTCGTGAGCCGCGCGAGTTGCGGTTGCTCGGTCAAAAGCGAGACCTTGAGTGCTTTGACGACTGCGCCCGCGATCTCATCCTGAGTCTTGAATATATCGTCGAGCTTACGGTCGTAAGTCTCGGACCAGAGGTGATACCCGCTGTCGGCATGAACCAATTGCGCGGTGATGCGGAGCATCCTGCCGGACTTGCGGACGCTTCCTTCGAGCACATTTGCGACGCTGAGCGCCTTGCCGATATCGGCGATGGTTGCTTGCTTGGCTTTGAAATAGAACGACGAGGTGCGTGCGGGTACGTGTAGTTCGGGAATCTTCGCCAGCATATCGATAAGCTCCTCCGATAGGCCATCGGAGAAATACTCCTGGTCCTTCTTCTCGCTCATATCGACGAAAGGCAGCACCGCCACGGACTTTTCCGGGATGGCTGGCATCGCGGGTGTCCGCGCCGGTGCCACGGTTGCCCCGGGCTTCCCAGCTGTGTGATTCGAGGGCCGCAGCCTGTCGACAGCGACGTACCCGAGTATGACGGTGATCGTGGCCATAAAGGCGATGGCCAGGCGGTTCTTCCGCAGGGTCGACTTCGCCGTGGCGACAGGTGTGAAAGCGGGGGCCCGGACAATCCCGGTCGTCGCATCGGAAGGGGTCAAGTTCGCAGCAGAGGCCGGTGTACCAAGCAGCGCGACGATACGTGCTGTGAACATGGGCCCGGTATTCCCGTGGGGCAGCCGCATCCACTGCACGCGATGAAATGACTCCGGAACGTCGGTGCCGCCTTCCTTCGTTGCGTCCACGCACACCGGCACGATGAAGGCCCGGTCGCGGGCCATCATGTGGGTCCGGCGATCTGCAAGATCCCACTCCAGACGAAAGTACCCCTCATGCCGCGACGCTGTGTTCGCCGAGATGACCGGCATGAATAGCGTGCACTCGCGAATCTCACGCCGGATCCTCTGATCCCACATGTCTCCGCCCCGCAGCTCAGTCTGGTCGAACCATACTTCGACCCCGACCTCGCGTAGCGCAGTGCAGATGCAGGCCGCAGCCGCGGCATCTTGGGAGGCGTAGCTGAGGAACACGGCGGCAGCACGTACGCTCGCCTTATCCTCATCCCCGCCCTCGACCACCTGCAGTCCCCTCGACGGTTTTCAGAATCGTCGCGGATGACCACGCGGGTTGCAACCAGAGCTAATCCGCGGCCGGGAGACCGCCTCGATTCCTACACAAGGCAGCTTTCGACCCCGACTGGCCGGTCCTGAGGGTCCGCCGGCTTCGCGATTGCAAGTGGTACATTACCGGGGTAATGTATTCACATGGCGCTCGCACAATCCAGGCTGACCGCGCAGGGTCAGATCTCCGTGCCCGCCGAGGTTCGCAAGAAGCTCGGCGTCGGGCCAGGTTCCATCCTCGAATGGGAGGAGCGGAATGGCACCGTCGTGGTGCGCAGGGCGGGGCGACACACCTCGGCGGATGTACACCAGGCACTCTTCCCGCAGGCACCTGCAAAAAAGGAGCCCGGGGATACGAAGGAAGGTGTTCGAAAGTACATCCGCAAGCGGCATGCGCGCCGTTGACACGGATGTACTCGTGCGACTCATCGTGCGCGATGACGCGAACCAGGTCCGTGCAGCCGAAGAGTTCATTCTGAGGGGTGCCTGGGTATCCCACCTGGTACTCGTCGAAACGACTTGGGTACTCGATGCGGTATATGAGCGGTCCGCGGAGCAGATCGCCACCGCGGTCGACATGCTCTTGAATCACGAGCACCTGTCGGTTCAGGACGCCGACGTGGTGAGCGCGGCCGCAGAGAATTTCAGAGAACGGCCCGCTATCGGGTTTTCCGATTGCCTGATGCTCGAGATCGCGCGAAAAGCCGGGCACCTGCCATTGGGTACGTTCGACCGAAACCTCGCAAAACTCAGCGGCGCGACGCGCTTGCCCCAGTAGCCCTGGCTGTGAACGGGATGCGGGCGTGGCTGGTTTGGGCTTGATTCCCGAGGCGTTCTGTGCGGCGTTTCGCCGCGCGGTGACCGTTCGATGACATTCGCGCCGGGCCCCGGCGGTTAAGCTTGGGGGATGCACCAGATCGGTGTCGTCGGCCTTTCCTATCGCCACGCCGGTGTGGACGAGGTGGCGCGTTTCACCGTGCCGCGGGCGGAAGTGCCGGCACGGCTGCCGGCGCTGCGCACGCTGCTGAAGGCCTCGGAGCTTCTGTACGTCGGCACCTGCAACCGCGTCGAGGTGTTATATGCCACCCAAGACGGCACCCCGGCCGGGGACCTGCGCCAGGAAGTGTTCCGCACGCTGACCGGCCGCGAGCCCGCCCCGGGTGAGGCCGCGCGCGTGCTGCGCGCCTGGAACGGGGAGGCGGCGGTGGAGCACCTGCTGCTCCTCGCCTGCGGGCTCGATTCCGCGCAGGCCGGCGAGCGCGAGATCGCCGCGCAGTTGCGCGGCGCCTGGGAGGACTCGCGCGCGGTGCACACCTGTGGCCCGATCCTCGACCGTCTCATGGGGGAGGCGCTCGGCATGGCGCGGCGCATGCGCCAGCTCTCCGCCGGCGTGCAGACCCCCTCGCTCGCCGACCTGGCGGCGGACCGCGTTCTGCAACACCTCGGCGGCAGGCGCGAGCGCGTCGCGCTTCTTGGTGTGTCGCCGATGACGCGCCGCTGCGCCGGCGTGCTCCAGGCGTCCGGGATCTCACTGCTCATCGTCAATCGGACGCTCGAGGCGGCGCAGGAGCTGGCGGCGAGCGTCGCCGGCGAGGCCGTCTCGCTCGAGGCGTTTCGCCTGCGCCCGCCACCACTCGGCGCACTGGTGCTGGCGGCGGGCGGGACCGCGCTCCTCGATCAGGCGGCCCTGACGCGCCTCAAGGCGGCCGCCGCGCGCGCGCCGCTGCTGGTCGATTTTGGTGTTCCCCCGAACGTCGCGCCGGACGCTGCGCAGCGCGCCGGCCTGAGTCGTGTGGGGATGCACGAGCTGATCGAGCTCGCGCAGGGCCAGCGGCTCGCGCAGCTGGTGCGGCTGGCGCCGGTGCGCGCGGCGATCGATGAGCGCCTCGCGCGGCTGCGCACCGAGCTCGCGCTGCGCGCGATCGGCCCGCGGCTCGCGCACCTGCGCGAGACCTTCGAGCAGATCGCCGCCGATGAGCTCGCCCGTGCGCTTCGCGGCGAGCTGCGTACACTCGATGAGCGTGAGCGCGCCCGGCTCGAGCGCATCGTGGCGACGCTGGCGCACCGACTCGCCCACCTGCCGCTCGCCGGTCTGCGGGCTGCTGCGCTGCACGCCGGGAGCGATGCGGTCGAGGCGTTCTTCGATGGAGCGCACGCACAGCGCCGGCCGCTGCTGGACGGCGCCGATACGGGGGAGAGATGAGCCCAGAGCCTGTTGCGAGTGCGCGTCCTCAGGAGCGGCCCCGCTCGGCGGAGCTCTACGAGCGTGCCTGCCGCGTCATTCCCGGTGGTGTGAGCTCGCCGGTGCGCGCGTTCCGTGCGGTCGGCGGCACGCCGCTTTTCATCGCCCGTGGGGCCGGCGCGCAGGTGTTCGACGCAGACGGCCGCGCTTATCTCGACTTCGTTTGCTCCTGGGGCCCGCTCATCGCCGGCCATGCACATCCGCAGGTCGTTGCCGCGCTGCAGGAGGCGCTGAGCCGCGGGACCACCTACGGCGCTCCCTGTGCCGCGGAAGTGGAGCTCGCCGAGCGAGTGGTGGCGGCATATCCGGCGGCCGAGCAGGTGCGCTTCGTCTCCTCGGGGACCGAAGCGGTCATGAGCGCGATCCGCGTGGCGCGTGCCTTCACCTCGCGCGACCTCATCGTGAAGTTCGCCGGCTGCTACCACGGCCATGCCGACCACCTGCTGATCGCAGCCGGCTCGGGTCTCGCCACTTTCGGCCGGCCTTCCTCGGCGGGCGTACCCGAGGCTTTCATCGCGTGCACGCGCGTGCTGCCGCTCGATGACGAGGCGGCGGCGGCGGAGCTCTTCGCGCGCGAGGGCGCGCGGATCGCAGCGGTCATCATCGAGCCCGTGCCGGCCAACCACGGGCTTTTGCCACAACGCCGTGCATTCCTGCAGTCGCTGCGCGAGCTCACGCGCCAGCATGGCGCCCTGCTGATTTTCGATGAGGTGATCTCCGGGTTCCGCGTAGGTCGCGGGGGCGCTGCGGAGCGGCTCGGCATCGCGCCCGACCTCGCCACCTTCGGCAAGGTGATCGGTGGCGGCATGCCGGTCGGGGCGTTCGGCGGCGCACGCAAGATCATGTCGCGCCTCGCGCCCGATGGTGACACTTACCAGGCGGGCACGCTCTCGGGAAATCCCGTGGCGATGGCGGCGGGCGGCGCGACGCTCGATCTGCTCAGTCGCGAATCGGGCTGGGAGCGGCTCGAGGCGTCCGGTGCCGAGCTCGAGCGGCTGCTGTTGCCGGTGCTCGCCGCGGCTCCCTTCCCGGTGCACCTGGTGAGGATCGGCTCACTCTTCTGGCTGTCGTTGCACGGCGCCGGCGCACCGCGCACCGCGGCGCCGCTGACTGCGGCCGAGTCGGCGCACTTCGCGGCGCTGTTCCACGCGATGCTCGATCGCGGCATTTATCTTCCGCCCTCGGCGTACGAGGCCTGTTTCCTGTCACTCGCGCACGGCAGTGCGGAGCTCGCCCGCTTTGCCGAGGCGCTGCGCGGGTCTCTGGCGTCGATCGCATGAAGGCCACGAGGGTCTTCCAGCTCACGGCGCTCGCGCTCGTGGTGGTGTCGGCGGTGCAGGTCGGATGGTGGATCCTGGACCAGCACGCGTACACGGTCGAGAAGGTCTCCGCCGCACGCACCGCGTACGCCGAGCAGGTGGCCGCGGCGCAGGCGCTGCTCGCTTCGGGCGCCTCACCCGAGCGGGTGCAGCAGCTGCTGCCCGGCATCGTCGTGAGCGGCGGACATGCCGCGCTCGCCCCGCAGCTCACCCAGGCGCTGACGACCGAGGAGCACCGTCGCTACCGGCAGTACGCCTGGGAAGGATCGTTCTTCCTGCTGGCGCTCGCCGCGTGCATCGCGGTGATTGCGCGCGCGCTGCGCGAGGAGGCGCACGTGCGCGAGCAGCAGGACAGCTTTCTCGCGCTGGTCTCGCACCAGTTCAAGACTCCGCTCGCGAGCCTGCAGCTCTCACTGGAGACGCTCGCGCTGCGCGCGCCGAGCGCGGAGGCCGCGCGGCCGCTCATCGACCGCATGCTCGCCGATCTCACCCGCATGGAGCAGATGGTCACGCAGATCCTCGAGAGTGCCCGCCTCGAGCGCGGCCGTGTGGACCTGAAGCCCGAGCCGCTGCCGCTCGGCGCCGCCGTCGCGCGCGTGGTCGGCCAGCTGGAAGAGCGGGCGCGTGCGGAGCAGGTCACGATCTCGAGCGACATCGCGGCGGGGCTCACGGTGGTGAGCGACCCGCTGGCACTCGATGTGGTGGTACGCAACGTGCTCGAGAACGCGCTCACCGCGGTGAGGAGCGCCGGCGGCGGCCAGATCGCGCTCAGTGGGCGTGCGAGCGGGCGCGAGGTCGAATTGCTGGTGCGTGACAGCGGGGTCGGTTTCGCGCCCAGCGAGAGCGCGCGCCTGTTCCAGAAGTTCAGCCGTCTGCGCGGCAGCAGCTCCTACGGCACCGGTCTCGGTCTCTACATCGTGCAGCGCCTCATGGACATGGCGGACGGCCGGGTCAGCGCGGAGAGCGATGGCGCAGGAAAGGGCGCGAGCGTGCGACTCACCTGGCCCGCGCCCGCAAGCGGCGCCGCCCCCGCTCAGGCGAGCGCCGCCCAGGAGCGCGGCTCGTGAGCGCCGCGGGGGCGCCGGTGCTGGTGGTCGAGGACGATCCGCACCTCGCCGCCGGGGTCGCAGAGAACCTGCGCGCCGAGGGCTACGAGGTGCAGGTGGCGGGCGATGGTGAGCAGGCGCTCACCTGGCTCGCCGATCAGGTGTGCGCGCTCATCATCCTCGATGTGATGCTGCCGGGCGCGGATGGGCTGAGCGTCTGCCGCACGCTGCGCGCGCGGGGCAACACGACGCCGGTGCTGTTCCTCACGGCGCGCGGCGATCCTGCCGACCGCGTGCGCGGCCTCGAGGCAGGCGGCGATGACTACCTGGCGAAACCCTTCCACCTGCAGGAGTTCCTGCTGCGGGTGCGCGCCATCCTGCGGCGCTGGGACTGGTACCGCAACGCCTCCGCGACCAGCGCCACCGCGGTACTGCAGTTCGGCGGCAACGAGGTGGACTTCCGCGCCTTCCGCGCCCGCGCCTGGAACGGCGAGGCGCAGGAGCTCACGGAGAAGGAGGCCATGATCCTCAAGGTGCTCGCCGAGCACGTGGGTGAGATCGTCTCGCGCGAGGATCTGCTCGAGCGCGTCTGGGGTTACGACGTGTTTCCTTCGACGCGCACCGTCGATAACTTCATCCTGCGGTTGCGCAAGCGCTTCGAGCGCGACCCGGCCAACCCGCGGCACTTCCTCACGGTGTGGGGCGTCGGCTACCGCTTCCTGAGCGAGGGTGAGCCATGAGCGGGCCGCTGCGTATCGGCACGCGCGCCTCGGCGCTCGCGCTGTGGCAGGCCCG
>JAFAKO010000087.1 GCA_019235245.1 Gammaproteobacteria bacterium
CGGCCCGCTGGGTCGGAATCCAGAATTGCTGCGGCAATTTCGCCGGGGTGATCGCGGCGGCACTCACGGGCTGTCTGGTCGATGAGACCGGTCACTTCACCGCGGCTTTCCTCACCGCAGCGCTCGTGAGCATCGCCGGGCTCGTCGGCTGGGTCGGGATGGTGCCGAGGCTCGCTCCGCTCGCCTGGCCGACCGGTCACGGCCCGGGCGAGCCTGAACCCGCGCGGGTGCTCTGAGATAGCCGCCATCGTGTGTCGTCCGCACCACATAGGTGCGGCCGGGGCGTGAGCGCACCGATCCGGGACGACCCGTGCCGAAACCGTGGGGTCGCGTCGCGGTCGTTCATGGCATGTCGCCCGTGAGTGAGCTAATTTATAGCCATATAGGTCATGCCGGCGCAGCGCTTGCTGCCGGCGGCCACAAGAGGTCAGCAATCAGGGGAGCTGCTGTCCGATGCGCAGGGGTGGTGGGTGCTCGGAAACGTGGCGCAGGGCAGACACACGATGTCTGTCCAGCAGGCTGCGCCCCTCGTCTGCCGACGACCGGCTCGAGAATCCCGCTTGAGCGGGCAGTCGCAGCCGGTGGGGTCCGTCGAGGTGGCACTGAGCCACGCGACGCGACTGCTCACGGTGCAACCGACTCTCGCGGCCGAGCAGGCGACCGAGATACTCAAAGTGGTCCCGGGCTACCCGCCGGCACTGCTGTTGCGCGCCAGCGCGCGGCGCGCCTGCGGTGATGCGGCGGCGGCGCTCGAAGAGCTCCAGTCGCTGTGCCTGAGCCAGCCGCGCTGGGCGGCCGCACAGTACGAGCTCGGGATCACGCTGGGCAGCTTGGGACAGGGCGAGGCCGCCCTGATGGCCCTGCGGCGTGCCGTCGAGCTCAACGCCGACCTTCCGGACGCGTGGCGCGTGCTCGGCGACCACCTCACGGCGATCGGAGACCCCGAGGGCGCGGATGCTGCCTACGCGCGTCACATCAAGGCCGCCACGAAGGACCCGCGCCTGCTCGCTGCGGCCGGCGCGCTCATCGAGAACCGCATTCCCCATGCCGAGGCGCTCCTGCGCGCCCACCTCCAGCGTCATCCGACCGATGTCGCGGCGATGCGCATGCTCGCGGAGGTGGCCGCGCGCCTCGGCCGCTACGCGGATGCGGAACGGATCCTGGCGACCTGCCTCGAGCTCGCACCGAGCTTCGAAGCCGCGCGCAACAACTACGCCACGGTGCTCAATCGCCAGGGAAAGGCCGCGGCGGCGCTGCCGCAGGTCGAGCAGCTGCTGGCGAAGGAGCCCGCCAACCCGGGTTACCGGAACCTCAAAGCCGCGATCCTCGCCAATCTGGGCGATTACTCCGGCTCCGCCAGTATCTATGCACAGGTGCTGCGGGAGTATCCACAGCAATCGAAAGTGTGGATGAGCTACGGCCACTCGCTCAAGACGAGCGGCCGCGTGAGCGATGCGATCGATGCATACCGCCGCGCGATCCAGATCGAGCCTCGGCTGGGTGAGGCGTGGTGGAGTCTCGCCAATCTCAAGACCTTCCGATTTGCGGAGCCCGACGTCGGCGCGCTGCGCGCGGCGCTGGCGCGCGCCGATCTGAGCGATGAGGAACGGCTGCACTTCGAGTTCGCGCTCGGCAAGGCGCTCGAGGATCGCGCGGCCTACGGGGAGTCGTTCGTCCATTACTCGAGCGGCAATGCCATCCGCCGCAAGCTCCATCCCTACAGCGCAGCCGAGAACAGCGAGTTCGTGCGCCGCTCCCGGGCGCTCTTCACCCGCGAGTTCTTCGCAGCCCGCGCCGGCAGCGGAGCCGCCGCCGCCGACCCGATCTTCATACTCGGTCTGCCGCGCGCCGGCTCGACGCTCATCGAGCAGATCCTCGCGAGCCATTCCCTCGTCGAGGGCACGATGGAGCTGCCGGACATCCCGCAGATCGCCCGCGGGCTCGCCCGCCGCGACGGCCGCGACGAGGCACACGCCTTTTTCGACTCGCTCGCGGCATTGACG
>JAFAKO010000139.1 GCA_019235245.1 Gammaproteobacteria bacterium
CCCGCGCAGGCTCAGTCCTCCTTGTATATGCGCCCTTCCTTCATGACGAAGCGCACGTCTTCCAGGAGGCGCACGTTCTGCAGCGGGTCACCGCGCACCGCGATGATGTCCGCGAGCCTGCCCTTGGCGATCGCGCCGAGCTTCTGCGATATCCCGAGCAGATCCGCATCCGCCACCGTCGCAGCCTGGATCGCCTGCATCGGTGTCATGCCATTCTCGACCATGAGCGTGAACTCGCGTGCGTTGGTGCCGAAGCGGCAGACCCCGATGTCGGTGCCGAAGCCGATCTTCACGCCGGCATTGACGGCCTTGCGAAAATTCGCGAGCTGCGCGGTCATGATCTGCTGCGCCTTGCTGACGAATTCCGGCGGGTAATTCGCGCCGACGCAGTCGCGCACCTCGAGGGTCGGCACGAGATAGGTGCCGTGCTGCTTCATGAGCGCGCGCCCTTCGTCGTCCATGAGAGTGCCATGCTCGATCGAGGCCGCCCCGGCACGAATGGCGGCCTTGATGCCTTCGGCGCCGTGTGCATGAACGGCAAGCCTGAGACCGAAGTTGCGCGCCTCGTCCGCGCCGGCGGCGAGCTCCTCGGGCGTCGCCTCGCGGCCCGCCGGGTTGCTGTTGTGGGTGAGCACGGCGCCGGTCGCGAACATCTTGATCACATCGACCCGCTGACCCGCGAGCTGCCGCACACGCTCGCGCACCTCGCTCGGTGAGTTCGCCTCGCCATAGCGCAGATCCAAGGGCAGCGTGACATCGGGAGCGAAGCCGGTGACCGCACCCGCGCCGCCCGCGATGGTCAGGTAGGCACCGGCGACGTACATGCGCGGGCCGATGACGTCGCCGCGATTGATGGCATCACGCAGCGCGACATCGACCAGCGCGCGGTACGAGCCGAGGTCGCGCACCGTGGTGAACCCCGCGAGCAGCACCACGCGCGCGTTGGGAATGGAGCCAAAAGCACGCTCGGCCGCGGTGTGCTCGAGCTCGGCGAGCGGATCCTGGTTGTGCTGGTCGATGGTAAGATGGGTGTGCGCATCGATCAGGCCCGGTAACACGGTGTAGGCGCCGAGGTCGACCACGCGTGCCCCGGGCGGCACCTGCAGGTCCGGTCCAACATCGCTGATCAGGCCAGCGCGCACGATGATCACCTGCGCTCCGAGCATGCGGCCGGCGACGGTGTCGATGAGGTGCCCGGCGCGCACGGCGATCACCGTGTCATCGGCGAACGCCTGGCCCGTCCAGGCTGCGAGCAGACCGAGCACTGCTGCCGTCAGCGACCGTAGCGTCATCTGCCGCTCCCTCCCGCGAGTGTTGTTCTAGGATGGATGCCTCGCGCGGCCGTCGAGTATACCCGGGGCCGCCGCAGCCGCGAGGAACGCGGTGATGAGGGGATGTGGGCTGCCCGGCGTCGAGCGGGTCTGGGGGACGAAGAGCGTCGCCACGTAGAACGGGTGCGCGTCGATCTCGAGGATGCGGGGCTCGCCGTCCTCGTCCCGTGCTGCAGTCCGCAGTCCATGCTCCTCCAGCAAGCCGCGGTACTGCGGGTTGATGCCGTGGCTGCAGTAGTACTCCTCGGTGACCGCCTCGCGCCCATAGGCCGCATACGAGCGCGAGCCCCGCTGCACGCGCACCGCCATCGCCTGGCCCTTGATCGAGCAGGCAAGGCTCGTGAGGATCAGCCTCGGGGCGGTGGGGTCGTAGGCCTCGTGGGCCGCATCGGAAAATCCCAACACGTTTCGGGCAAATTCCAGTACCGCGTGCTGAAAGCCGCCGCAGGTCCCGAAGAAGGGAATGCCCTGCTCCCGTGCGAAGCGAATGCCCGACAACGCTCCCGCGACGCTCGCGAGCGTCCCGGGCGCCGCCCACACTCCGGCGCAGCCCGCGAGCGCGGCAGCAGGGTCGCTCAGGCGCGGAGTCGGTATCCAAACGAGCTCAACCGTGAGCGTCAGCCGCGATGCCGAGTGCGCCACAGCCTCATCGAGCGTGCGATGCGGCGGGAAGCGACTGTCACGCTCCCCCATGACGCCGATTCTGGTCAAGATAGGCATCCTACGGAGGACAGCTTATGGCCAAGGTTCTGGTTCTTTACTACTCATCTTACGGTCACATCGAGCGCATGGCACAAGCCGTCGCCGAGGGAGCGCGCGAGGCCGGCGCCGAGGTGGGCGTGCGGCGCGTACCGGAGACCGTGCCCGAGGATGTGGCCCGCAAGTCCGGGTTCAAGCTCGACCAGAAGGCGGCCGTCGCCAGGATCGAGGAGCTCGCGGACCATGATGCCGTGATCTTCGGTACGCCGACGCGCTTCGGCAACATGGCCGGACAGATGAAGAACTTCCTCGACCAGGCGGGCGCGCTATGGATGCAAGGGAAGCTCGTCGGCAAGGTCGCCGGCGTCTTCACCTCCTCCGCCACCCAGCACGGTGGGCAGGAATCCACCATCCTGACTTTCCACCCGGTGCTGCTGCACCTCGGATTCATCATCGTGGGCCTGCCTTATGCTTTTCAGGGCCAGATGGGTTACAGCGAAGTGATGGGCAACTCGCCTTACGGCGCCTCGACCATCGCCGGCGGCGATGGCCGACGCCAGCCCTCGGGCGTGGAGCTCGAAGGCGCGCGTTACCAGGGCAGGCACATCGCGGAGATCACCTCGAAGCTGCACGGCTGACGAGCCTCCGGGCCGCAAGCGTCACAGCGTCAATACGATCTTCCCTACCCGCGATTTGCTGATGAAGTCTTCCTGAGCCGCGGCGATCTCGCGCAGCGGGTAGCTGGCGCCGATCACCGGCCGGATCTCGCCCCGCTCGATGTACCCGATGAGGTTCGCAAAGACTTCCGGCGCCGGAATGGTGCAACCGAGGAGAGTGAGGTCCTTCAGGTACACGGTGCGCAGGTCGAGGGTGACGACGGGGTTCCCGATGGCGCCCGCCACGGCACAGCGGCCGGTGCGCACCAGAATATCGGGGAGCCACTCGAAGGCAGGTCCACCGACGACATCGATCACGACGTCAACGGAGTCCTGACCGAGCTCGGCGCGGAGGTCGGCCTCACGAGGCAGAACCATCTCGGCACCGAGCGCCCGGATCGCCGCCGACTTCGAGCGACCCGCAACGGCGAGTACCGTGGCGCCACGACGCCTCGCGAGCTGTACCGCCGCCGAGCCGACCCCGCCCGAGGCACCGGTCACGAGAACCTTCTCTCCCCGCGCGACCTGCGCCCGTGTCAGCATGTTCTCGGCCGCCAGATACGCGCAGGGGAACGAGGCGAGCTCGCCATCGGCGAGTGTGCTGCGTACCGCGCGGGCATTGACCGCGGGCACGGCGCTGAACTCCGCAAAAGCCCCCGGTGTATCCGAGCCGAAATACTGGGGTCGCGACGCGCGGCGACGTAACACCGGATCGATCAGCACCCGCTCGCCGATTCGCCGCGGCTCGACGCCACTGCCGACCGCGACGATGTAGCCGCACGCGTCGGCCCCCTGGATACGCGGGAAAGTCAGCGCATCGCCCGCCCACCCGGCGTCCGCGGCCTGCGACGATTTCGAGTACCAGCCGACGCGCGCATTGATGTCGGTATTGTTGATGGCGGCGGCGTGAATGCGGATCAGGACCTCATCGCGCGCCGGCACGGGCACCGGGACGTCCTCGCGGTATTCAAGCTGCTCGGTGCCGCCGTGCCCCTTCAGCAGCACGGCACGCATGACCGGCGGAATGCTGATGCGCTCGTACGCCACTCGAGGCCCTCCAGAGCCTGTGTACAATCCGGACAATGGCCCGTCAACGCCGGTGTGCGATCAGCGCCGTGACACTCGCGTTGGCCGGCGCCGTGGCGTTGGCGCACGACCGGGGCTTCCCCGACGCGCATCCGCTCTCCGAGCTCACTCCGCTCGCCAAAATCCACCTCGGCAAGACGGCCGATTGGGTGGCCATCACCGACGCTGCAGTGTGGGTGGGCACCACCGGGCCCGAGGGCGTCGCGCGGATCGAGCCGCAGACGAACGCGGTGAGCGCCGCCGTGGCGCTGCCCGGCAACCCCTGCGCCGGGCTGGCAGCGGGCTTCGGTGCGCTATGGGTACCGTTATGCGCCAAACCTGACACGCTGGCGCGGGTCGACCTGCAGACGCTCGCCGTGAGCCTGGTCCCCGGGGTTGGCCCGGCGGACCGTGAGGGGAGCATCACGGTGAGCGGTGACAGCGTCTGGCTCCTGATCGATCGCCCCGCAACGCTGGCACGCATCGACCCCGCGACGCTGCGCGTGCGGCAGCGGATCGCGGTGCCGCCGGGCTCGAACAACGCGCTGTACTACGACGGGCTCATCTGGGTGACGCGCGCGAGCGGCGCAGAGTTGACCGTGGTGAGCGCCGACACCGGTGCACGCATCACCACGATCCCGACCGGGCCCAAGCCGCGCTTTCTTACCGCCGGGGCGCGATCCGTCTGGACTCTCAATCAGGGGGATGGAACCCTGACGCGCATCGATGTGGCAACGAGGAGAGCGCTCGGCACGACGGCGCTGCACACTCCCGGTCACGGCGGCGACATCACCTTCGGCAAGGGCGTGGTGTGGACGAGCATGACCAAGGTGCCAATCTCCGCGACGGACGGCACGACCGGCAGGCTCCTGTGCCGCTGGACGGGCGCCGGCGGCGATGCGCTCGGCATCGGCCATGACTCGATCTGGCTCACCGATTACGACGCCGGCGATCTCTACCGCTTCGATGTCGACGACGCCCTGCAGCACTGCGCGGGGCCCGCCGCTAGCGTGCGGACGGCGCCGCCACGTAGATCACGCCCTCCTTCATGACGAACACCGCGTGCTCCGTGGTCTTGATATCCGTGAGGGGATTCCCGACCACGGCGACGATATCCGCGAGCTTGCCCGCGCTCAGGCTGCCGACCTGGTCGGCAATACCGAGCAGGTCGGCCCCGTGCGCGGTGCCGGCGACCAGCGCCTGCGCGGGGGTGAGGCCGTTCTTCACCATCAGCGAGAACTCACGCGCGTTGAGCCCATGCGGCTCGACCGCCGCGTCCGTCCCGAGAGCGATCGGGGTGCCGATTTTCACGGCGTGCTGAAACATGGTTTGCGCCTGCGCAGAAGCTGCACTCGCCTTGGCGGCGATGGGCGCGGGAAGCTTGTCGAGGCGCTCGCCGACCCAGGCGCCGGCGAACAGCGTGGCGACGAGGTAGACGTGCTTCTTCTTCATCTCGAGGAGCGTGTCGTCCTTGAGGAATGTGCCGTGCTCGATCGAGTCGATGCCGGCGGCGATTGCCATCTTGGCCGCGCGATCGCCGTGACAGTGCGCGGCGACCTTGCGGCCCCAGTTGTGCGCCTCGGACACGATGGCGTTCATCTCCTCCTGCGTCAGCTGCGGATTGTCGACCGGGTCGGAGAGCGACAGCACACCCCCCGAGGGCATGAACTTGATAACGTCCGCGCCGAATTTCAGCTGATAGCGCACCGCCTCGCGGCACTGCTCCGGTCCGTTGCAGACTCCCTTCAGCGGCCCGACGGGCGGAATGCGCTCGGGTGGGTAGGGGTCCTGATCGGCGTGCCCGCCGGTCGCGCCGATCGCATAGTTGGACACGAGCATGCGTGGCCCGGGAATGACGCCCGCCGCGATCGCGTTGCGCAGGCCGAGGGCGAGGTACTCTTCCGAGCCCACATCGCGAACAGTCGTGAAGCCAGCTTCCAGCGTCACCTTCGCGTAATGCGCGCCGTACAGCGCCTGCTCGGCCGGAAAACGCATCAGCTCGTGATAGAAGTCGAGGTACCAGTTCGGCCCGGCCTCCATCGACAGATGCACGTGTGCATCGATGAAGCCGGGCAGGAGCGTGGCATCGCCCAGGTCGATCACGCGCGCGTCGGGCGGCAGCGGCGCCGCACCTCCCACGGCCTGGATCTTGTCGCCTTGCACGACGACGACCGCCCCGTCGCTCAGCGTGCCGGACGCGGAGTCAAAGAGGTGCGCAGCTTTCAGCACGATCGGCCGGTTCACGGCAGGCGCCGTCTCGGCGGGCACGTTCGCTGCGCAAGCCAATCCGATCACCACGAGCCACGAACCCATCGCCATGCGTCTCATCGGTTTTCTCCCCTGTTTGTCCGCGTCCAGAGACGCCCTCTTCATTTACGCAAGAACTCGCTGACGAGCCTCACGGTCGTTTGCGGGTTCTCCTCCATGATCCAGTGCCCGGAGGCGGGGACGATTCCCCCGGTGACGTCCTCCGCCACGAAGCGCAGCTCAGTGGCCTGGCCGTTGCCGAAGGACCTCTCCGCTCCCAGCGCCAGCACCGGCATCTTGAGCTTGCCTCCTTGCGCGAGCAGTGCCTCGTTGTCGGTAGCATCCTGGTTGAACGCCGCAAACTGCTCGAATGCGTCATGCATCGCGTGAGGTTTTGCGTACAGCGCCGCGTAGTGCTCGCGTGTCTGCTCGTCGATCCTGGTCGGATCGGCCGAGAGCTCGTTCCAGAACCGATCCAGGTAAATGCGCTCGCGACCCTGCACCAGGCGCTCGACGTCCGGGCCACGGAAATTGAAGTGCCAGAGAAGCGGACTGCGCACGATCGTGTCCCAGTTGCCGATGCCGGGCAGCGGTGCGTCGATCACCGCCCAGCGGCTGATGCGCGTCGGGTACTGCGCCGCCAGCGCATAGCCCACCATGTTGCCGATGTCGTGGGTCACCAGGGCGGTGGAGCTGACTTTCAGGGCGTCCAGAACGCCAGCGATGTCCACCGCCTGGTTCTTTTTCGTATACCCGGCATCGGGGTGGTCCGAAAGGCCCATGCCGCGCAGATCCGGGACGATGACCATATGGTCGCGGGACAGCTCGGCCGCCAGCGGCGCCCACATATCACCGGTATCGCCGAAGCCGTGCAGCAACAGCACGGCCGGTCCCTTGCCCCCGACCCGCACGAAAAGACGCGTCCCGTTGGTCGGGATCATCTCGGTGTGAAACCCCTGCGGGAAGGGCTCCACGTGGGCTGCCAGCGGAGCTGACAGCAGAATCGTCAAGAGTGCCGACGAGAGATAGCGAAGCATGCCAGTACCCCCTGCAGCGAATAAACCAGGACGCGATGCCTGCATCCAACGGCGATTCTAAACTTCCGCCCGTCAGAGGCGGCAGTCATAATTTCAACATTCTGATTTCGGACCTGGCGAACGATGCTGAACCTCGAGGCCTTCGCGTCTTTCGTCGCCATCGTTGACGCACGCTCTCTCGGTGGCGCCCAGGCGCCGCGGGCTGTCGAAATCGTTTATGGTGTCGAGCCATCATTTCAGGCGTCGGTCGCCGCCTCGCCATTGCCGCTTGAACCCCGGCAGGTCACACTCGGTTTGCCGAGCGCGAGTCGGGAGAACGACCATGCTACTGCAGTCCTTTGAGGCGAATGCATCATCGTCCGCGGTTGTCGAGGTCTTGCGGCGCGATGGTGGAGTGATCGTCCGCGAGCTGGCTCCAGTCGGCCTTATCGACGCCTGCGCCGCCGCACTGCGCGCGTCGTTCGCTGCCTTCGATGAGAGTCAACGCACGGACTTTAGTGGCTCGAAGACCCGCCGCTGTGGCGGCGTACTACGCTACGCTCCGAGTTGCGCCGAGCTGATCGCTCACCCGCGGATACTGGAGGTCGCCGATGCCATTCTGCTGCCGTCTTGCGCGGAATATCAGATCGGCAGCACCACCGGAATCCAGATATTGCCGGGGGAGAGCGACCAGCAACTGCACCGCGACGATACGCCCTATCCGCTTCAGGTTGCAGGTCTCGAGCTCCAGATCGGTGTGATGTGGGCTTTCGATGACTTCACGACGGAGAATGGAGCAACGCGGGTCGTCTTGGGCAGCCATCGCTTTTTACGCGCCTGGCACAGGCCCGACCTGACGGGCTGGGCCAGCGCGGTAATGCCAAAGGGCTCCGCGCTTTTCTACCTGGGATCGACCTGGCACAGCGGGGGTGCCAACCGCAGCAATTCTCCCCGGACCGGTCTCATCAACACTTATTGTCTGGGGTGGCTTCGCTCCGAGGAGAACCATTACCTGGAGGTTCCACCGCAGGCGGCACGGCCGTACACCGAACGGGTACGCCGTCTCCTGGGATACACGACGCATGGCGCTGGTCACGATCAACTCGGGTATTACGGTGGTGACGACCCGGTGTGGGTGCGACAGGAGGAGGCGGAGGCAGTGGCCCGCGGGCAGGTACCGGGGAGCGCCGATATGCGCCACCTGGCGGGAGCGGCGCCCGCGCGAGGCTGATGCTACGAGTCGCCGCTAACTTCCGCCGCATGCAGGGAGCGTGTGATCTCGTATCCGGAAATGAACCAGATTCCCAGGGAAGCGAACACAAACCACACTCCCATGTAGCTCAGTCCGAGGCGCGTAAGAACCTCCGTCGGAATCCGGGTGCCGTCGGCAGCGGTCGGATAATCAATCAGGGTTAGCAGCAGGCCGGCGAGCAGCGCACCGAGGGCCGTCGCGGTCCGATCGACAAATGTCTGGCACGCGAATATCACCCCTTCGAGACGCTCGCCCAGCCGCAGCACCACGTCATCCGTGACGTCGGCATAAAGTGAATAGATGATTGAAGCGGTCACGATCCAGATCACCTGGCTCAGGAAATCGTAGCTGGTCAGCAGGTACCACAAGCCTTCACTGCCGCGCTGCGGAAGTAATTTCAAGGACAGGAGTGGCGGCAGAATCATGCTGATGGCTACGGATGCCGTCAGAAAGCGGATTGCCATGACCTTCTTGTCGCCCTTCACGACGTAACGACGGATCACCGGAATGACCGCGAACGAGGCCAGCGACTCGACGATGGTCAGCCGCGACATCTGCCCGCTGCGCATTCCATAGAAGAAGCTGTACTGGTAGATCCAGAGCGCCGCAGTCGCCCCCAGACCGATCCCGACACACAGACTGGAGAGAAGCAGCGCCCGCATCGAACGGATCTGCAACAGCTGGCCAAACGCACGGAGCATCTCCCGCATGCCGGCGGTCCGTTCTGAGGCCTTGATGTGATGCAGATGCGGGATTTCCGGATGGAGTCCCACGGTGCAGAACAGCAGCGAAACCAGGATTACGGCCCCGCACACGAGCGCCGCCTGCTCATATCCGCCGATATTGGTCTGGCCGATGACGTGCTCAGGGGTATCCTTCAGCCAGATCGCGTACATGGCGATCGTCATTACCGACCCGACAAACCAACTGGTCGAAGTCGGAAGCGCTGCGAGTCGGGTTCGCTCGTCATAATCGGGCGTCAGCTCCGCCACCAACGTCCGCACGGGCGCGTCGAACATCGCCATCGATAGTCGCAGGAGGATCAACACCGTCGACAGGTACCCGAACAAAACCCAGTGCGCGTGGCTACCCGCGGGCGGATACCATACCAGCACATACAACGCGGTAACTGGAGCTATCGACGCATACATGAAGGGGTGGCGCCGGCCGAGTCGCGAATGCCAGTGATCCGACACGTATCCGACCAGCGGATTCGATACAGCGTCGACCGTGAGTGCAATCGCCAGGGCAAGCCCGGTCAGTGCGGCGGACAGACCAATGACCTGGCTGTAGAAAAAGAAGAGAAAATAATCGATGCCGTTGCTGATGATCCCGGTGGTCGGGACTCCACTGCACGCGAACGCCCACTGAGAGAGAGCCGCGACCCGTTTTATCAACCGTACGCCCTCAGGTGTATGCAAAAGGAGTGCATTGTGAGTCTGCTGAGGTTCCTGATTCGAATTCTAGTCATCATCGGAGCGGCATGCGGGGCCGCTCGTTCCTTTGCCGCTCCCCCTGCCACGGCGCCTCTCGAGCTCAGGGTGCTCGGCTCAGGCGGTCCGGGAGCGGTCGGGCGCGCCGCGTCCTGTTATCTCGTGCTCATCGACGGCACGGCCCGGATACTGGTGGATGCCGGCCCGGGATCATTCGCCCGCCTCGGCGAAGCCCAACTGTCGCTGTCAGACACCGACATCGTTCTGCTCACGCACCTGCACGTCGATCATGCGGGTGAGCTTGCGGGCCTCTTCAAGGCGCGGGCGGTGTCGGGCGGCGACGCCATCACATTCAGGGTCTGGGGGCCGGCGGGTACCGGCGGGCACCATGAGGGCGCGTATTTTCCGTCCACCAGCCGATTTCTCGAGCTGCTGTTCGGGCCAAGAGGAGCTTTTGCATACCTGCAGGATTTTGCTGCGCCGATCTCCCTGCAGGCGCACGACATTCCCACGCAGATCCAGTTGAGTCCGGTACCGCGGACAATCTTCAATGAGGGCGGGCTCCTCATCAGAGCCATCGCCGGCCATCATGGCGACGCCCCGGCGGTCATTTACCGCATCGAGCGTGCCGGCAAGAGCATCACTTTCTCGGGTGACATCGATGCGCAGGGCCTGCCGGGGCTGCGCACCCTCGCCAAGGGCAGCGACCTGCTGGTATTCAATAGCGTGGTCCTCGACCCGCCCGGCTCGCCCGCGATCCTGTACACCCTGCATACGCCGCCGCGCGCCATCGGTGAGCTTGCCCGGGACACGGGCGTACACAGTCTCTTGTTGAGCCACATCTCGCCGGCCGTCGAAGAGAATCGAGCCGCGGTGTTGGATTCAATCAAGCGCAGTTTTCCAGGACCGGTGAGCCTTGCCGCGGATCGCATGCGGGTGCTGCCCTGAGCAACCCCACACCCGGCGCCGGCGGCCGACAGAACCCGTATCGTATGGCGGCGTGGGCCCACTCCTACGTTATGAACGGGTGGCGGCCGGTGACTCCCAGCTGCCAGGGCCGGGTATAGATTGCTCATCGATGCCCCTGTGCACCGCAGCGTGGGAGCCGCCGTGAACGCTACACCGATGAGCACGATAATTTTGGTGGTCATTGCAGTCCTGGTGGTCGCAGGAGCCTTTGTCTGGGCAGTCGTCTACAAAAGGCAGCAATCACTTCGACTCAAGCGTCGCTTCGGGCCCGAATACCACAGAGCTGTGGATCAGCTGGGCGGCGAATCGCAGGCCGAAGCCGAGCTCAGGAAGCGCGAGACGCGGGTCGCCAAGCTCAAAATCAGATCTTTGACGGCAGAAGAGGCTGCACGTTTCCGCCAGGCATGGAGCCGGGTGCAAGGCCAGTTCGTCGACGCTCCGCACGAAGCGGTAGCGGAGGCGGATGAGCTCGTCCGCGAACTGATGACCACGCGGGGCTATCCCATGGGCGACTTCGAGCATCGCGCAGCCGATATATCGGTGGATCATCCGACTGTGGTGACGGCGTATCGGGCGGCGCAGCTGGTCGCACTCAAGGACGCGCGTGGCGCAGCGGATACCGAAGAGCTGCGAAAGGCAATCGTGTACTACCGAACACTCTTCTCCCAATTGCTCAAGGACGACGCGCTTCCGATGTCGCCCAAACAAGATGGGGTGGCGGTGCAATCATGAACGAATCGCGCGATTTCCCAAGGACAGCAAGCCCTGACAACGAGCAGCAAGTGACACTCAGATCCACCCGATAAGAAGCAGCACCACCAGCACGACCACGACCAGGCCGACGCCACCGCTTGGGAAGTATCCCCAGCGCGCGCTGTACGG
>JAFAKO010000286.1 GCA_019235245.1 Gammaproteobacteria bacterium
GAGGTCGCCGATGTTCTCGCCGATGGTGTTGGCGCCGTTCACGTTCAGTCCGGGCAGCGCCTCGAAGGCGGAGAACTGCTTGATGAGCCGCCCGGTGCGCGTCGTGAACACCTGGGCGTCCTGCGGCGTCCACCAATCGCGCATCGCGCCGTCCGGGCCGAACTTGCGTCCCTGGTCGTCGAACCCGTGTCCCATCTCGTGGCCGATGACGGCTCCGATGGCACCGAAGTTGACGGCGGCGTCCGCGTTCGGATCGAACAGCGGCGGCTGCAGGATCGCCGCCGGGAACACGATCTCGTTGTTCGAGGGGTTGTAGTAGGCGTTGATCTCCTGCGGAGTCATCTGCCACTCGCCGCGGTCCACCGGCTTGTCCAGCCGTTCCACCTGGTAGTTCCATTGCCACTCGGCCGCGCGGCGCACGTTGCCGAGCAGGTCATCGCGCCGCACCGTGAGCTGCGAGTAGTCCTTCCACTTGTCCGGATAGCCGATCTTCGGCGTGAACGCCGCGAGCTTCTCGTGGGCGCGCGTCTTGGTCTGCGGGGTCATCCAGTCGAGCGCGTCGATGCGCTCGCTGAGCGCCGCCTCGAGGTCCGTGACGAGCTGCTGCATCTTCGCCTTGGATTCGGGCGGGAAATACTCCGCGACGTAGATGCGCCCGACCGCCTCACCGAGCGCGTCGTCGACCGCATCGACGGCCCGCTTCCAGCGCTCGCGCTGCTGCGGCTGGCCGTGCATGGCCTGGCCGTAGAAGGCGAAGCGCGCCTCATCGAAGCGCCGCGGCAGGTAGGGCGCGTGGCTGCTGAGGTAATGGAAGGTGAGGAAGTCCCGGAGCGTCGCGACGCTGGTGCGGCCGAAGAGCGCCGACAGATCACGCACCGCGGTGAGCTCGCCCACCACCAGCTGCTCGCGGGCGCCGAGCTGCTGCGCCTCGAGAAACGGCTGCCACGGGAAGCCCGGCGCGTAGGCGCGCAGCTGCGACTTGCTGCGCGGATTGTAGATGGCGTCCACGTCGCGGCGCTTCTCGACCGGCCATTGCACCTTCGAGGCCTCGGTCTCGAAGGCCATGACGTCGCGCGCCTTGGCCGCGGCGTTGTCGATGCCACCGAGCGTCAGCATTTGGGCGATGTAGTCGACGTACCGGCCACGCAGCTCCTTCAGCGCGGGATCGTCCTTGAGATAGTAGTCGCGGTCCGGAAGCCCGAGGGTCGACTCGCTGACGAAGATGCAGTAACGGTCCGGGTTCTTGAAGTCCGCCGGCAGCTGCACGTCAAAGAGTGTCGCGAACCCCGGCTCACCGAAAAGATGGGCGATCTGCTCGTGAGTGCGCGCCGCGGCGATGCGCTGCAGATCCGCCTGGGCCGGGGCGAGCCCGTGCGCCTCGATCGCAGCCTCATCCATGTAGGCCGCGTAGTAGTCGCCGATCTGCTGCTGCGGAGTGCCCGCGGGAGCGTGTGCAGCGGCGGCCTGCTCGATGATGCTCCGCACGCGCTCCTTGGAGATCTCATCGAGCCGGTCGAAGGGGCCGAAGCTCGACTTGTCTGCGGGAATCGTGAAACGGTCGTACCAGCCGCCGTTCGCATAGGAAAAGAAATCATCGCCGGGCTTCACGGCGAGGTTACGCGTGCTCAGATCGACGCCGAAAGCGCCGATCGCGGCCTTCGGCCGCGGCGCATGATCCGCGCCTGCGGCAGCCGGCGCCGCGGTCGTGGCGGTGCTTGCGGGCAAGGGTCGCTCCTGCGGCGGCTTCGCCGCGCAGCTCACGAGCGCCAGCAGCGTCGACAGCGCCACCGGCGCCGCTATCCAGATCCGTTCTTTCATGATGGGTCACCTGCCGGAAAATCGCGGACCCGATCGCGCCACTCCGTACGCGCGCTTTGAGCTCGCTCGCCGTGCTCGGTGCCGAGGTACAGGAAGCCCGCGATGGCATCGCCGGGCTCGAGCCCGAGCGCCTGCTTGACCGTGGCGTCGTACGCCGCCTCGCCCGTCTTCCACATCGCGTTGAACCCGAGGGCGAAGGCGGCCAGCATCATCGCGTGTGCGGCGGCGCCGGCCGAGAGCAGCTGCTCGATGGCCGGTATCTTCACGGCCGGGTCGCAGTGCGCCGCGACCACGATGATGAGCGGCGCGCGGAACGCCTTGAGCCGCTCGCGCTGCAGGCTCTCCTCGCCGATCTGCGGATGCGTGCGGCGCAGCTGCTCGGCGAGCAGCCCGCCGAACCGCTCGCGGGCCGCCCCGCGCACGGTGATGAAGCGCCACGGCCGCAGCCGGCCATGATCCGGGGCACGCGCCGCGGCGGAGAAGATGAGCTCGAGGGCGCCGCTATCGGGCGCCGGTTCGGTGAGCGCGCGGGCCGAGCGGCGCGTGAGCAGAGCTTCTATGGCTTGCATGGCCGCATTGTCGCAGACTCCGATGATGCTTACCGTTTCGGAAGCCTGCGAGCGCAACAAGGAGCCGATCCTCGCAGTGCTGCGCACCGAGCTTGCGGCGTGCACGCGCGTGCTCGAGGTCGGCAGCGGCACCGGTCAGCACGCCGTGCATTTCACGGCCGCAATGCCGCAGCTCCTGTGGCAGCCGAGTGAGCTGCCGGAGAACCTGCCATCGCTCGCCGAGCGCATCCGTGTCGAGGGCGGCGCGAACCTCCTGCCGGCGGTGGCGCTCGATGTGCGCACCGGACCCTGGCCGGCCGCCCCGGTGCACGCGGTCTTCAGCGCCAACACGCTGCACATCATGGGGTGGGACGCGGTGTGCGAGTTCTTCCGCGGCGCGGCGGCGGTGCTCGCCCCGCCCGGCGTGCTGTGTGTCTATGGACCGTTCCGCTTCGACGGTCGTCACACGAGCGACAGCAATGCCGCCTTCGACCACTACCTGCGCCAGCGCGATCCGCAGAGCGGCGTGCGCGATTTCGAGGCGCTCGACCGGCTCGCGCAGGAGCGCGGACTGCGCTTCACGGCGACGCATACCATGCCGGTCAACAACCGCACGCTGGTATGGCGGTTGGCGTAGAGTCCCCGCATGGAGCCCGATGCGCTCACCGAGATCCGCGCGGCCATTCGCACCATCCCGAACTATCCGAAGCCCGGGGTGATGTTTCGCGACATCACTACGCTCCTCGGCAACGCCCAGGCATTTCAACGGGTCGTGGAGGAGCTGGTCCGCCCCTGGCGGGGCGAGCACGTCGATCACGTCGCGGGGATCGAGGCGCGCGGGTTCATCCTCGGCGGCGCCCTCGCTCACCAGTTGCACGCCGGCTTCGTGCCGATCCGCAAGAAGGGCAAGCTGCCGCACACCACGGTGCGCGTCGCCTACTCGCTCGAGTACGGGCTCGATGAGATGGAGATGCATCGCGATGCGGTCTCGTCCGGTGAGCGCATCGTGCTGGTGGATGACCTGATCGCGACCGGCGGGACCGCGGAAGCCGCCGTGAAGCTGCTGCGCTCACTCGGGGCAAGCATTCTCGCGGCCTGTTTCATCATCGATCTGCCGGATCTCGGAGGCTCGGCGCGCCTCGCCGCACTCGAGGTGCCGGTGCGGACACTTGTTGCCTTTCAGGGACACTAGCGGGCGTTGGGCGGCGGTCGCGGACCGGTCGAAAATCCCTTTCAACTCATGGAGTTGCTCGCTGGCTGGCGGCAACATTACGTTGCGGTCATACGCCGCATCTGCGGGGGTATTCCAGTCATAATAAGCGCGCCTTGGGATGGGGGGCACCACGCACCGCGTGAGCCGATCCGGCACCTGATACCGAGGCATGCAGCGAATCCCTTTACTTTTGGAGACCAAATCGATGTTCAAGAAGCTCGTTCCAGTCGTTGCCCTCGCCCTGCTCGCGGGTCCGGTGTTCGCGGCCGATGCACCGGCCACCACGCCGTCCGCCGGCGATCAGTCGAGCACGGCTTCGTCCAAGCATCACAGCAAACACGGCCATAGCAGCAAGCACAAGAAGTCGGCGACCGATTCGTCCGCCCCCTCGACCGCTCCCGCCAAGTAACGGTCGACCGACTGGCGTTTACGAAAGCCCCGCCCAGGCGGGGCTTTTGTTTTTGGGACTTGCGGGTTTTGCGAAACGGGTTCAAATTTCGGTCCATGGATGGGACGCAACAGGCCGCAATACATCAGGCGCTGGTTTCCGTTCAAACTGCCGTAACGAGCATGACCTTCCCCCGCTGCGATCAGGACGATCTGATCGAAGCCATCGATCGCGTCGAAGAACAACTTCACACCAGTCATCCGAACCTGGCACTCATGTGCCGGTTCCTGAACTCGATCGCGAGAAGCCTGCGCGCGCAGCCTGAGGCGCGTGATGCCTGCCTCGCCATCGAGGACGCGATCGGCAAGGCGGGAATGCCCAGCACCTGGCAGTCGGGAATCTGATCGCGCGCCGCCTCCGCACCGCTCGCGCAGCATAGCGAGCGCGGCTCCCGCCGTCGTTGAGCGATCCAGCGCGAGCGTTGCGCTCGCGCGCACAGGCGGTCTAAGTTGTGGTCATGCTAACGCCGCTCGCGCAGGCGCTGATTCTGCTGGCAGGCTCGGTGTTCCTGATCACGCTGGTGCGGCGTCTCGCGCTGCCGACCAGCATCGCCTACCTGCTCGTCGGCCTCACTCTCGGTCCGCACGCGCTCGGAGTGATCTCCGATTCGGGCACGACACGGCTGCTCGCCGAGCTCGGCGTGGCCTTCCTGCTGTTCACGCTGGGCCTGGAGTTCTCGCTGCCGCGCATGCTGGCGATGCGGCGCGAGGTCTTCGGGCTCGGCGGGCTGCAGGTGCTCGCCACCATGGCGGTATTCGCGGCCATCGGCCACCTGCTCGGCGTGCGCTGGCTCCCCGCGGTGGTGCTCGGCGGCGCAGCGGCGATGAGCTCGACCGCGCTGCTGCTGCAGCAGCTCACCGAGCGCGCCGAGCTCAACCGCACCCACGGGCGCATGGCTTTCGCCATGCTGCTGTTCCAGGACCTGGCCTTCGTGCCCTTCTTCGCGCTCGGCGCGATGCTGAGCGCGGGCCAGGACCGCTTCCCGCTCATGGAGAGCCTGCAGGCCCTCGGCATCGGCGTGCTGGCGCTGATCGGGGTGCTCGCGGCCGGCCGCTGGCTGCTGCGGCCGCTGTTTCACGAGATCTCGCACAGCCGGCTGCGCGAGCTGTTCACGCTCACGGTGCTGCTGGTGGTGCTCGCCTCCGCCTGGGTGTCGCACCTGGCAGGACTGTCCTTCGCTCTCGGCGCATTCCTCGCCGGCATGATGCTCGGGGAGACCGAGTACCGCTACCAGATCGATGCCGCCATCCGGCCGTTTCGCGACCTGCTGCTCGGCCTGTTCTTCGTCTCGGTGGGAATGCTGCTCAACCTGCACCTGCTCGGGCGCCCGAGTGAGCTCGGGCTGGCGCTCGCGATGCTGGTCGGGCTCGTGGTGCTGAAGGCGCTGATCGCAGCGCTGGTGACCCAGCCCTTCGTCCACTCGCGCTTCAAGGCGCTGCGCACCGGCATCGTCATGTCGATCGGCGGGGAATTCGGTATCGCGCTGTGCACCGTGCTGCTGCAGGCGAATCTGGTGCCCGAAGGAATCGCCGAGCCGCTGCTGGTGGCGATCGTGCTGTCGATGGTGCTGAGCCCGGTGATCCTCAACAACAACAAGCGCGTGGCGCGCTTCCTGCTGCACGAGCACGCGCCGCTGCTCACGGCCGCGGACCGCGAGGAAGAAGCGACCCGGGAGATCGCCCGGCGCGAGCACGTCGTTCTCTGCGGCTTCGGCCGCGTCGGCCAGAACGTCGCGCGCGTGCTCGAGTCGCAGGGCTTCGAGTACATCGCGCTCGATCTCGACCCGGCACGCATCCGTGCCGCACGCCAGGCCGGGGACCCGGTGATGTTCGGCGACTCCGCGGACGAGGAGATGCTCGCGCGCGCCGGCATCGCGCACGCCAACGCCGTGGTGATCAGCTTCTCGGATCCCGCCACCGCGCTCGGCATCCTGCGCAGCGTGCGGCGCATGCGCCCGGAGCTGCCGGTGCTGGTGCGTACCGCGGACGATGGGCGGCTCAAGGAGCTGCAGGAGGCCGGCGCCACCGACGTGGTGCCCGAAACCTTCGAGGCGAGCCTCATGCTGGTGTCGCACGTGCTGATGCTGCTGCGCGTGCCGGTGTCGCGGGTAGTGCGCGTGCTGGGCGAGATCCGCAACAGCCGCTACGCGGTGCTGCGCAACATCGTGCGGCGCGGCGATTCGCGCGTGGTCGATGAGACGAGCGAGCAGCGGGAGGAGATCAAGTCGGTGGTGGTGCCACCGGGTGCCTGGGCGGTGGGGCGCAGCCTCGGCGAGGTGCGCGATCATGGCGTCGCCGTGACCTTCACCGGCGTGCGGCGCCACGGGATCCTCGGCCGCGAGCCGGGCGAGGACACCGTGCTGCGCGATGGCGATATCGTCGTGATCTACGGCCAGCCGGAGGAGCTCGAGCGCGCCGAAGCGGTGCTGCTCGCCGGGTGACCCGGGGCCTGGCGCTGCCGCGACGCCGGCCCGTTAGAATGAGCGCTGCGCGCGATGCGCACCGAGCTCCGCACACTGCGGGCAAAGGACCGAGTCATGCACAAGAGCCGCCTCGCCGGATTCATCATCGACTGCCGCACCGCGGATCTCGACGCGGCCGCGAATTTCTGGTCCACGGCACTCAACCTGCCGGTGCGCCCGGCCGCGAACCACGACCCGCTGTACCGTAACCTGGACACGGCTCCCGACCAGGTGCACCTCGAGGTGCAGCAGGTGAGTCACGAGA
>JAFAKO010000308.1 GCA_019235245.1 Gammaproteobacteria bacterium
CCACGACAGCATCCCGCCCGCCTGCGTCTCGACGATCTTGCCGAGGTTCATGGTGCCGGTCGCCATCAGCACACCGACGAGCGCAAACCCCATCGCTATCTCATAGGCGACCATCTGGGCCGCCGAGCGCATGGCGCCAAGGAAGGCGTACTTGGAGTTCGCCGCCCAGCCGGCGATGATGATGCCGTAGACCCCCATGGAGGTGAGCGACAGCAGGTAGAGCAGCCCGGCGTCGGCGTGGGACACGACCACGGTCGGTGACAGCGGGATCACCGCCCAGGCGGCGAACGCCGGCACCAGCGCGATCACCGGCGCGAGGCGGAACAGCAGCCTGTTGGAATTGCTCGGGACCACGACCTCCTTCATGAGGAGCTTGAAGACGTCCGCGAACGGCTGTCCGAGCCCGGGCAGCAGGCCGAAGATGCGCACCCGGTTCGGCCCGCGGCGCAGCTGCATCCAGCCGATGACCTTGCGCTCCCAGAGCGTCAGCAGCGCCACCGAGATGATGAGCGCGACGGTGATGACGAGGATCCATGCGGTCGCCTGCGCGTAATCGGGCAGCGCCATCCACTGAGTCGTGAGCCAGTGTGTCGTGCTGTTGGGCACCGCGCCGGTCCTCAGTAGCTCGCGAGCGGGGTGCGGCCATCGCGCGTCCTCTGCAGCGAGGCGGCGCGGCGCACGAGCGCATCGACCTGGTACATGGGTACATCGGCAACCGTCACCGGTGGAGCGACGCGCGGACCGTTGCCCGGAGGCTCCACGGCGTGCTTGCCGGCGTAGGCTTGGGCCTCGAGACCTGCGCACGCCGCACGCAGCTCGGCGAGGACGTCCTCGGAAGAGAGGTACTCGAAGCGCGGCAGGTTGAGCAGGTTCCCGAGCACCCGCAGCACCTTCCAGCCCGGCCGCGCCGTCCCGACCGCGGTCGCCGCGCCCGCCTGACTCTGCCAGGTGCCCTCGCAGTTGACGTAGGTGCCGGAGGTCTCGGCGAAGGTGCCGATCGGCAGGATGACGTGCGCGACGCGCTTCACCTCCTCGCTCGCAAAGGGCGTGACCGCCACGACCAGCTCCGCCTGCGCGAGCGTGCGCTGCGCCTCGGTGTCGAGCGTGTCGATACCGGGCTCGATGCCACCGAAGAGCAGGTAGGCGCGCAGCGGCGCAGCCAGCATCTCGCGCGCCGCGAGTCCCGGTCGCGCGAGCGGCTTGCCGCCGGCCTCGCGATGCGGCACGGCACCGGCGAGGTATGCACCGGCGGCGTTGGCGCCCTCGGCAATGCGGCCGACGCTCGCGCCGGCGAGCAGGCCGAGCGCGGCGGCGAGCGAGCGCAGGTCGGCGAAGGCGGGATGGCGTGCAGCGAGCGCACCGAGCCACAGCGCGCGGCGCGGGCCGGCGAGCAGCCCCTGCACGGTGGAGCGATGCGCATCGGTCACGGCGGCGGCGCGCACCACCCTCGCCAGGTGCTCGGGCACCGCCTGGCTGGTCGCCTCCGCGGCCGCACCGACCAGCGCGGCGAGCTCCGTGACCATCGCGCCCGGGGCGCAGCTGAGGTACGCGGCGAGCGGGAAGAGATAAGGGAAGCGTGCCGGGTTCAGCATCGCGACCTTGGCCCCGCGCCTGGCCGCCTTGCGCACGCGATGCGCGAGGATCGGCGCCTCGCGACGCAGGTTCGAGCCGATGACGAGCAGCGCATCGAGCGCGTCCACCTCGGCGATCGGCATGCCGAGCGCCGGGAAGGCGGGGTCGGAGGCCTGGTCGCGGAAATCGCGCTGCCGCAGGCGATGGTCGATGTTGCCCGAGCCGAGGCCGCGCGCGAGGCGCGCGGCGAGATAGAGCTCCTCGGTGGTGCTCGAGGGGTGCGCCAGGACGCCGAGGCTCGCGGCGCGATCCCTGAGGCCCTCCGCGGCGAGCATCAGCGCCGGCTCCCACTCGCTCTCGCTCCACTCGCCGCCGCGGCGCATCAGCGGGGCCCGCAGTCGGTCGGGACTGTAGATGCCCTCGTAGCTGAAGCGATCGCGGTCGGCGATCCAGATCTCGTTGATCGCCTCGTTCTCGCGCGGCACGACGCGCATCAGCTTGCCGCGCAGCACGTGACCGAACAGGTTGCTGCCCACGGCATCGTGCGGCGAGATGAGCGGCACCGCACGCATCTCCCAGGCCCGCGCGCTGAAGCGGTAGGGCTTGGAGACCAGCGCGCCGACCGGGCACAGGTCGATGACGTTGCCCGAGAGCTCGTGGTTGACGGTGCTCTCGATGTAGCTGCGCACCTCCATGTGCTCGCCGCGGCCGATCATGCCGAGCTCCTGGACGCCGGCGATCTCCTCGGTGAAGCGCACGCAGCGGCTGCACTGGATGCAGCGGGTCATGTCGGTGGCGATGAGCGAGCCCAAGTTCTCATCCGCCACCGAGCGCTTGCCCTCGTGGTAGCGCGAGATGTCGCGGCCGAAGCCGACGGCGAGATCCTGCAGCTCGCACTCCCCGCCCTGATCGCAGATCGGGCAATCGAGCGGGTGATTGATGAGCAGGAACTCCATGGTGGCGCGCTGCGCGCCGATGGCGCGCGGGGACTTGGTGAAGACCTTCATGCCCTCGGCCACCGGGGTGGCGCAGGCCGGCAGCGGCTTCGGCGCCTTCTCGACCTCGACCAGGCACATGCGGCAGTTGGCGGCGATCGAGAGCTTCTCGTGATAGCAGAAGCGCGGCACGTAAACGCCGCTGCGGTCGGTGGCGCGAATGATCATCTCGCCCTTCTTCGCCTTCACCGGCACGCCGTCGACTTCGATGTTGACCTGATCATCCGCCATGTGTCGTTCCTG
>JAFAKO010000004.1 GCA_019235245.1 Gammaproteobacteria bacterium
TTCGTGCAGGCCGACTTCGCGGCGCCGCGCTGGTCGGGAAACCTCGGGGTGCGGGTGGTGCGCACCGAGACCACGGCCGCCACCGCCACCACCGTCCCGGTGGCCCTGTGGACTCTGCAGCCGAACGGCAGCACGCAGAGCTGGACGGTCGTTTACAGCAACTCGCAGCCCGTCGGCGCGAACGGCGACTACACCCTCGCCCTGCCCTCCGCCAACTTCGCCTACTGGGTGGTGCCGCGGGAAGTGCAGCTGCGGCTCGGGCTCGCCGAAACCATGGCGCGGCCTAACCTGAACCAGCTCGCCCCCACCTCCTATAACAATGCCATCAACGGCCCAACCGGTAACCAGCTGTACTACACCGGCACGGCGGGCCTCAAGGCCGTGAAAGCCAAGCAGGCGGACCTCTCCCTCGAGTGGTACTACGGCCCGCACTCGGCTCTCACGGCGGCAGTATTCGCCAAGAGACTGCGAGACGACATCTATACGGGGGCGCAGTACAACGTCGATCTCGGCACCAAGGCGTACATCGGCGGTCCCCCGGGGACAGTACCCGGGACGCCGTTCACGTGGACCGTCTACGCCCCGGCCAATGGCACCGAGAGCACGTACTCGGGTATCGAGCTCACCTGGCAGCACATACTGGACAATGGCTTCGGCACCCGCATGCAGTACACGGCCACCAGGACGCGCAGCTACGATCAGACTGGCCTGTTCGTCGGCAGCATCAACGCGGCGCCGCCGACCACCTGGTCGATCGGCCTCATTTACGACAAGGGCGGCGCGCTCAGCGCGGATGTCAACTGGGACCATCAGTCGAGCTACACCGCCTACTGCTCACAGTGCACCGAGGTCGGCGGCTGGCCGGCGATCTCGGACGCCTTCGACTGGCTCACTGCAAGCGTGCACTACAAGTTCCTGCACGGCTTCGAGGTGTACGCCGAGGGCAAGAACCTGACCAACTCCATCGCGCGCACCTATCTCAACGGCAATCCGCTGCTGCCCTGGGCGCCGGGCCAGCTCACCGGCGAGAGCACCAGCGGCAACGGCTTCGGCTACAGCTCCTACGGGCGCACCTATGTTCTCGGCATCGCCTACACGCGCTGAGTGCGAGCTCGCGATGAGGTTCCCATGAGCGTACTGGGACTCGACGCGACGCAGATCGAGGCGGGCGGCGCGCACTGGACGGCGCGCGAGATCACGCAGCAGCCGCAGTTGTGGCGCGAGATCGCGCGGCTCATCGCCAATGATGCGGCCCTCGCCAACTTCATCGCGCCCTGCAGGGCTCATAAAGATCTGCGCCTGGTGCTCACCGGGGCCGGAACCTCGTCCTTCATCGGCGAATGTCTCGCGCCCGCACTCAGCCGTCATGGCTGGTTCCGTCCGGAGGCGATCGCAACCACCGACATCGTGGCGAGCCCGGGCAGCTTTCTCACGCGCGATGCCCCCACGCTGATGGTGCACTTCGCGCGCTCCGGCAACAGCCCCGAGAGCGCCGCGGCGCTCGAGCTCGCCGAGCACGGCATCGAGCGCTGCCACCACCTGATCGTGACCTGCAACGGGCAGGGCGAGCTCTACCGGCGCGCAGCCGCGTTGCGCCACGCTCACACGCTGTTGCTGCCGGAGGCGAGCAACGACCGCAGCTTCGCCATGACCTCGAGCTTCACCGGCATGCTGCTCGCGGCAGCCGCGGCCCTGCAGGTGCAGCCGGTGACGGAAGGGCGCATCGAGCGCCTGGCCGCCATCGGCACGCACGTGCTGGGCGCCGCGCTGCCTCTCATCGGCAGCCTGGTGCAGGCCGGGCCGGAGCGCGCGGTATATCTCGGCAACAGGGAGCTCCGCGGACTCGCGCGGGAAGCAGCGCTCAAGATGCTGGAGCTCACCGATGGAGGGGTGATCGCGATCGCCGAGTCACCGCTCGGATTCCGCCACGGCCCGAAAACCATTCTCAACGACAGAACGGTGGTGGTGGCATTCCTCAGCAACGATCCGCACACGCGCCGCTACGAGCTCGATCTTCTGCAGGAGCTGCGGCGCGAGGCAGTCGCGGGACGCGTAGTGGCGCTCGGCGCCCGCGCCGACACGGCTGGCGCCGCAGACGCCGATACGCTGGCGCTCGGCGAAGGGGCCGCCGCTCTCACTGATCTCGAGCTCTGCCTGCCCTATGCGATCTTTGCCCAATCGCTCGCCATGCGCCGCTCGCTCTCCCTCGGGCTTTCGCCCGACACGCCGAACGCGGCGGGCACCGTGAACCGCGTCGTGCAGGGCGTCTCGATCTATCCCTACGGCGGCGGGGCGTGAAGACTTACCTGGGCGTCGATGGCGGCGGAAGCAAGACGAGCTTCATTCTCGTCTCCAGGGAGGGGAAAGTGCTCGGCAGGCATGCCGAGGGCTCCGCCTATCACGTCGAGATCGGTCTCGCATCGCTCGAGGCGCTGCTGACACGGGGAGTCGAGCAAACCGTGAGGCTCGCGGGTCTGGACTCCACGGCGATCACCTTCGCTTTCTTCGGGCTGCCCGCTTACGGGGAGGACCGGGTGGTGCAGCCCAGGCTCGACGCCGCGGCGGCGGCCGCGCTTCCCGGCGGACGCTTCCGCTGCGGTAACGACATGGTGTGCGGTTGGGCCGGCGCGCTCGCCGGCGCCGAGGGTATCAACATCGTGGCCGGCACCGGCTCCATCGCCTACGGGGAGTATGCCGGGCGCAGCGCGCGGGCCGGCGGCTGGGGCGAGCTGTTCAGCGACGAAGGCTCGGCCTACTGGCTGGCGCGCGAAGGATTGCGCCTGTTCTCGCGCATGAGCGACGGCCGCGCTCCGCGCGGGCCGCTGCACGGGATCCTGCGGCGTCACTTCGCGCTCGAGCAGGATCTCGACCTGTGCGGGGCGATCTACGGCAAGAGCCTGTCGCAGCGCAGTGAGCTCGCACAGCTATCGAGACGGGTAACCGACGCGGCGATCGCCGGGGATGAGTCGGTGCGGTCGCTGTTCACCCAGGCGGTCACCGAGTTGGCGGAAATCGTGGACGCGGTGCGCGATCAGCTGCAGGTCCCGGCCGAGCTCGAACTGCCATTGTCGTACTCGGGCGGTCTCTTTCAGTTGCAGACTCTGTTACTTCAGCCTTTCGCGGCCGCGCTCGCCGCGCGTGCGCGCCGCTACCGGCTGAGCCCCGCAAGGCTGCCGCCGGACGCCGGTGCAGCATTGCAGGCGGCACGGCTGTCACAGGCGCCGCTCACGGAACGCAGCATCGCCGCGCTGGAAGCGCAGCTGCCCGCGTCCTCCGGGGCGTGACGCTACGCGCATCCCTCCCGCGAAGGCTGGGGCGAAGCGGCTCGTGTATATTGACCGGGTGCGTGGCGCGCAGCTCATCTCGATGCGGATATTGGAGTACCGCCGGGTGGTAGTCTCAGTCTGCGCGGTCACCGCGGCGGTGACTGCCATCGCGCAGGCACCCACAGCCGGCGCACCCGCGACGCACGGGGGCGAGCACCAGCACCTCGACTCGCGCTTCGGCCACAATCGTTACTACTATGATCGCGGCTATGCCGTGCACTCGCCGCCGGACGGGGGCCTCGCCAACCTGCACGGCCCCGATGGCCAGCGTTACTACTTCCACGGCGCGGACTGGTATCGCTGGAAGGGCAGCTGGGACCAGTCCTGGCACTGGCAGCGCTGGTGGCATGGCGGCTGGGTCGTCTCGGCTGCACCGGCGGGCGTGTTCGTGCCGCTGCTGCCACCGGCGTACACCATGGTGTGGTGGGGCCGTACTCCTTACTACTACGCCAATGACACCTATTACGTCTGGGATGCCGCCCGCAACGAATACCAGGTCGTCGCGCCTCCGCCCGGGCTCGAGGCTGCCGGGACCACGCCTGCGCCGGTGACTCCGGGCGCGAGTGATCAGCTCTTTGCCGACCCGACGAAGGGACAGCCGCCCGATCAGCAGGCGCGCGATCGCACCGAATGCAACCAGTGGTCCGTGTCGGAAAGCGGCTACGACCCGACCGCGCCGAACGCAGCTGCCCAGTCTCACGACAAGCGCGATGCCTACTTCCGGGCCCAGGCGGCGTGCCTGGATGCGCGCGGCTACGCAGTCAAGTAACGCCATGGCCCGACGCGCTTCCCGGATGCTGCCTGCCGGCACGCCCGCGCCGCAGTTCACCCTGCCGGACACGGTCTCCGGCCGGAGCGTCTCGCTCGAGAGCTACGCGGACTCCGCGGCCGTGCTGGTCGCTTTCATCTGCAACCACTGTCCGTTCGTGAAGCACATTCTCGATGGCTTCGTCGCCTTCGCGCGCGACTTCGACGATCGTGGCCTGGCCGTGATTGCGATCAGCTCCAACGATGTCGAGAGCTACCCCCAGGATTCACCGGTGGAGATGGCGCGCCTTGCCGCGCTCAAGGATTTCACCTTCCCCTACCTGTACGACGAATCTCAGGCCGTGGCATTGGCCTACGAGGCGGTGTGCACCCCGGATTTCTATCTGTTCGACCGCAACCGGCAGCTCGTCTACCACGGCCAGTTCGACGCCAGCCGGCCGGGCAACGGCGTGCCCGTGACCGGCCGCGACCTGCGTGCCGCGTGCGAGGCGCTGCTGAGCGGCGCGCCCGTGCCACGCGAGCAGGTGGCGAGCGTCGGCTGCAGCATCAAATGGAGAGCAGACCGGGCGCCGGAGTGGGCGTAACGGCGGTCGCGGCACGACGAGTCCTCACGCAACGACGGAGCGATCGCCTCCGGCTCACTTCGCATCGTGGAAGATCACTCCGAGCGCGCGACGCTCGCCGCTGCGCAACCGGCTTACACCGTGGCGAAGGTTGACGCGGTAGACGCCGCGGGTGCCGCTGACCGGGCGGTGATGCACGGCGAAGATCACGGCGTCACCCTGGCGCAGAGGCACGACCTCGGCCCGCGACTGCATGCGTGGCCGCTGCTCCGTGAGGATGAACTCCCCACCGCTGAAGTCCTCACCGGGCTGCGACAGCAGTACCGTCATCTGCAGAGGAAATACCCACTCGCCGTAGAGATCCTGGTGCAGGCAGTTGTAGTCGCCGGCGCCATACTGCAGCAGCAGCGGAGTGGGACGGGCCTGCCCTGCAGCGTGGCACTCCCGGAGAAAATCGACGAGGGTGCGCGGATAGCGCCGCGCAACGCCCAGCCGCTCGTTCCAGCGATTGGCGATCGACGCCAGGTGCGGGTAACAGGCCGCGCGCAACGTGGCGATGGGCTCCGGCAGCGGGTAGGAGAAGTACTGGTACTCGCCGCGACCGAATCCGTGGCGCGCCATCACGACCCGTGAGCGGAAGCGGCCGTCCTGTCCGTACCAGCCGCCGATGCGCCGGCACTCGGTCGCGCTCAGCAGTCCCTCGAGCTGGGAATTGCCGCGCTCATCCAGATCCTGGGCGATGCGCTGCCAGTCGAGCCCTGCCACCCGCTGGAGCAGGCCGCCGTCGCGCGCTCTGCCCCGTTCGACCGACTTCGCCATGAGCGCCATGCTGCCCGCTGCGAGCCGCCGGCGCATTCCGATTCTTGCCTCAGCGGTCCGCGGCCGGCTCCAGGTGCGCCAGCACCGCCCGCGCGAGGGGCACCGGCTGCGCCTCGGCGAGGTTCTCGAGCACGATCACCGTGAGCGCGCTCGCGGGATCGCGCTCGATCGCGGAACGGAACCCCTGCCAGGAGCCGTCGAACTCGAGCACCGCGTGGCCTGCGACCATCACGTGGTCGAAGCACAGGCCATGCTCGGTGCGGCGGCCGTCGCTCAGCACGCTGCGCTCCCACATGGCGCTCCAGGATGCGGGCCGCAGCAATGCGCCCCGGTCCATGGCGGCGATCCAGGCGGCCCAGTCATCGAGGGACAGGTACAGGCTGCCGTCGGCGGTCGCGTTGAGCGATGCGGACACGAAGTCCTGGTTGCGGATGCCCTGCGCGGTGCGTACGTAGCCGGCGGCCCGATGCGGAACGATGTCGGTGTCGCTGATGACGCGTGCGGTGCGCATCCCGAGCGGAGCGAAAATCTCGCGGCGCAGGAACTCACCGTAATGCGCGCCGGTGAGCCGCGTCACGATGATGCCGGCCAGAACGTAACCCATGTTGTTGTATTTCCAGCGGCTGCCCGGAGCGAAATCGAGCGGGTAAGAGTACGCGACCTTGATGATCTCCGCATCGGTGTACTCGCGCCGCAGGTCGAAAACCTCGCCATCCTCCTCGGAATCGTGAATGCCGGAGGTGTGATCGAGCAGCCGCTGCACCGTGATCAAGGCCCAGGGCGGCGGCGGGTCCGGCAGATAGCGGCCGACCGGATCCACGAGCGCCAGCTGGCGGCGCTCGGCGAGCATCAGCACCGCGGCGGCGGTGAACTGCTTGCCGAGCGAGCCGCTCTGGAACAGCGTGTCGCGCCGCACCGGCACATCGTGCTCGACGTTCGCGAGCCCGTAGCCGGAGGCCCGCGCCACCTTCCCGGAGCGCACCACCAGCAGCGCCACCCCCGGGACGCGCTCGCGCTGCATCGCCGCCCGCACCAGCTCATCGACGGGCTCGGCACGGGCGAGGCCGGCGACCCCGAGCAGCGGGAAAAGCGCGGCCCACTGCAGGATCATGCGGCGATCTCGCACCGACTTCCCCAAGTGAATAGGTTATTGTAATGATATAGGAAGTGGCACCGGTGGATGCATCGGGCCCGGATAACACAGGGGGCGGATCATGGGGTGGCCGAGGGTCAGAGAAGTGCGCCGCGCGGCGCTCGTGGCGGTGGCGATGGCAGGCTTTGCGGGCAGGCTGTGGGGGGCGGAGGCCGCGAGCGCCGATCAGCCGCCCGCGCCCGCGAGCAGTGGCGAGACGCTGAAGGAGGTGGTGGTCACCGGCTCCCATCTGCGCCGCACCGACACCGAGACACCCGCGCCCGTGCAGGTGATCAGCAGCGAGGAGATCGAGAAGAGCGGCAAGGAGACCATCTCCGACGTCATCCGTGCCGTATCGGCCGACAACAGCGGCACGCTGACGCAGAACTTCAGCGGCGCGCTCGCCGGCGGCGCGAGCGGGGTGTCGCTGCGCGGGCTGACACTCGATGCAACCCTGGTGCTGCTCGATGGCCACCGCATGGCACCGTACCCGCTGGCGGACGATGGCCAGCGGCCGTTCGTCGACCTGTCCTCGCTTCCGCTGTCGATGGTCGACCGCGTGGAGGTCCTCAAGGATGGCGCCTCGGCGATCTACGGCTCGGATGCCATCGCCGGGGTCGTGAACATCATCCTCAAGCCGCAGTTCAAGGGCCTGGAGCTCGATGGCACCTTCGGCGGCTCCTACCGCGGCGACGGGCTGTCGCAGCGCGCCGCGGCACTCTTCGGCTTCGGCGATCTCGACCAGGACGGGCACAACGTCTATTTCAGCCTCGAGTACCGCCACCAGGCCTCCATCAGCCAGGCGGACCGGCCGAGCTACCTGAGCGATCTGAACCTCACGCCTTACGGCGGCGCTGACCGACGCGGCGGCGTGGTGCAGCAGGCCTTTCCCAACAACGGGACTTACATCGTGCCGGGGATGGTGGCGCCGCTGCTCGCCGTACAGAAAAGCGATCCGAACGCCGGATACTTCGCGCTGCCGGGGTGCGCGGCCAAGAATGTCGTGCCCCCGAACGCCTCGAACGGCGGCTGTATCTGGGACATCAACCAGTACAACAAGATCCAGCCGCGCACCTCAGGGGTAAACCTCTCCGGCCGGTGGACGCAGAACCTGGCCGAGGACTGGCGCAACACGCTCACGCTCTCCTGGTTCAACTCGCGCGCCGAGCAGTACCGCCAGTCCGATTACTACAGCACCGGGCCGGTCACGATTCCCTACACGTGGGTCGGCTCGAACGGTGTGCTGGTGGATCAGACCGACCCCAACACCACTACCATGGTGTTGCCGGCTAACCATCCCGACAACCCGTTCAACCCCGCAAGCCCCTACTACGCGGCCGCGGCGGCGTTCTACGGGTCGAACTTCAAGAACTACTCCGGGCAGCCGGCGCTGCTGTACGCGGTCCTCACCGACTTTCCCAGCCAGCAGATCCGCTTCAACACGGATGTGTTGCGCTTCGCGGACGATATAACGGGCAACCTGGGCGGTTGGGAGACCACCTTCAGCCTGGGCTACGTTCGCGCCGCGACCACCGCCACCTACATCGGCTTCATCCGCAACAGCCTCCTGAGTGCGGCGCTCGCCGACAACACTTACCGCGTCGGCGCCAACGCTTACCTGAACCCGCCCTCGCTGTACGCAGCGCTCGCCCCCCAGACGAACGACACCGCGACCTCCGAGGTGGGCTACCTGTCGGCGACCGCCACCCGCTCGTTGGGCACGCTTCCTGGTGGGGCGCTTGGACTCGCCGCCGGCATCGAGGCGCGCACGCTGCACCAGGACAACCCCGGCGAACCCTACGCGCCCGAAGGCGACATCATCATGGACGGCAGCTTCTACGCGCGCGGCTCGCAAAACGTCGGGGCTGCCTTCGTGGAGCTGGCGGCCCCGGTGCTGAAGTCGCTGGAGCTCGATGCGGCAGGCCGCGTCGATCATTACAACCTCCCGAGCAACACTTCGTTCACGCCGAAGTTTGGCTTCAAGTGGACGGTCATACCGCAGCTCGCGCTGCGCGGCACCTACGCGCGCGGCTTCCGCGCACCGGCCCCCGCCGAGGCCGGGACCAGTGGCACGGGCTCCTCCACCACGGCACCCTACGACGCGGCGCGCTGCCCCTATACCAACAAGCCCTCGGACTGCGGCTTCGGCTACGCCGCCACGCTGAGCGTCGGCAATCCCGACCTGAAGCCCGAGAAGTCGCGCAGCTATACGGTAGGTTTCGTGGTGGAGCCGATGCAGGAGATCAGCTTCACCCTCGACTACTACAACATCCGCCGTGATGATGAGATCGTGCCGGCGCCGCTCGGGCTCGAGCCCCCGGTGCGCGGCGTACAGCAGCCCGGCACCACCTATCCCGGGCCGATCATCTACTACCCGCAGCCCTACGTGAACGCGGCCAACTCGATGACTTCCGGATACGACGGCGCGTTGCACCTCGGATTTCCGCTCGGCGCGTGGGGACGCCTGACGCTGTCGCTCGATGCCAACTACGTCATCACCTCCGACCAGACCTTCTTCGATCCCATCAACGGCAACGCGACCTACCACTATGCCGGCACCGCGGGCCCGACGGCGGTAGGCGGGGCGGTCGGCACACCGCGCACCCGCGGCTCGGTCACGCTCGACTGGACGCGCGGCCCGCTCTCGCTCGGCACCATCGTCTACTACCGCGGGGTGATGAAAGGCATCGACGAGTCGACCTCGGGCGACACGTGCCTGCAGCTCTCGAGCACCAACCCGCACTGCTACATCGCCTCTTTCACCTACGCGGACGTCTATGGCCAATACTCTTTCAATGACCACTTCGAGCTCAGCGCCACGATCTCCAACATCTTCAGTACGCTCGCGCCGCTCAACACCGTCACCTATGGCGGCTTCAACTACAACCCCTCCCTCGACCAGCCGGGCGCGGTGCTGCGCTACTATGAGCTCGGGCTCCGCTACCGCTTCTGAGCGGGCGCCGCGGCGCGCGCTGCGGTGGGCGGCGCGCGCGCTGCGCGGATCCCTGGCGGGACTCGCCGCACTCGCACTGGCGGCGGGCGCGGCCGCGGCCCCGGCCGGCGGCACGGCGCAGCTGCAGGTCGATGCACGCGCGGCGCCGCGCGGCATCCTGAAGATGCACCTCGTGCTGCCGGTGCAGCCCGGGCCGCTGACCCTGGTCTATCCGAAGTGGCTCCCGGGACGGCACGGACCGGCGGGCCCCATCACCGATCTCGCCGGTCCGGTGCTGCACGCCGGTGCGCAGCGCATCGCCTGGCATCGCGACGAGGTCGACATGTACGCGTTCCACCTCGAGGTGCCCGCGGGGGTGACCACCATCGAAGCTGACTTCGAGGTATTGACCTCGCCGCGTCCCGACGGAACCGTCAACGGCCTCGAGGCGCCGCGCACCGCCACCGACTGGCTCGCCATCATCGAGTGGCACCAGACGGTGCTCTATCCCGCAGACAGCAACACCGACGAGCTCGAGTACCAGGCCGAGGTGCGTCTGCCGGCTGGCTGGAAGTACGCCACGGCGCTGACACCGCTGCAGCAGGGGCCGGAGAGCGTGCGCTTCGAGCCGACGACCCTCACCACGCTCGTCGACTCGACGCTGCTCGCCGGACGTTACCTCGAGTCGTTCGATCTCGGCGGCTCACCGCCGGTGAGGCTGCACATCGCGGCCGATTCTCCCGCGGCGCTCGAGCTGAGCGCCGAGAAGCTCTCGCAGTACCGGCGGCTGGTCGCCGAGGCGCACGCGCTGTTCGGACCCGGTCACTACCGGCACTACGACTTTCTCTACGCGCTCACCGACCAGATCATGCCCGACGGGCTGGAGCATCACGAGTCGAGCGACAATCGCTCGCCCTACCGGACGTTCCTCGACGACGACGTCCGCCGTGCCGAGGCCAACCTGCTGCCTCACGAGTACACCCACTCCTGGAACGGCAAGTACCGCCGCCCCGTGGGACTCGCGACGCGCAACTACCAGGACCCGATGCGCACCGGCATGCTGTGGGTGTACGAAGGGCTCACGGAATACCTGGGCGATGTGCTCGCGGCGCGCAGCGGACTGCTGACTGCGGAGGAGTTCCGCAGCGAGCTCGCCCATGATTTCGCCGGCCTGCAGACTCACCAGGCGCGCGCCTGGCGCAGCCTCGAGGACACGACGGTTGCGGCGCAGCTCCTGTACGTCCAGCCGCGCGACTGGGCCGCTCGCCTGCGCCGGCAGGAGGACTTCTACCACGAGTCGGCGCTGCTGTGGCTCGAAGCGGATACCCTCATTCGCCGCCTCTCGGGCGGCCGTCGCAGCCTCGACGATTTCTGCGCACGCTTCCTCGGCGGTGAGGCGCGCGCGCCGGCCGTGAAGCCCTACGACTTCGAGGACGTGCTGAGCACGCTCGCGGCCGTGCAGCCCTACGACTGGCGGCGGTTCTGGAACGAGCGCATTCAGCGCGCGGGCGCCGAGCTGCCGGTCACGGGTCTCGTGCAGAGCGGCTGGAAGCCCGAGCTCAGTGCCGAGCCGTCCGTCATGCACCGTGCGCACGAGGCGGATGACCGCGATCTCGATCTGCGCTTCTCGCTCGGCTTCTACGTGGAGGACGACGGCACGCTCGTCGATATCATCCCCGGCTCCCCCGCGGACACCGCAGGCCTCGCCAGCCTGGAAAGACTGGCTGCGGTCGATGGGCGGCGGTGGTCGAAGGAGGAGCTGCGCGATGCGCTCACCGCGACGTTGCACGGCAAGACCACGGTCACACTGCTGCTGGAGAAGGACAACGCCTATCGCAGCATCGACCTCCATTACGACGGCGGGCCGCGCGAGCCGCGCCTGGTGCGTGTGCCGGGCGGCCCCGACCTTCTGTCGCTGATCACGCAGTCCCGTGCTCCGGCCACGCACTGAAGGGGCGGCGCCTGCCAGCGCCGCGCGCCACGCCCGCTTGCCGGCGACCGGCGGCTTCGGGCTCGGCGATGCCGTGGTGCTCGGACTCTCGGGCTCAGGCCCGGCACAGACGCTCGCCGTGTCCATTGCAAGTCTCGTCGCAGCCTGCCAATACGGCGGTGCGCTCGCCGTGCTGGTGTGCTTCGTGCCGATGCTCGGGATCGCGCTCGGCTATCAGCGGCTGAATCGCTGGGATCCGAATGCGGGCGCGACCTATGCGTGGGTCGCCCGCACTTTCCATCCGTACCTCGGGTTCCTCGCCGGCTGGATGATCCTCCTCTATTACACCCTCGGCACGAGCAGCCTCACCATCCCGGCGGGCACCTACACGCTCGAGCTGCTCGCACCCACGCTCGTCGACCGGCCCCTCGCCGTGGCCCTGACCGGCGGCGCCTGGAACGTCGTGGTGACGCTCCTCGCGCTCAAGGGGCTGAAGGTCGCCGCCCGCTTCGAGTGGCCGATCGTGTTATTCCAGTACGCGGTGCTCCTCACCGCCGCCGTCGCCGGCCTGGTCGCGCTCGCGCACGGCACCGCGGCCGCACGTTTCTCCTGGCAATGGTTCACACCAGCGGGCTTCGGCGGCATGCGGGGTCTCACGGCGGGCATTCTGATCGCGTGCTTCATGTACTCCGGCTGGGACGCTGCCATCTATATCAACGAGGAGAGCACCGACGGCTCCAACGCGCCGGGACGCGCCGCAATCATGAGCGTCGTCATCCTTGCGGCCTGCTACCTGGTGTGCGTGCTCGGCTTCCAGGCCGCGCTGCCACCGGCCGCACTGCAGGCGCACGCGGGTAACGCCCTGGCGGTCATCGGCCCTGCGCTGCTCGGCAAGCCCTGGGGCACGCTGATGAGCCTGGCGGTGCTCACCGGCACGCTCGCGACGCTGCAGGCCGCGATCATCAGCGCGGCTCGCGTCGGGTTCGCCATGGCGCGCGACCGCGTGATGCCCCCGGTGTTCCTGCGGATCGACGCGGCGAGCGGCAATCCGTGGGCGGCGACCGTGGTGATGAGCCTGTTGAATGTGATGCTGCTCGCACTCGCGCTCACCGCCTCCGACATCGGCCTCGCACTGGCCAACGTCGTGAGCAGCCTGGGGTTGATCGCACTCGCTTTCTACGCGCTCACCGGAGCCGCGGCGGTCTGGCAGGCGCGGCGACACCTGTTCCGCTCCGCGCGCGACCTGCTGCTCGGGGGGCTGCTGCCCGGGGCGGGCGCCGCGTTCATGGCCTGGGTGGCCATCGAGGCGGTGCGCACGGGCGCGACGACTCCCACCGTACTCCTCTTCGGCGCGGGCTCGGTTGCCGTCGGCGCGCTGGTCGCGGTGCTGTTGCATCTCAGCGGGCGCGCAGCGTTCTTCGCCGCGGCATCGGCCCACTCTCATTCGGAAGGAAACCTACCGTGACGCTTACCTACCCGACTCCGCAGCGCACGGCGCGCAGCGCCCGGCTGTATCCCAGGGCCTGTGAGCTGATCCCGGCAGGGGTCAACAGCACGGCGCGCGCGCGCTTCTCCGGCTGGGACCCGTATCCGCTGTTCGTCGAGCGCGGCAGTGGCGCGCACCTCTTCGACGTCGACGGCAACAGCTACATCGATTACCTGCTCGGCCTCGGCCCGATGCTGCTCGGGCACCGGCCGCCGCGGGTGACCGCGGCAGTGGTGCACGCCATTTCCGAGCGCGGTACGGTGTTCGCGCTGCCGACGGCGGACGAGATGCAGCTCGCCCAGCAGATCGTCGCGGCGGTGCCGAGCATCGAGCAGGTCCGCCTGTGCAACACCGGCACCGAGGCGGTGATCTACGCCTTGCGCCTCGCGCGCACCTTCACCGGCCGGCAGAAGATCGTGCGCTTCGAGGGCATGTATCACGGCTTCGGGGACGGAGTGTACTGGAGCAAGCATCCGCCGCTCGATGAGGCCGGTCCCGATGAGCGCCCGCGGCCCGTGCCGCAGGGACCGGGCCTGCCGGCAGCGATCGCGCAGCAGCTCATCATTCTGCCGTGGAACGATCTGCCGGCGCTGCGCGCAGCGATCGAGCGCGAGGGCGCAGACATCGCGGCCGTGCTCACCGAGCCGGTGATGTGCAACACCGGCTGCATCCTGCCGTTGCCGGGGTATCTCGAGGCGATGCGCGAGCTCACTGCAGCACACGGCATCGTGTTGATCTATGACGAGGTGATCACCGGCTTCCGCCTGAGTCTGGCGGGAGCCCAGGGTGTGTACGGCATCCGGCCGGACCTGTCGGTATTCGCCAAGGGGCTCGGCGGCGGCTTTCCCGTCGCCGCGCTCGGGGGCCGCAGGGACATCATGCAGCTCGCCGCCGATGGCACGGTCTCGATCGCCGGCACCTACACGGCCAACACCATCGCGGTCGCGGCGGCGCTGGCCGCACTCGAGGAGCTGCGCGCGCCGGGTATATACGACCGGCTGTACCGCGTGTGCGAGCGGCTCTATGCGGGCCTCGACCGGCAGTTTCGCGATGCCGGCATCGCCGCCCAGGTGGTGGGGATGGGGCCGGTGATGCAGGTCTGGTTCACCGAGCACCCGATCCGCAATTACCGCGACGCCATGCGCCACGCGAGTCACACGTTGTTCCGCCGCTGGTGGGAGGGCATGCTCGAGCGTGGGGTTCTCTTCCATCCTCATGCGTTCGAGAACCTGTTCGTGTCGTTCGCGCACTCCGAGGCAGACATCGATGCCACACTCGAGGCCGCCCGCCAGGTCATCGCCGACATGAAAGCGCATGGCTGAGGAGCCGGCCGCACCGCTCGCGCTGGGACTGGACCTCGGCACCTCCGCAGTCAAGTCCGCGCTCATCGACGCGTACGGCCGGCTACTGGCAGGCGGCGAAGCCCCGATCGACACTCTGAGCTTTGGTGCGGGCGCGGCCGAGCAGGACACGGCCGCGTGGCTCACCGCCACCCAGCGCGCCGTCGCCCAGCTCGCGCAGGCCGCGGATGTCCAAATCCCGGGATGGCGCGCACGGACGGCCGCCATCGGACTCGCGGCGCAGTTGCCGACGCTCGTCGTGCTGGGGGAGCACGGGCCACTCGGCCCGGCCATCACCTGGAAAGATGCACGGGCGGACGCGAGCGCGGCTGGCGTGATCGGACCGCGGCGCCGCGAGCTCTACGAAGCCACCGGCATGCCGCTCGATGGCCGGTATCTGGCGCCGATGTTCCACCATCATTGGCGAACGCGATGCGCCGAGGTGCGCGCGATACTTTCCGCCAAGGATTACCTGTGCTGGGCACTCACCGGCGCGCGCGTCACCGATCCCTCGACCGCGGCCGGCTATGGTCTGTTCGACCTCGCGGCAGGGGACTTCTCCGTATCGCTGTGCGAGCTGTGGGAGGTACCCCGGAAGCTGCTTCCGCAGGTGAGGCCGGCACATTCGATCGCCGGGCCACTCCACGGCGCCGGAGCGACATTGCTTGGCCTGCGCCGGGGAGTCCCGGTAACGGTTGGTGCCGCCGACTCGGTAAGCAGCGCCTTCGCGATGAGGGCGCTCGAGGATGAGGGGGCGGCCTGCGTCGTGATGGGCTCCAGCACGGTGATACTCGACGCGCAGCGCACGGCGCGTACCGATCCGCAGATGCGCTACCTGCTCACGCCGCACGCCGAGGCACCCTGGTATGCCCGCGAGATGGACCTCCTCGCCACGGGCACCGGCTACCGCTGGCTGTCGGAGCTGTGCGGGTGGCGGCCCGGCGATCTCGAGCGACTCGCGGCACAGTCCCCGGCGGGCGCACACGGAGTGAGCTTCGCTCCGTACCTCGCAGGCGGTGAGCAGGGTGCGCTGTGGAACCCGCACCTGCGCGGGGCGATCCTTGGGCTCACGCTCGCGAGCGGCGCGAGCGAGCTGGCGCGCGCATTTCTCGAGGGGGTTGGGTTCGAGATTCGCCGCTGCATCGAGGTGCTCGCCGAGACGAGCACGGTATCCGAGATCGTGCTGGCCGGGCACCTCGCGCAGGTGCCCTTCGCGCGGCAGCTGCTGGCGGACATTCTCGCAAGGCCGGTGCAGCCCTTTCCTCCCGTTGCGGCTGCGGCCGTCGGCGCCGCTCTCGGGTCGCTGCGCGCGCTCGAGCCTGCGACACCGGTGCGTCTGCAGGGTGACTGGCCGCCGCCCGTAGTGCCCGGCGCGGCCTGCAGCGCCTACCACTCGCTGTATGCGCAGTACCTGGCTGCGAGTGCGCGCTGTGGCGCGCCGGAACGTGCGCCTGCACCGCGATGAGCGGTGTTGGCGCTATCTGAGCTCCACCGCCTCGACCGCGAAAGCCGGCGCGGTAGCCATGCGGAATGCGAAGGATTTGGCGACGAAGATCATGCGAAAACTGTCGATGGGCTCCTGGCGCACCGAGTAGCTCACACCCGCGACCTCGACGACCCAATCGAAGTGCAGCAATCCGAGCAGCTGCTCCTCGTGCGCACGCGCGGCGCGCGCTACCAGCAGCTGCTCCTCGCGCGCTTCCTTCAGACCGTACACGGCCTCCAGCAGCTCGTAAAGTGAGCGCGGCTCGCGGCGCTTCAGCTGCGCGCCGAGATCCGGCGCCAGCAGCTTGGGGATCACCGAGGTCTCGAGGATCAACGGGCGGCGGTTGAGACGCCGCAGGCGCGAGATCTCCCACACGCTCGCTCCGTTGGGGAGCGCCAGGCTGCGGTGCTCGTCATCCGCCGCGACCCGCGAGACGCACTTCAGCAGCCGGGTCTCGAGCCGCGAGCGCGCATCCAGGTGCAGTCCATTGCGCAGGCTGCCGACGCGCGTGGTCTCGGCCCGCACGCGCGGACGAGCGACGAAAGTGCCGCGCCCCTGCTCGCGACGCACCACTCCCTGCGCCGCGAGCTCGGCGAGGGCCCGGCGCACCGTGACCAGGCTGACGCCCGCCTGCTGCGCCAGCCGCAGCTCGGTGGGCAGCTGGTCACCCTCGCGCAGCCGGTTTTCGTCGATCAGCTGCAGGATGAAGGCGATGGTCTTCTCGTACAGTGCTCGCACCATTCTCCCCGAGCCCCCGCAACCGCCGGCTTTGGCCGGCTCGCATCATTATATGGATATACGCTTTGGGAGGATCGCGCACCGGCGGCGGCGTACAATGCCGCCGTCGCCGCCGTAGCTCAGTGGTAGAGCAGCCGCCTTGTAAGCGGCAGGTCGTCTGTTCAATCCAGACCGGCGGCACCAGGCTCTTCAGGCACTTGCGCGCGGCCCGTCATAGAGGGTTTGATGGATCGATTCGCCGATAGTTAGCAAAACGACTAACTATCCGGAAGACGACCATTACTCGCGGCCGGCGCGGCGCGGACCGTTTCCACTCACAACCTGGGAGTGCTCGCGGTCGACAGCTCGCGCGCCGCCGCGCCATGTTGGATCGGCGGCGCAGCGGGGCAGGGTTGCATGGCGATCCGTGAGGCGACTCCGCGGGCGGTGAGCTCCTGCACCGGGACTGCATCCGTCCCGCCGACCGGGGCCAGGTCGAGCCAGTAGAGCGTGCCGGGCATCTTGCGCGTGCCGATGTCGGCCTTCAGTCCCGCCTGGCGCACTGCCTCGGCGCGGCGGTCCGCGCGCGCTCGCTCCGCGTACACGCCCAGTGAGAGCCGCCGCACCTCACCGTTGTCCGGCATGACGAGTGCGTCCCTGATGCCGTTGTGCTCGAGTGCGACGAGAGCGCGGTCGGCCTCCGGCTGGGAGAGCCCGCCGACGTACACCCAATAACTTTCCGTGACCGCGCCCGGTTCCGTCCGCTGCCGCGGCTCGAAGCCCCGGTCCTTGAGAAGCGCGGCGGCCTGCGAGGTGCTGCCGACGTCGGCGAACGGCCCCAGGGAAACACACGAGGTGGCCGTGTCGAGTGAGGTCTTCTGCGCCGCGCGGGGTTGCGGACGCTGTGCGGGCGGCAACTCATCCACCAGTTTCAGCTGCGGCAGATGAGTCATCGTCTCGTTCACGCGCGCCGGCCGGGGGGCGTCGATCCAGTGCGACCACGCGAGGTACGCGAGGTTCACGAAGAGCAGCGCGAAGAAGACGAAACGCACGGATCGATTCTAGCGGGGTCTCCGCGAAATCACGCGTCCCGCTTCTCTGCCGCCGCCCTGTGCGAGCACAGCCAGCCCACGCAGCACCAGGTCCGGTACCCCGACGCAGGCGCTGCGCACCAGGGGCCGGACCACGTGCCCGCCTCCTCCGGTCAGCACCACCAGCGGCCGCCGCCCCAGGAGCGCCCGACCCTCGTCCACCGCGCGATCGATGAGCGCAGCGGCGGCGTAACGGCCGCCCTGCAAAACTCCGTCCCGGGTCGAGCGCGCAAACAACCCCCTGCCGCGCTGCGTTGTGCCGCCCTGTGCGCGCCGCTGGATTCCGTGCGTGCCTTTGAAGAGTGTCTCGACCATCAGTGAGGGGCCCGGAATGATCGCCCCGCCGCGGTGCCGGCCATCCGCCCCGATGAGATCGATGGTCATCGCGGTCCCAACCCCGACCACGCACAGCGGCATGCCGGGAAACAGCGCATGCGCCCCGACCGCGGCGACGAACCGATCGACACCCAGCCGCCAGGGCTCGGGATAGCCCACGCGCACACCACCCCCATGCCGCGGCACCGATACGAAAGTCACGCCGGCGCCGGCGCGGCGCGCAGCACCGGCCAGTGAGTGTTTCACCCCAGGTCCGGCGACGCTCGTCGCCCACACGTGCGCGGGACGGGCTCTGCCGAAGAGCTGCCGGTCGTAGGTCGCGGCGCTCCAGCTCGAATGTGTCGCGGCACGTCCGCGGCCCAGACGGCCGCGCTCCAGATAGGCCCACTTGATGCGCGTGTTACCGGCGTCGACGAGGAGTATCCGCACTGCTCAAAGCCTCACGGTGACATCGCCCGAGATGAAGCGCCGAATGCCCTGCGGAGTCTCCACCATCAAGGCGCCGCGCAGGTCGATGCCGCGCGCGACGCCGCGTACGACTCCCGGCGCGGCAGTGACACTCACGCTTCGACCGCGCAGCGCGTCCGCTGCCCGCCAGTCCTCGATGAAGGGCTTGAGGCCGAGCCGCTCGAATGCCAGCAGACCCTCGAGGCAGCTGCTGACGAGCGCCGCGGCGAGATCGTTGCGGGCGGGCAGCGTGCCGATGGCGCTCGCCAGATCGACCGCCGCCGTGCCACTTGCCGCAATCTGCCTGAGCATGGTCGCGCCGAGAGCCAGGTTCAGGCCGATACCGATGACGACTGCGGCGGGACCGGATGATTCGGCGCGCAGGTCGATCAGTACCCCCCCGAGCTTGCGCTCTGCGATCAGCAGGTCGTTGGGCCACTTGAGAGTCGCCACCTCGATCCCCTGCGCGCGCAACGCCCGCAGCGCGCATACCCCGATGACGAGGCCGAGTGAGCCGAGGTCCTGCGGCACCTCGCGAAAGGTCCAGCTCATGGAAAGGCACAGGGCGCCGCCCGGCGGGGCGAGCCAGGCGCGCCCGCGCCGGCCGCGTCCGGCGGTCTGGTACTCGGCCAGCAGCACCTCCGAGTCACCCGTCGCGGGATTCGGGCGTGCGAGCAGCGCGCTGTTGGTCGAATCGATCGACCAGACGGCATCGATGCGGGCCACCCGCTCGCGCACGCCGCGCGCGAGGCGCTCGCGGATCTTCGCCGGATCGAGCGGCTCGCTGCCATGAACCAGCCGGTAGCCACGGTTGCGCACCGCGTGCAGCTCGCTGCCGAGGGTGCGCAGCGCCGCGACCACCTTCCAGATGGCGCTGCGGCTCACGCCCAGGGTTCGTGCCAGGGACTCGCCCGAATGAAAGCGCCCATCAGCCAGCGCCGCGAATACCTGCGCGATGAGCGCCGGCTCCGCCGGCGGCGCTCGGCCCGCTGCTGCCGTCCCCGCCCGCGGCATCAGGCCGGGCCGCGCCGCGCGCCGCACAGCCACAGGCGCCGCGCCCGCGACTCGGTGCCGGCAAGCAGACGCGCAATGTTGCTACGGTGCGTATAGAGAACGAGCAGTGCGGCAAGCGCCCCCAAGCTGCGCAGCGGCGCGCTCTGGCTCGTGGCTGCAATGACCACCGCCAGCACCACTGCGGCGAGCATCGAGGCAAGGCTCACGTAACCGAACGCGATGACGACCGCGAGCCAGCTGAGGATCATGGGCAGCACCAGCCGCGCGTTGATGCCGAGCACCGTGCCAAGCAGCGTCGCCACTCCTTTCCCACCGCGGAAGCCGAACCACAGCGGGTATATGTGCCCGAGCATTACCGCGACGGCGCACACCGGCACGCACCAGGGTGCGAATGGCGCCGCGGGCGGCAGGAGTGCCGGCGGCACCGGCCAGGGGGCAATCACCCCGGTCGCCAGCCATCCTTTGGCGAGATCGATCGCGAACACGGCGAGGCCAACCTTGGTGCCCTGCGTCCGCAGAGCGTTGGTCGCACCGGCGTTGCCGCTGCCGAGGGTACGGATGTCCGCTCCGCCGGTCAGGCGCCCCACCGCCAGGCTCCCCACCACCGACCCGATGAGGTATGAGAACAGTCCCTTGAGGATCAGCCCGATCATGCCGTGCGGAAGACCTCGGCCAGCATGCAGCGTACGCTGCCACCACCGAGACGCTCGATGGTCGGCACCGGTACCGCGAGCACCGTGTCCGTGGATCCGGAGAGCCGTGCGAAGGCTTCCGGACTCAGCGCCCGGCGCGCGCTCTCCGACATCACCAGAACGCGCGCGTCCCCGAGCGCCTCGTCCCAGGTCCCGAGCTCGAGCATGTTGCCCGCGAAGCGAGCGATCTCGTCATGACCGATCTCGATGATCTCGCGGCCGCCGCGCGCGAGATGCTCGAGCACGCGCGCACGGTCGCCGGCGGCGATGGCCGCGGCACCGACGACCACCGCCCGGGCGCCGATCCACATCAGCACGTTCGTGTGGTAAAGCGGAACGCCGGCCCGGTCGGCGGCGCTGAAAACCACCGCCTCGTAACCCAGCGCCTGGGCCCACTCGGTGACCAGGTCCGGATGGGTGCGCGGGGAGATGCAGGCGTAGGCGACACGGGTAACGTTGTCGAGCACCAGGCTACCGGTCCCCTCGAGGTACTTGCCCCGCTCCTCGTACCAGCTGAGATCGATGAGGTGGGACAGCCGGAAGCCGAGCTCCTGCACCGCCTTCTCGACCAGCTCCGGCCGTCTCTCGCGGCGGCGGCTGGCGCTCTGCAGCGGATACAGCACCAGCGTGCCGTCCTCGTGGAAGCTCACCCAGTTGTTGGGGAATATGGCGTCGGGCTTCGGCGGCACCGCGGAATCCTCGACGGCGCACACCGTGACGCCCTCGCTGGCGAGTGCCCGCAGCAGCTGCTCGAACTCCTGGCACGCCAGTGCGGCCGCGCTCCGCGCCTCTTCCGCCGGGCGCTCCTGGAAGCTGTTGGTTTGTGCGGTCTCGGGGTTATAGCCGAATGAGTGCGGACGCACCATGAGCACGGCATCCGCGCACTGCTGGCGCGGGCGTTTGCCCTGGGACGGGAGGGCAGCCGGGTACATGACCCATTCTCGCACGTCCCGAAATCACTTCGTGGGCAGCCCGCGGCGGCGCTCGGCCGCGAGGCGCGTGCCGGTCTAGGCGCGCATGGCCACCGACTCACCGCTGCCGGTGGTCTCGAGGTTCTCGAGCATCGGCATGCGCTGAGTGAGGTCGAGGGGCTCGCCGGTGAGATAGCGAACGCAGTCCTGCGCCGGGGCCGGGCGGGCGAAGAGGTAACCCTGCGCATACGTGCAGCCGAGCTGGCGCAGCTTCTCGAGCTGCTGCCACCCCTCGATGCCCTCGGCGACCACCTGAATGTGCAGGTGGCGTGCCATGGCGATGATGGCACTCACGATCGCCAGGTCGCTGAGGTCGGTCACCAGGTCGCGCACGAAGGAGCGGTCGATCTTCAGGGTGTCCACCCGCCAGCGCTTGAGGTACGAAAGGCTGGAATACCCGGTGCCGAAGTCGTCGATGGCGATGTGCACACCCAGCTCGCGCAGCTTGCCGACGGTATCCTGGCTCGCCTCGCGGGCGCGCGGCTCGCGCCGCTCGAAGACCGCGCTCTCGGTGAGCTCGATCTGCAGCATCGAGGGCTCCAGCCCGTGCTCCTTGGTGAGGCGCTCGATCTGCTCGGCGAGGTTGGAGCGTTGCAGCTGCACCGCGGAGACATTGATCGCCACCGGCACGAGCCTTCCTTGCGCCTGCCGCCAGCGCACCATGTCCTCGATGGCGCGCTGGAGCACGAAGTCGCCGATCGGCACGATGAGGCCCGCCTCTTCCGCGATCGATACGAAGCGCTCGGGCCGCACGTAACCGTGTGCCGGGTGCTTCCAGCGCAGCAGCGCCTCGAGCGCCACCACGCGCTGCGATTCGATGTCGACGATCGGCTGGTAATGCACGTCGAGCTGGTGACTCTGCAGCGCCGTGCGCAGGCTCGACTCGATGGCGAT
>JAFAKO010000136.1 GCA_019235245.1 Gammaproteobacteria bacterium
CGGCGCGCAGCAGGTTGCGCGCCGTCTGGCTTTGCGGCCCATATTGGGCCAATGTTTGATCGAGGAGGACGATGGTGGCGGCAGCGTGAGTAACGTTGTCGTTTACGCGATCGTAGTTTGCCTTGGCCGAGGCGACCAGGAGCCCGATCACCAGAGCCGCGAGCGTAGCGATGACCCCGGTGCACAGTCGTACCATCCCCACCGACTCCTCTTGCAGGTGGTGGGCCGGCAGCAGGTTTCGAACATGCAAACCCAGTAAGCCACTCGCAAAGACGCTGGCGAGAACGACCAAGGCGTCGACCCATGGGTACATCGAAGCAAACCTAACGCAGGCGTGGGACCCGGCAATGAGACCTTGGTCCGACGAGGCGCCCCCACAGGGGCACTCAGTCGCGCGATTCGGGGCCCGCACAGGGGGTGCGGCATCGCCGCTGCCGGAATAGGTCAAATATGCCTCGACCTGCCCGGGTGCGCGCGTATCGTAGGCAAAGGGCCGCATGACCGAAAGGCCTGCGAGCCTGAACAAAAAATGAATGGGGCTCCAAATATCGTCTGTCAGAACCTGAGAAAGCCGGCGAAGTCCTACATTGCACAGCTGCGGATCTAACTAGCCTTTGCTCATGAGAATCCAATTCGTCGCCGTCCTGGTCCCCTTCCTCGGGTCTTGTGCCAGCTCCGGTCTTTACAACATGACCGACGACTGGTGTGGCACCCACCTGGAGGCGAGCGCCGCGCGGTGTCCTCATAGAACCGAGGAGCGGCGTGTCGCCGTGAACGATGAGAAGCCCGTCGCGACGACAGTCGCGACTACAGTCGTGACGCACGACTGATCGCGCCGCCGGCCGGCGCCCGGGGATCTGGGCCTACTGTTGCGCCGACGCCAATCCCGCTGGCGGGGCCACCACGATGTAATGACCCCGCTCCGCGTCGGACCTGTAGAAGGTGTCGTTGGCGTAGTAGTACGGCGTTCCGTTCAACCACACCGTGGCGTAGTAAGGCGGCAGCACCGGTACCGCCAATCCCTCTGGCGCATCGACGACGACCCAGGCGCCGCCCCAGCTGCGGTACCAATCACCCCGCCACCGGTACCAGTTGCCGCCCTGAAAATAATACCGCTCGCCTTCAGGACCGGTGAGATCCGGGACCCCGCCCGGCGGGGGCCGGTGGACGGCGTAACCGCGGTCGTAGTAGTAGCGGTTGTGCGCGAAGCGTGCATCGAGATGGCGATGAGTCGCGCTGCCCGCCTCGCCCGCGCCGCCGCCACCATCGTGCGCTGACCCCTCGCCAGGCGCCGCCACGCCCGCGAGAATCACGGCACCTGCAAACACCAGCAAACCGCGCCGCATCGGCAGATTATCGTTATTCTCAGCAAGCGGAGCGATGTGTTGGCAGGTTCACGCGAAATCGACGGTAGCTTGGACGCAGTCGAGGCCCCGGAGACATTCCCGGGGGTCGCGGTGGCGCCCCCCATCGAGCCGATGCTCGCCCGGCTCGCGGAGGAGCTCCCGGCCGGCGATTATCTTTATGAGCCCAAGTGGGACGGTTTCCGGGCGATCGTGTTTCGCAGCACCGATGCGCTCTTCATGCAGAGCCGCGACCTGCGACCCCTCGACCGCTATTTTCCGGACTTGCACCAGGCGCTGCGCGTGCGGCTCCCGGAAAACACCGTGCTCGACGGGGAGATCGTAGTGGCGACTGCGCACGGGCTGGATTTCGATGCGCTGCAGCTGCGGTTACACCCGGCCGCATCGCGCGTCGCGAAGCTCGCCAAACTGACTCCGGCGTCCTTCGTGGCCTTCGACCTCCTGGCCGTTGCTGAGCGCAATCTGACGACCGAGAGCCAGGCTGTCCGGCGTGCCGCCCTCGAGCAGCTCCTCGCGCAGGCAGAGCCGCCGCTCTACCTCACTCCGGCCACGCGCGATCGGGCACTGGCACTCGACTGGCTCACCCGCTTCGAAGGAGCCGGGCTGGATGGTGTCATTGCGAAGCCTGCCGCGGGGACTTACCTGCCGGGCAAGCGCGCCATGATCAAGGTGAAACACGTGCGTACGGCCGACTGCGTGGTGGCCGGCTTCCGCTGGCACAAGAGTGGGCGGGACTCGGTGGGCTCGTTGTTGCTGGGCCTGTACGATGACGACGGCGTCCTGCAGCACGTTGGCGTCACGTCCGCGTTCACGACCGTAATGCGCCGGCAGCTCGCGCGCGAGCTCGCGCCACTTCGTCGCGACGCGCTGTGTGAGCACCCCTGGCGCGACTGGGCGGGTGCCGGTGCCGGCTCCAGCCGCATGCCGGGAGCCGCCAGCCGCTGGAGCGCTGGCAAAGACCTCTCGTGGGAGCCGCTCAGGATCGAGCGCGTGTGCGAGGTGAAGTACGACCACATGCAGGGCGACCGCTTCCGGCACGCGGCGCTGTTCCTGCGCTGGCGCCCGGACAAGCGACCGCGGGACTGCCGCTACGACCAGCTGGAGATCAGCAAGCCCTACGAGCTCGAGCGTATCTTCTCGTCCGGGTCGAGCGCCTCCTGAGCCGGCCGCAACTCCTCGGGCACATGCTCCAGGTTGACGCGGATGCGCGTCCAGGTGCTGTAGCGGCCGCGCATGACATCCACGAGAACGTCGGCCGGCTCCAGGTGCGCTGCCGCCTGCGGATGGCGCGCCTTCCAGCGCTCGAGACCCGCGAGAGCGGGCGCCTGCCGGCGGGCGCGGCCTATCTCGATGAGGGGACGTCTGCGTCTCGATGGCTGGACACGCGGAGGCTCCGCGGACCGTCTCCCGTAATGCGGGGGCCATGGCGCATCGCCCAGCCCCTGACGCGCGAACAGCTCGAGTAATCCGGTCAGCGAACCTTTCTGCCGGTCTATGCCTGCGTGCAGGTCACCGAGCTGCGCAAAGCGACGCGGCATGGAAGCCAGCGTGAAATCTGCCGGCTGGCACCCGGATACCTCATGCCACGCGAGCGGCGCCGACACGCGCGCCTCAGGGGTCGGCCGCACCGAGTACGCCGATGCGACGGTGCGATCCTTGGCGTTCTGGTTGTAGTCGATGAACACGCCGTGGCGTTCCTCCTTCCACCACTTGCTGGTGGCCAGCTGAGGGGCGCGTCGCTCGATCTCACGCGCGAGCGCGAGTGCCGCACGTCGCACCTCATCGAAGCCCCACCGTGGCTGGAGCCGGACGATCACGTGCATGCCGCGCCCGCCGGAGGTCTTCGGCCAGCCAGTGAGCTCGAACTCCTCGAGGACGACGCGCGCCATCTCGGTAACCTCCTGCACCTGCTTCCACGTGACTCCCGGCACCGGATCGAGATCGATGCGCAGCTCGTCGGGATGCTCGAGGTCCTCCGCGCGGACCGGATGCGGATGCAGCTCCAGGCAACCGAGGTTGGCGAGCCACGCGAGCGCCGCTGCGTCACGCGGCACGACTTCCTCGGCGATCCGGCCCGAAGGGAAGGCCAGCGTGACGACCTCGATCCACGGCGGGCGGCTCGTGGGCGCTCGCTTCTGGTAGAAGTGCTCGCCCTCGACCCCGTCCGGGAAGCGAACCAGCATGTTGGGGCGGCCACCGGCGCCGCGAAGCGCTCCATCGCTCACCGCCAGGTAATAGCGCACCAGATCGAGCTTGCTGTACTTCGGCTTCGGGAACAGCACCTTGTCCGGATTTGAGATGGCAACTTCCCGGCCGCCGACGAGGAGCATTTCGCTTTTGCGGGTTTTGGCCACTCAGGGACTCAGCTGCCACCGAAAT
>JAFAKO010000210.1 GCA_019235245.1 Gammaproteobacteria bacterium
CGGCATCGACCGCGGGGTCCTGCGCGAGCGTCTCGAGATATCCGGAGATCACCGTAAGGGGTGAGCGCAGCTCGTGCGAGGCATTGGCGACGAAGTCGCGACGCACCGCCTCGAGGCGCATCTGCCGCGACACGTCGCTCACCAGCAGCAGCAGCTGGCCATCGCCGTACGGCGCGACCTGCATCGAGAGGTAACACTCCTCCCCGGTGGCGGTGCGGATGACGACCGGATTGGAGTAGTCCCCAACGCTCAGGTAGCGCACGAACTCGGGCTCGCGCATCAGATGCTCGATGCGCATGCCGAGGTCGGCGGTGCGGCGCAGATTGAGCAGTCGCGCCGCCATACGGTTGAACCACATGATCTCGCGCTGCGCGTTGAGGATGACGACGCCGTTCGGGAGCGCCGCCGTCGAGCGCTGCAGCTGGCGCATCAGCTGCACGAAGCGCTGTTTGTGAAAGCGCTTGCGGCGGTGGAGCCGCACGATCTGCGCGATGATCTCTCCCCAGGGGCCGCCGACATCGGGAGGATCGGCGTAACTGCGGTGCCGCAGCCACCACTCCAGCCGGAAGAGATTCGCGAGCACCCAGGTGAGGTGCAGGGCGAGCGCGCAGGCAAGGCCGCCCCAGACGTTGCCGAAAAGCCAGCCGATGCCCGCGCCGACGACCAGGGTGCCGAGCAAACGGCCCGCCGCGAACCACCAAGCCTGCGTCGCGGGTTCCATTGCGCCTGGTGCCTCTGCTACATCGAGTCGCTGCTGAGCGCTTTATATCGTCCGCGCCGAGAAACGATAACCCGAGCCACGCACGGTCTGCACGAAGCGATCGTAGCCGAAATCCTCGAGCGCCTTGCGCAGTCGGCGGATGTGGACGTCGATGGTACGTTCCTCGACGTAGACGTTGCCGCCCCAGATGCGATCGAGCAGCTGATCGCGGGTATAGACCCGCTCCGGGTGGGTCATGAAGAACTCGAGCATGCGGTACTCGGTGGGACCGAGCGCCACGGTGCGCTCACCGACCATGACGCGATGGCTGCCCTGGTCGAGCACCAGGCCCTCGAACTCGATGCGCTCGTCGACACCGTTACCGCCGCCGCGCCGCAGGACCGCATTGATGCGCGCCAGCAGCTCGCGGGGCGAGAAAGGCTTGGTGACATAGTCGTCCGCGCCGCCCTCGAGGCCGGCGACCTTGTCACCCTCCTCGGCGCGCGCCGTCAGCATGATCACCGGCAGCTCGCGGGTCTCGCGGTCGCGCTTGAGCGCGCGCGTGAGCTCGAGCCCGCTCATGTCGGGGAGCATCCAATCGACCAGCACCAGATCGGGACGGGTATCCGCAAGGGCCGCCCGCGCGCTGCGGCAATCCTCGGCCTCGCGAACCTCGAAGCCAGCGCGCTTCAGGCCGAAGGCGATCATTTCGCGGATCGGCCGCTCATCCTCGACGATCAAAACCTGTTTGGCGGGCATCGTGTCCAGGCCTGCACCGGGCAGGGGCGCGGCTATTAGAGAGGCACTGTGTTGCAGTTAAATGACAAGTGGCAGAACGGTGTCAGTTTCGTGACGGCCCTGATGGAGCCTGTGCGACATCATCTCGCAAATACACTGGAAGTGCCTGTTCCGGCGTAAAAAACCGTCCTGCCTCGAGCTCGGGCACCGCAAGACGTGCGATCTCCGCTGCCCGGGGTAGAAGACCCTCGGCGGTCATCGCCAGCGGCAGCTGTGCCTGGAGATCCGGGTACGCCGCGAACCCGGATCCGGCCCCCGCCAGCCGGCCCGGCCGGGTCGTCCAGCCGGCCGGCAGCTGCACCTGCGCCGGTGAGCTGACCCGCTCGAGGCCGACTGGCTGCGCAAAGCCCTCGCCCGAGCGCTCGAAGCAGCCCCAGTACACCTCCCGCATCCGCGCGTCGGTGCAGGCCAGCACGCGTTCGATCGTGCGGTCCTCATCGAGGGCCCGCTGTGCGAGCGCCTGCAGATCCGACACGGGAACGACCGGCAGCGCGGCTCCGAACGCGAGCCCCTGAGTGACGCTCGCCGCCAGGCGCACGCCGGTGAACGCACCGGGTCCGCGGCCGAAGGCGATCGCACTCAACGCGCTCAGCGTGACCCCGCCCTCGTGAAGCAGCTCATCCACCATCGGCAGGATGAGCTCCGCATGCGCGCGCTCGAGGCGCCGTGCGCGTTCGCGCAGTTCCCCATCGAGCAGCAACGCTGCCGAGCAGTTCGCCGTTGCAGTATCGAGGGCGAGTATTCTCACGGCCCTGCCGCGGCGATGGCGGGCACGGTCCGCGGCGCGTGGCGCGCGAGAAAGCGCCGCGCCTCGGCGGCGTCCTGGGTCACGGTCATCGGCGGTAGTGCGGCGAGGAACACGCGGCCGTAGGCACGGCCGAGCATGCGCGGATCGCAGATCGCCACCACGCCGTAGTCATCCTCGCTGCGGATGAGCCGGCCGGCGCCCTGCTTGAGCGCCAGGGCAGCCTCGGGGAGCTGATAGTCGCGGAACGCATTGCCCCCGCAGGTGGTGAGGTGCTCGATGCGGGCGCGCACCAGCGGATCGTCGGGCGGCGCGAAGGGCAGCTTCTCGATGACCACGAGCCGCAGTGCCGCGCCCTTCACGTCCACGCCTTCCCAGAAGCTCGCGGTGCCGAGCAGTACGCCATTGCCGTCGACGCGGAATTCATGCAGCAGGCGCTCGCGCGGCGCCTCACCCTGCACGAACAGTCGATAGGGCGTTTCCGCGCCCCAACGGCTGCGCAACAGCGCGCCCGCCTGGGCGAGCGCGCGATGGCTGGTGAAGAGAAGGAATGCGCCGCCGCGGGACGCCTCGATGAGCGGCAACGCAGTGTCGAGCACGGCTGCGACGTGCGCGGGTGACGACGGCTCCGGCAGCCCCGGCGGCAGGTAAAGGAGAGCCTGGCGCTCGTGATCGAACGGGCTCTCGATGCGCAGCGTGCTCGCCTCCGAGAGTCCCAGTCGCGAGGTGAAGTGCGCGAACTCCTCACCGACCGAGAGCGTCGCCGAGGTGAAGATCCACGCTCCACGGCGCGCCGCCAGCAGTGCGCGAAAACGCGCCGAGATATCGAACGGCATGAGGCTCAGCGTGAAGCCTCGCACGCTGCACTCCATGGTGCGGGCGCCCTCGAGCTCGTCGACGTCGGCGATACGGGCGAGAGCTGCCGTGAGCTCTGCGGCGCGCTCCGCCAGCTGGGCGAGCTGCGCGCGTTCCTGCGCTGGCGCCAACACCGCGCTCAGCTGCTCCACTGCGGCAAGGAGCGAGTGCACGGCGCGTGTCATCGAGCCCGCGTCCGCGAGTGCCACGCGACCGGCCGCTGCCGGCAGCGTGGCATGCAGCGTGCGCAGCGCGTCCTCGATCGCCGCGAGCGCGACGGTGGCAGCGCGCGCGCAGCGCGCCGCCGCCGGCTCGGCCACCGCAACGGCGGCGAGCTCCTGCCGTACGTCCTTGATGAGAGTCTCGATCTGGCGGCTGCTGACATTGGCGCCGAAGAACTGCGTGGCGAGATCGGGAATCTGGTGTGCCTCATCGAGGATCAGGGCGTCGGCGCTGCCCAGCAGATCGCCGAATCCGTCCTCCTTCAATGCGAGGTCGGCGAGCAGCAGGTGATGATTGATGATCACCACGTCTGCCTCGAGCGCCTCGCGCCGCGCGGCAATCACGTGGCAGCGCGA
>JAFAKO010000387.1 GCA_019235245.1 Gammaproteobacteria bacterium
CACGGCATCGACAGCTACGGCCAGCCGTCGCGCTTCGTGCGCGAGATTCCCGCGGGGCTGATCGAGGAGGTGCGCCCGCGGGTGCAGGTGTCGCGGCCGCTCGCCGTCGGCCGCTTCCGTGCCGAGGAGCCCGAGAGCGGCGGCGTGCGCCTCGGCGCGCGCGTGCGCCACGGCAAGTTCGGCGACGGGGTGATCCTCAACGTCGAGGGCTCGGGCGCCCACGCCCGCGTGCAGGTGAATTTCGAGCGCCAGGGCACCAAGTGGCTGATGGTGCAATATGCCAACCTGCAGCCGCTCTAGATCATGAAGATACTCATACTCGGCGCCGGCCAGGTCGGTCGTACCGCCGCCGATCACCTGTCGCGCGAGGAGGCGAACGAGGTGACGGTGGTGGACAACAACGAGGACGTCCTGCGCGACGTGCAGGATCGCTTCGACGTGCGCACCGTCGCCGGCAACGCCGCGCACCCGGACGTGCTCGAGGCCGCGGGTGCCGCCGAGGCGGAGATCATCGTGGCGCTCACCTCGAGCGATGAGGTCAACCTCATCGCCTGCGAGGTGGCCTTCACGCTGTTCCGCACCCCCACCAAGATCGCGCGCATCCGCGCGGTCGAGTACACGAGCCGCGCGGCGCTGTTCGGTGTCGATGGCCTGTCGGTGGACGTGTTCATCAGCCCCGAGCAGCTGGTGACCGAGTACGTCGAGCGTCTCATCCATCACCCCGGGACGCTGCAGGTGCTCGACTTCGCCGACGGCAAGGTGCGCCTGGTCGGGGTGCGCATCCGCAGCGGCGGACTGCTCGCCGGCCGCTGCCTGCGCGAGTTGCCGCAGCACCTGCCGAAGACCGAGGTGCGCATCGTCGCCATCTACCGCGACGGCCGCAGCGTGCCGGCGGAGGGTGACACGCTGCTGGCGGACGGCGATGAGGTGTTCTTCCTCGCGGCGCGCGATGACATCCGCCGCATCACCAGCACCATGCGCCACGATGACGGCACCGCGCGGCGCATCATCATCGCCGGCGGCGGCAACATCGGCTTCCACCTGGCGCGCACGCTCGAGAAGCACAACCAGGTGAAGCTGATCGAGCGCGACGCGCGGCGGGCGCACAAGATAGCCGAGCGCCTCGAGAGCACCATCGTGCTGCACGGCGATGCGGCCGACGAGGAGCTGCTGATCGAGGAGAACATCGACAGCGCGGACGTGTTCGCCGCCATGACCAACGCCGAAGAGGCCAACATCCTCTCGGCCATGCTCGCCAAGCGCCTCGGCGCACACAAGGTCATGGCGCTCATCAACAAGCCCTCCTACAGCGCGCTGGTGGAGTCCTCCAGCATCGACATCGCCATCTCGCCGCAGACCATCACCATCGGCTCACTGCTGGCGCACGTGCGGCGCGGCGATGTGGTGCGGGTGCACGCGCTCAAGACCGGCGCGGCCGAGGCGCTCGAGGCGGTGGCGCGCGGCGATGAGCGCACCTCGCGGGTGGTCGGCCGCACGGTGGCGCAGATCCCGCTGCCCGAGGGCGCCTCGATCGGCGCGCTGGTGCGCGGCGAGCAGGTGATCATGGCGCATCACGACACGCTCGTGCTCGCCGACGATCACGTGCTGCTGTTCCTCGCCGACCGCCGCCACCTCGAGGCGGTCGAGCGGCTGTTCGTGCGCTCGCCGCGCTGATGCACTGCGCCGGGTAAAGCGGTGCTGGCGGTCGCGCACGTCCTCGGCTGGCTGCTCGCGACCTTCGCGCTCACCTACACGCTGCCGGTCGGCTGTGCGTTGCTGCTGCGCGATGGACTCACCGGGCGCTTCCTGCTGGCCGCAGCGATCACCGCCGCGGTGGGCCTGCTGCTCGCCACCGTCACCGCGCACGGGCGGCGCGAGCTCAAGCCGCGTGATGGCTTCCTGCTGGTGACACTCGGCTGGGTGCTGCTGTCGGCCGCCGCGGCCGTGCCGCTGCTGCTCGCCGTGCCGGGGCTCGGCTTCAGCGCTGCGTTCTTCGAGGCGATGTCCGGACTCACCACCACCGGCTCGACGGTGCTCACCGGCCTCGATGCGCTGCCGCCGTCCCTCAACCTGTGGCGCCACACGCTCCACTGGATCGGCGGGCTCGGCATCATCGTCATGGCGCTCGCGGTGCTGCCGCTGCTCGGTGTGGGCGGCATGCAGCTCTACAAGGGCCAGGCTCCCGGAGCGGTGAAGGACGAGCGGCTCGCGCCGCGCATCAGGGAGACCGCGCGACAGCTGTGGGTGGTGTACACGCTCATCACCGTGGCGGGCATCGTGGCGTTGCGCATCTGTCGCATGTCGTGGTTCGACGCCATCTGCCATGCCTTCTCGGCCGTGGGACTCGGCGGCTTCTCGACCCACGATCGCAGCATCGCCTGGTTCGACTCGCCGGCCATCGAGTTGGTGCTGACGGCGCTCATGCTGGTGGCGGCGCTGAATTTCGCGCGGCACATCGTCGCGCTGCGCCGGCTGTCGCTCGGCACCTATCGGCAGGATCCCGAGGCGCGCGCCATTTTCGCCATCCTCGCCCTCAGCGTCATCGGCGTCGCGACGCTGCTCATGGCGCACGGGGTGTACCCGGATTTCCTGGTGGCGCTGCGGCACGCGTCGTTCAACGTCGTCTCGCAGGCCACCACCAGCGGCCTCACCAGCCAGGACTACCAGCAGTGGCCGGTGTTCGCGCCGTGGTGGATGTTATTTCTGTCCTGCATCGTGTGCAGCACCGGCTCGACCGGCGGCGGCATCAAGATGTTCCGCACGCTGCTGCTCGCCCGCCAGGCGGGACGCGAGATGCAGCTGCTGATCCACCCGGCGGCGGTGGCACCGCTGCGCATCGGCGGCCGGCCGATACCCGCGGGCGTGGGATCCTCGGTGCTGGCCTTCATCTTCGTGTACTTCATGACCGTGGCGCTGCTCACCTTCGCCATGCTGCTGACCGGCATGGGTTTCGGCGATGCGGCGGCTGCGGTGGTGGCCTCCATCAACAACACCGCGCACGGCTTCGGCGCGCCCGGCGGTGTCCACAACTTCCACTCCCTCAGCAGCGTGCAGATGTGGATCTGCACCAGCGCCATGCTGCTCGGCCGTCTCGAGGTGTTCAGCGTCATCGTGCTGTTCCGCCCCGCCTACTGGCGCCGCTAGCGGGCGCCGCGCCCAAAAGAACGCCGCCGGGAGCGCACCCCCGGCGGCGTCCTTTCACGGCACAACGTGAGGCTTACTCGTCGTGTTTGACGACGATCCCGTTGTGCACACCCCTCACCCCGTCGGTGTTGCGGGCGATGTCCACCGCACGCTCGATCTCATCCCGAGAATGCGCGCTGCCGCTCAGGTACACCACCCCGTTCGCATCGGTATCGACGCGGATGTGCGCCAGGCTGCCGAGATGATCGGCCGCGAGCTTGGTTTTCACCTTGGTGGTGATCGCCGAGTCCTTCACGAACGCCTTCGGCTGCGATCGATCGGCGTCGACGTCCTGCGCGTACACCGCCGTGCCGGCGAGCATTGCCGCAGCGGCGAATGCCGCGGTCGCAATTGAGAGTTTCATCATGGATCCTCCGTGCCAGTTGCCGTAGCGCAGTACAACAGGTGCGGCAGCGGGGCGTTGTAGGCGTGTGCCGGCAGATGTCGTGGGGCGATGCCGCAGGGGCGGCGGCCGCCCTGTTGGTTCGCCGCTCCGTTCAGCGGGCTGTCAGGTTTCCCGGCTCACAGCTCGCTGTCGATCGGGAACAGCTCGAGGAAGTGCACCTCGAAACGCTGCCAGGCGCTGCGTGCCGGCTCCTCGCGCAGCACCAGCGGCTTGCCCGACTCGGTGGTGCTCCAGGTGAGCGCGGGCGCATCCCCGGGTACCTTCTCCTGCAGGGTGACGGCGTAGGCGTTCTGCGGCTGGGTCATGAGATCGAAACGCCGCACCGTCTGCTCCGAGAGCGGTGCGCTGTGGATGATGACGCCGTTCTCGGTGTTGAGCCGCCGCGAGCGCTGGTCGTAGTTCATCGAGCCGATATAGACGACGCGGCGGTCGAATACCAACAGCTTGGCGTGCAGGCTGTAATGGCCGTAGCGCGAGAGCTTCTCCGACTGACCGGTGCCGCGCGGGTTCTCGGGTCGTGCGCGGATCTCGTACAGCTGCACGCCGGCCTTGAGCAGCGGCTCGCGGTAGTGCATGTAGCCGGCCTGCGCGGCATGGCCGCTCTCGGCCTCGAGCGAGCTCGTGAGGATGCGCACCGTACAGCCGCGCGTGCGCAGGTCCTGCAGCAGCTTCATCTCATCCGGTGCCGGCACCAGGTACGGCGTCACCATCGTGAGCTCGGAGCGGGTGTCGTGGATGGCCGCGGCGACCGGCTCGAACAACAGGCTGCTGATGCGCACGCCCTTCTGCTGCGCGACGCCCTTGTAGGGGCTGTCGGCCACCACCTCGGCACTCGCCCAGTCGAGCGTCGTGCGCCCGGCGAGCAGGTCGGCGAGCGGCTCGTGCGCCGCGAGCTTCTGCTCATAGTTCTCACCGGCATTCGCCGCCTTCTGTGGCACCGTCAGCCGCTGCGCGAGCGCCGCGGCCGCCGCCGGACTCGTGTCCTTCGCCGGCAGCAGCGCCTGCACCGGTATCGCCAGCTGGGACTGCCAGAACTCTTCGAAGCTCACGGCGAGCTGCTGCACCGCCGGTCCGGTGGTGAACACGTCGTCATCGGCGAACTGCCAGCCCGGATCGACCTGGAAGTACTCGTTGCCGATATTGCGGCCACCCACCAGCGCGACCGCGCGATCGGCGATGAACAGCTTGTTGTGCATGCGGAAGTCGAGCCGGCTATGGCTGAAGAGATACTCGACACCGCGCATGAAGCTGTTGTGGCCGCGGTAGCGCCACGGATTGAAGATGCGCACCTCGACGTTCTTCGCGCCGGCGAGCGCGTAGAGCTGCTCATCGCCGCGGATGGTGTCGGCGTCATCCACCAGGATGCGCACCCGCACGCCGCGCGCCGCGGCCCGCGCGAGTGCCTCGGTGATGAGCTTCCCCGACTCATCGCCGTGAAAGATGAAGTACTGCAGGTCGAGCGAGCTGTGCGCGGCTTCGATCAGCTCGAGCCGCAGCAGCAGGCCGTCGATGCCTACCGAGTAGAGGTGAAATCCCGACTGGTCGTGCTGCTCGCGCGCGCCCGCGGCGGCGGGTTGCAGCAGCGCCGGGTTCGGCGGCTCGCTCGCCACGGCTGAGGGTGGCCGCGGATAGTCGCGACCGGGCAATGCGGTGCACCCGGATAGCAGCAGGGCGCAGAGAAGGGCAGTAACTCGTGGCATCCTTGCCAGCGTGGAGTGTTAGCCAGCTGATACTCTAGCGCTTCTTTTATGAATCAGCTGTGAATGTAGCTCTCGAGCTGCTCGATCTGCTGCTGCTGCGCCGCGATCACGGCCTTGACCAGGTCGCCAATGGACACCATCCCGACCACCCGGCCGCCCTCGGTCACCGGCAGGTGCCGCACCCGCCGCTCGGTCATGATCTGCATGCAGCTCTCGACCGTGGTCTCGGGCTGAACGGTAATCACCTGCGCGGTCATGATGTCGCGCACCGGTGTGTCGGCGGAGGAGCGGCCCTTGAGAATGACCTTGCGGGCGTAGTCGCGTTCGGAAACGATGCCGCTGAGGTTGTCGGCCTGCATCACGAGCAGCGCGCCGACGTGACGGTCCGCCATCATGCGGATCGCCTCGAGCACCGCCGCATCGGGCGCGATGGAGAACACCTCCCGCCCCTTGCGATCGAGCATCTGGCGCACGCTCATCATCACTGACGCCCTCCAGCTTAGCCTAACGCGACGCGGGCCCCACTTCCACGCTGAGCGTGACGTCGGCTGTAATGTCGAGAGTCCCTGCCTCCACCGGTGTCGGTGCCGCGGCGTCCGCCGACATGGCGCGGGCGGCGCCGCTATAGACCCGCACCGGCATGACCCGCGGACTGCTCTCCTCGACGGTGAGCACCCGCAGCACCTTCAGGCCGAGGGCGGCGGCCAGCACGTCGACTTCCGCGCGGGCCCGGGTCGCCGCCTCGCGCAGCGCCTGCGCACGCACCGCGTCCTGGTCGCGCAGGGTGAACTGGATGCCCTGAATGCGGTTGGCTCCGGCCTGCGTCGCCGCGTCGATGACCGTGCCGATCCGGGCGAGGTCATCGAGCGTCACCTGCACGACATTGAGCGCGGTATAGCCCTCGATGGTGGGCTCGCTCTCCTTCGGGTGATAGCGGTAGTTGGGACTCAGGGAGTAGCTGATGGTCCTCAATGTCGCCGCGGAGCCGGCCGCCTTGCGCACCCCGGCGAGCACCGCGTCCACCTCGCGCGCGTTCTGCGTGGCCGCGTCCGCGGAGAGCGGCGCGCGCGTCATGACGCCGATGTCGATCTGCACCCGGTCGGGCTTGGCGGTTACGCGGGCATCGCCGGTGACGCGAATCGACGACAGCGGCGGCTGCTGCGCGAGCGAGGCGGATGCCAGCCCGCACGCGAGCGCGGTCAACAGTGCTCGGCGCATGGGTCACTTCGGCCGGTACGCATTCGCATATTGTAAGCGCGCGGCGTGCGGCAGTTCATAGTTTGGCGAGCAGGCCGCGCCGGGAGCCGCGGTGGACAGGTATACAGGCGTGATGGAGAGTCGCGAGATCCACGTGGCGCCGGACCGCTTCGAGCTTTCGGCGGGCGAAGCGCTGCTCGTCACCGAATTGTCCTCGGCGATCGCGGTCTGCCTGTACGATGCGGCCGAGGAGGCGGGCGCGCTGCTGCATCTGCGCTGCATCGTGAAGAGCTCCAAGCCCGCGGACATGACCGACACGACTCTCGCCACCGAGCTGCTGCTGCTCGACCGGTGCCTGCAGTCGCTGCGCGAGGCGGCCCCCGCGGCGCGCGATCTGCAGGCGCGCATCGTGGTGCACCTGCCGGAGGCTCCGCAGGCCCAGCCCGCCTATGAAACGGTGCTCTCGCTGGTGAAGCGTTTTCTCGAGGACCAGGAGGTGACGCTGCTGCCGGAGGATGTCGCCAGCGGCAACCCCCGTCGCCTGCGTTTCCGCCCGAGCATGGGGTGGGTGCACACGCACGCCTGAGGTCGATGCGCGCCGCACGCGAAGCCGCGGTCCCGGAGGCCGTCAGGGGCGCCCTCGAGCAGCTGCTGCGGGAGCGCATCGGCCACGTGCAGGTGATCGAGCACTCCTGGTTTGCGCGCCTCCACGGCGCCTGTGCCACCACCCGCCTGCGGCGCATCTACCTCGCCGGGAGCGCGGCGGATTTCTTCGGCAACCCCTGGCTCATGCTGCACGAGTACTGCCACGTGCTGCGCCAATGGCAGACCGGCTCGCTCACCGTGTCGCGCTACCTGCTCGAGTGCCTGCGGCACGGCTACTGGAACAACCGCTTCGAGGTCGAGGCGCGGGCGTTCGCGGACCGGCACGCCGCGGCACTGCACGCTCTGCTCACCGCGGCTCAGCCGAGCAGCGCCTCGCGCCGGTAGAGGCCGCCGGCCGCGAGAACCAGCAGCGCGGCGAGCGCGAGCGTCACACCGACCGACAGCGCCACCCAGCTCGCGGGCAGGCTCTCCGCGCGCAGCAGGCTCGTGATGAGGAAGTGCTGGCTGAGCGAGGGCACCGCCATCAGCGCGAGACGCGGCCGCAGCCCCATGAGCCCGGCGAAGGCGAGCGGCAGGGT
>JAFAKO010000392.1 GCA_019235245.1 Gammaproteobacteria bacterium
TGTTGTTGCGATGTGGCGCCGCGCTGCTGCTCGCTGCGCTCGGGCCGGTATCGCAGGCCGGGGCGGCGGCGGATCCTGCCACCATCGTGATGGCGAAGGACTTCATGTTCGCGCCCACCGCCCTGAGCGTTGCCGCCGGCTCGACCGTCACCTGGACAAATAAGGACGACGAGCCGCACACGGTGGTGAGTGACAGCGGGCTGTTCCGCTCCGCTGCGCTTGATACCAACGAGAGCTTCTCGTTCCGCTTCGAGAAGGCCGGCACCTATCGCTACGCCTGCTCCATTCACCCGCGCATGGTGGGAACCATCGTGGTGCGCTAGGTGTTGGTGCGCCCGTCATCAAACAGACAGCACACCGGCCCGACAGGGCCGGAGTGTCGGAAATTACCGACGCCCGTGCCTTGACTGAGCCCCCGCGGCGACGCGGCCGCTGGCTTTGCACACGATTGACACACTTGTAACCGTTCCTACACACGCTTGCGGCAGCGCCACATCCGCCGGAAAGTTGCAAGTTGTGTCATGTAGTTCCGCGCCGAGCCTGCGGTGTCATGGCAGTACCGGGGCGCGGCGCGCTGGTGATTTCCAACATGTAACTGGCACGTAGGACCCGCTCGCGCCGCGGGCGATTCAGTGTATTATCGGAGGTCCCGGCCCTTCGTTGGGTGTTTTGCGGAGAAGACTAATGGCACGACGTCCACCGAATGACGGTGCATCCTGGAGCGCGCGTGAACTGACCGCGCTCAGGGCGCTCGCGAAGTCAGGAACCCCGACGAGTCAGGTCGCCAGGAAGCTTGGGCGTACCGCCGCCGCGGTCCAGCAGAAGGCCATGCGCGCCGGCATTTCCTTCCGTGCTGCCAAGCGGTCCGGAGCGCGTCGCAAGAAGTAAACCGGGTCTTCCCGTCAGGCGCGCACTCTGCGCGGCGATGCCGCCGGGTTGCGCGGTGCCTTGACCGGCCGCGCCCACGAGGCGCCGCCGGCTCGCGCATACGACAGTTATAAATCCGTCTCGAGGGGCGATTGTCCAATGCGCAGGCTCACACCGCTGGCGTGGCCCGCAGTGACGCCGTTGCTGTGCGCCTGCGGGGTGCAGCTGCGCGACGCGACCCCGGCGGAGTATCCCGCCAACCACGATCTGGGCATGTACGAGGTAACGGCCGCGGTGTCGCGCGGTGCGCTCGTGACTCCCGGCTCGGTGAATGTCTACGCGCAAAGCGATGGGCAGAGGGTTGCGCTGGCGCCCGATGCGGATTTCTCCGCGTGGCACGGGTTTTACGCGGTCCGCTGTCGCAGCAGCTTCCCGCTGCAGTTCGTGGCCGAATGGAAGGTGGCGCTCGATGTCCGGCGCGTGGTCGTGCCGCCGCAGCCGCGCCAGGTGCGTCTGCTCGAGCCGCCGCTCGCACGTACGGCGACCCTCGACTCATCGGGCAAGGCGCCCAAGGGCGGTTGGCAGGGCGCGGTGCAATACCGCTTCGTCACCGTGCCGACGGTCAGGATCACCGCGGCGCATATCGAGCCGGAAAGTCCCGGCGCCGCCGATACCGCCGCGGCCAAGCCCCTGTCGGTGGTGTCCTCGTTCCCGGTGGTGGGCGGTTGCGGCGACATCATCGAGGTTCGCCTGGCATCGAGCGCGCAGCGCGCGCATGGCACACTCGTAATCTACACGGATGATCCCGCGGAGCCACATTGGCAGACGCGGGTGGAGTTTTCGCCCCAATGAATAACCTGCTACGGTCGGCTCGGCTATCGATGTTCGCAGCGGTGATGATTGCGGCGCTCGCTGCCCGGGGCGCTGCCGCTCAGCAGCCCGGCGCCGCGGCCGGCGCTCCGCCCGCGCCGCCCGCATCTGCTGCGCTCAAGATCGGCATCATCGGGACCGGACACATCGGGGGCGCGCTGGCGAGCCTCTGGGTTGCCGCGGGCCACGAGGTGCTGATGTCCTCGCGGCATCCGGAGGAGCTGCAGGCGCTCGCTCACTCGCTCGGGCCGCGCGCGCACGTCGGCACTCCGCGCGAGGCGGCGCAGTTCGGCGAGGTTGTGCTGATCTCCGTGCCCTACGGAGCAACCCCGCAGGTCGGCAAGGACCTCAAGAGCGAGCTTGCCGGCAAGGTGGTGCTCGATACCGGGAATCCCTACCCCGAGCGCGATGGGCAGATGGCGGTGGAGGCACGGCGCAAGGGCACCGGGGTGGCCTCGGCGGAGTTCCTTCCCGGGGTGCGCCTGGTGCGCGCTTTCAACGCGATCAACTCCGGGGACCTGCGCAGCGAGGCGCATCGCAAGGGTCAGCCGATCGCGATACCTCTCGCGGGCGATGACGCCGAGGCGCTGAAGGTGGCCGAGGCGCTGGTGCGCGATGCCGGCTTCGCGCCGGTCGTGGTCGGGCCGCTCGCCAAGGCGCGCGAGTTCGATGTCGGCACGACGGTGTACACGCGGCTCATGACCGAGCCGCAGCTGCGCGCGGCGCTCGGGCTGAAGTAGCGCGGCTCAGCCCACCGGCGGCGGCTGCCGCTCGACCTTGGGGATGCGCTCATCGAAGCAGGCCCAGCTCGGCGCACTCGAGGTCCAGATGGTCATCGCGGGCTTGCCGAGCTCCGGGTCGTCGAGGCTGCCCACGCGCACGAACACCAGGTGCGGCCGCGCCGTCGTGCCGGTGAACAGGTGCGTGCCGCACTGCGGACAGAAGCGCCGCTGCATCGGGTTGCCGCTGGCGGCCACCAGGTGGTACTCGCGCAGCTCACCGCTCACCTCGAGCGCTGCGGCGGGGAAGCACGCGTTCACCGTGGCGCTTCCTGCCCCGATGTACTGGCACACACGGCACCAGCAGGTGCGGGTGAGGATCGGCGCAGCGCTGATCGAGTACCGCACCGCTCTGCAGAGACAACCACCGGTGATGTTCATGTGGGAGGTCCGCCGGCGCGCCACGAGGCGCGGGAAGGCGAGCATAGCGGAAGGGAGCGCACCGGACTGAATCGAACTCAAATCCGGAGTGTGCTTGAAAATGCGCCCGCGCTATAAATCTGGGCCACTCGGGAGCACGTTCATCCGGTGCCAGCGTGAGTATGGTGAGGCGGCGCTGAACGTTATGTGAATGAGCGCAGGCTTCGCCGTCCGATCAGTCACGCAGCCGCGCACGCAGACGGACGATTTCCGCGGCCGAGAGTCCGATCTGCTCGAGATAGGCGCGCACGCCGCCGCTGCGCTCGAGGAACTCCAGCATGTTGTAGGCGCCTTCCTCGGGGCAGCGCAGCGCTTCGAGGATCCGCTCGCGGTCGGCGTCCGGGTAACGGCGCAGATAGCCGTCGCGCAGATTCTCCGCGCTCACCGCATAGTCGTGCGCAATGGCCGCCGGCGTCGCATCGGCGAGTGCCAGCAGCAGCGCCGCGATCAGCCCGGTGCGGTCCTTGCCCGCGACGCAGTGAAACAGCAACGGCTCGGGCGGCGCGGCCGCGATGAAGCCGAGCACGGTACGCAGCTCCGCGCGGACGTGCTCGAGAACCACGCACTTCCACAGCTCCTTGGCGGCATCGCGGCTGCGCAGCCGCCACTCGTCCTCCGTATGCGTCAGCAGCGAGATGCGCGCGTAACGCAGCTGTGGCAGGTGCTCGGGCACCGGGTTCGGGTAGCGGATCGCCTCCTCGGGCCAGCGCAGGTCGAGAATGGTGCGGACGCCGTAGTCGGCGAGCGCCTGGAGCCCGTGCTCGCTCAGCTGCGCCAGATCATCCGCGCGCAGCAGGGAACGCCAGCGGGTCTCCCCACCATCGGTGGTCGGATAGCCGCCGAGATCACGGGCGTTCAGCAGGTCCGGAAATTCGAGCAACCGCGGCGCGGCCGCCCCTTGGGAGTCGTTCCTCAGGATTTCGCCTCACGTGTCGGCACGCTTTTCGCCTCGCGCTGCTGGCTCAGCCCCACACCCGCGAGGATCAGCGCTCCCGCCAGCAGCATGCTGAGCGTCACGCCTTCCCCGAGCAGCAGCCACGCCCAGATCACACCGAACAACGGTATCAGGTAAGTGACGGTTGCGGTACGCGGTGCGCCGATGCGGGCGATGAGCCGGTAATAAAAGACAAAGGCGATACCGGTGCACAGCACCCCGAGCAGCACCGCGCTCACCCAGGAGGCGGAGGGAATCGGATGGTGCGGCCAGGTGTAGATCGCGAACGGCGCGAGCAGCAGCGCGCCGCACCCGAGATTCGCGGCCGCGGTCGCCGCTGCCGGCAGGCCCGAGAGGTAGTGACGCACGAAGTTGATGCCGAGGCCGTAGCAGAGCGCCGCAGCGGTGCCGGCGAGCGCCGCCGCGCCCACGTTCGCACCGGCGATGTGGCTGCTGGCAAGCACGGCCACGCCCACGAAACCCGCCACGAGCCCCACCCAGCGGCGCGGGCCGATACGCTCGCCGTAGAAGAGGAACGCCACCAGCGCCGCGAACATCACCGTCATCGCGTTGGTGATGGCGCCGATGCCGGCGGGGGCGCGCTCCGCGCCCCACGCGAACAGCATGAAGGGCAGCACCGAGTTGATGGTGGCGATGCCGAGCACCCGCAGCCACACCGCCGGGGTGAAGCGCGCCCGGTCGCGCCACAGGAAGGGTGCCAGGGTCAGTGCGCCGAGTGCCAGCCGCACGTCGACCAGTGCGAAGGGGCCGAAGTCCGCCGCGGCGACCCGCATGAAAAGAAACGATCCGCCCCATACCGCGCCGAGCACCGTGAGCTCGAGCGGTGTACGCCACGGCGCACCCTCGGTAGCGCGGGGTGGGGCGAGGGGCTTGGCGGCGGTCGCGGCAGTCAGATCGGAGGCGGACATGCGTTCGGTTCCTTGGTCGTAAGCACCGTGCGGTGAGGATGGCTCAAGGTGCCAGCCGGGACGGATCATCGCCACCCGATGCTTGCTGTACCCCGGACATCACCTGAGCGCCTGGCGGATATCCTCGAGCAGATCATCGGTCGCCTCGATGCCCACCGAGAGGCGCAACAGCCCATCGCTGATGCCCAGGCGCAGCCGCTCCTCGCGCGCGAGGCCGGCGTGCGAGGTGGTCGCCGGCCGGGTCAAGAGGGTCTGCACGCCGCCGAGGCTCGGCGCGACCGCGGGGATGCGCACGCGCTGCGCGAAGTCCTCCGCACGGCGCTCGCCGCCCTCGAGCTCGAAGCTCAGCACCCCGCCGTAGCCTGCAAACAGCCGGCGCGCACGCGCATGGCGCGGATGCGACTCGAGGCCCGGATAGTTCACCCGCACGACGCCGGGCTGCGACGCCAGGAACCCGGCGATACGCTGGGTGCTCTCGTTCTGGTAGCGCACGCGCAGCGCGAGAGTCTTCAGTCCGCGCTTGAGGAGGAAGGCCGCATGCGGATCGAGCGAGCCGCCGAGGTGGTTGGCGCGGTGCCGGATGCCCTCGATGGCCTCGGCCTTGCCGATCACCGCGCCGGCGACGATATCGGCATGGCCGTTGAGGTATTTGGTGGCGCTGTGCAGGCACAGATCGAAACCCGCAGCGAGCGGCCGGTAATTCACCGGCGTCGCAAAAGTATTGTCGATGATCGAGGTGAGGCCATGCTCGCGCGCGAACTGCACCACTCCCTCGAGATCCGCGACTTCCAGCAGCGGGTTGGTCATCGCCTCGACGTAGATGGCGCGGGTGTTGGGCCGCAGGAGCGCTGCCCAGGAATCGCGCCGGTCGGCGTCGATCAAGTCCCGCTCGATCCCGAAGCGCGGGAATTCCGCCGCGACCAGGTCGTGCGTGCCGCCGTAGAGCCCGCTCTGTGCGAGCAGGTGATCCCCGGGCGAGAGCACGGTGAGGAGCGTCGTCGATATCGCCGCCATGCCGCTCGCCATGACGAGGGCGGCTTCACCGCCTTCGAGCGCGGCCAGCTTGTCGTGGAGCGCGAGCTGGCTCGGAGTGTTGTTGATGCGCAGGTAGCGGATGTCGTGGTAGCTGCCTTCGCCGGCGTACTCGTAGGTCGCCGACTGGAAGATCGGCATCTCGACCGCTCCGCCGATGCGCGGGGAGGGCTCGCCGGCGTGAACCAGCTGCGTCTCGATACGCTTGTATGATCCGGATCCGGATGCGCTCATCGGAGTCTCTCCCGGGGTGAGATTGTCACGCGAATACGCTAGCGTGTCCGTATGCCTTTATGGAGAGACAACCGCTGCCTGCCATGCAGAGACTGTGCCGCCCGGCGGCCAGTACAGCTCGAGGCTACATGATTCGCCCCACTGAGCGTTTCTCGGCACGCGCCGACCATTACCGCCGCGCCCGCCCCGCTTACCCGGCGGCCGCCCTCGATCTGCTCGCCGCGCACTGCGGGCTCAAACCCGGCGCGATCGTCGCGGATGTCGGCTCGGGAACGGGGATTCTGACCGAGCAGCTGCTCGAGCGTGGCGCGCAGGTGATCGCGGTAGAGCCGAATGACGCCATGCGCGCCGCGGCCGAGGAACAGCTCGGTGCCGAGGCGCGATTTCGCAGCGTCGGCGCGAGCGCCGAGGCGACGACATTGCCGGCGCAGAGCGTCGACCTGTGGGTCGCAGCCCAGGCATTTCACTGGTTCGATGCAGCGCGTGCCCGGCTCGAGGCGCTGCGGGTGTTGCGCCGGGGAGGATTTGCGGCGCTGCTGTGGAACGAGCGCCCGCCCGAGCCGGGAAAGTTCCTGCGCGAGTACGAGGCGCTCCTGCACCGGCACGCGGCCGAGTACGCGATCATCGTGGCGCGGCGCGTGGATGAGGCGGGCATGCAGGCGTTCCTCGGAGGAGCGATGCAGGTCGCGCGTTTTCCCAACCAGCAGACGCTCGACTACGCGGGCCTCGAAGGGCGGCTGCTCTCCTCGTCCTACGCGCCCGAGGCGGGACATCCGGAGCATGCCCCGATGCTCGCGGGGTTACGTGCGCTGTTCGCGCGCTACGAGAAGGATGGCGCCATCGTGTTTCCCTACGAGACGCGGGTGTACTACGCGCAGATGACTTGAGGCTCAGTGGCGCCGCCGGCGCCGACGCACGGTCGTCCCGCTACCTCACCACACCCCGACGCGATCGGGCGGCGACAGGTACAGTTTCTGACTGGGCGTCACCTGGAAGGCCTGGTACCACGCGTCGAGGTTGCGCACGGTGTCGGCGCGATACTCCGCGGGGGCGTGACCATCGGTAACCACGTGGAGCCGCAGCGCCGCCTCGCGGAACTTACGCCGCTTGGATTGTCCGTAGCTCAGGAAGAACAGCTGCTCGCCGCTGAAGCCGGCGATGGCGGGCGGCATCCGGCCCTGAAGCGTCAGGCGCCACGCATCGAACGAATCCGCAAGGCCGGCGACGTCGGCGATGTTCTCGCTGAGAGTCTGGCGGCCGTTCACGTTGATGTCCGGGAAGGGGTGATAGGCGTTGAACTGCTCGACGAGGCGCTCGCCGGCGGCCTTGAAGTGCGCGAAGTCCTCCGGGGTCCACCAGTTCTGCAGCTTGCCGCTGGCGTCGAACAACGCGCCCTGATCATCGAAGCTGTGGCTGATCTCGTGCCCGATGACCGAGCCGATCGCGCCGTAATCCATGACCGGATCGCGCTGCGGGTCGAAGTTCGGCGGCTGCAGTATCGCCGCCGGGAAGTTGATGGCATTCAGTGCCGGAAGATTCACCGCGTTCACGAGCTGCGGTGTCATGGCCCACTCGCCGCGATCGACCGGCCGGCCGAGCTTCTGCAGGTTGTAGCGGTAATCGAAGAGCGCGGCGCGCCGCGCGTTGCCAAAAGCATCCCCGCGCCGCACCTCGAGCCCGGAGAAATCGCGCCAGTGGTCCGGGTAGCCCACAGCGACCTCGAGGGTTTCGAGCTTGGCTTTGGCCCGGGCGCGCGTCTGCGGTGCCATCCACTCGAGCCGGTCGATGCGCGCCGCGAAGGCGGCGATGAGGTTGTGCACCATGGCTTCCGCCCGTGCCTTCTCCGCGGGCGGGAAATACTTCGCCACGTAGATCTTGCCAACCGCCTCGCCGAGGGCGGCGTTGGTCTCCTCGACCGCCCGTTTCCAGCGCGGCTCCTGCTCGGGCGTGCCGGAGAGCACGTGCTCGCGGAAGGAGAAGTCCTCGGCGACGAACGCCTGCGGCAGGTAACCGCTGACGCCATCGATGAGATGAAAGCGCAGGTAATCCTTCCAGGTCTCGAGCGGCGCGCTGCCGGCAAGCGCGGCGATCCCGGTGACCGCGCCGGGTTGCCACACGACGAACTCGCGCTGTTGCGCGAGCCCTGCGGCGGCGAAGAACGCCGGCCACTCGAGGCCCGGTGCGCGCCGGGGGAATTCCGCGGCGCTCCAGTGGTTGTTGCCTTTCAGCGCATCCTCCGACTCGGCACGGCTCACGTGCACCGCGGCGATACGCCGCTCGAGCTCGAAGATCGCCCGGGCCTTCGCCGCTGCGTCCGCAATGTGGGCCAGCCGCAGCACCGCGGCGATGTGCGCCTGGTACTGCGTACGGATGTCGGCCATCTTCTGCGAGGGATTCAGGTAATAGTCACGGTCGGGCATGCCGAGGCCGCCCTGGAGCAGGAACGGTGAATAGTGCGAGGGATCGCTCAGGTCCTGCGCCACCCAGAGCCCGAAGGTATTGGCGGTATCGAGCCTGGTGTTGTTGAGAATGTCGACGTCCGCGCGCAGCGTCGCCCCGAGGGCGCGGGCGAGGGCGGTGCGATCGGCGATGGCGTCGATCTCCCTGAGCAGCGGCACCAGCGGGGTCGACCCGAGCTGCTCGATGCGCGCGGCGTCCATGTAGCTGGCGTAGTAGTCGGCGATCTTGCGCGCCTCACTCCCGGGGCTCGCCGTGGTTTCCGCGGCACGGATGAGCTCATCGGTGCGCTTCAGGGTGAGCTCGGTAAGCACGGCGAACGTGCCCCAGTCGGGCTGATCCGCGGGGATCGCGGTTTTCGCGAGCCAGTTGCCGTTGGCATAGCGGAAGAAGTCATCGCCGGGAGCGACGCTGCGGTCGATGCCGGCGAAGTCGAGCCCCGTGTCGGAGACCGCGGCGAGGCAGAAACCGGCGAGCCAGAGACCGGCGAGGCCCGCGAGTGTCAGTGAGGCGGCAGGACGTGCAGGCTGTTGCATGTGTTGCCGCAGTCTACACGAGGGGCTGCGCTTGCCACCCTCGGCGCCTCGCGTGCTATGGTCAGCCAATCGATGCGCACGGCAGGGTCACCGGGGTGGAGCGCGCGCGGCCTGGCCGCTGCCTTGCTGCTCGCCGCGCCGGCGGCCATGGCGTGGGGACCGCAGGGTCATCGCACCATCGGGGCGATCGCCGACCGCCTGCTCACTCCGGCGGCACATGCGGCCGTGCTGCAGATACTCGCGGACGACCGGGACAAGTTCGGCAATCCCTCCGGACGTACCACGCTCGAGTCCGTGTCGGTATGGGCTGACGAGGTACGGGGCACCGCGGCCGAGCGACCGGCGTGGCACTACGATGACATACCGGTCTGCGGTAGCGCGGACCAGGCGCGTTACTGTCCCGACGGCCAATGCAACACCGAGGAGATCAAGCGGCTGGCGGTGGCGCTGGGTGATGAGAGCTCCACGGCGCGCGAGCGCGATGAGGCGCTGAAGTGGCTGGTGCACCTGGTGGGCGACATCCACCAGCCGCTGCACGCCGCGGACAACGCCGATCACGGCGGGAATCTCGTGGCGGTCGCGCTCGAGGGGGTGCACACGCGCGGCCGCGAGAATCTGCATCGCGCCT
>JAFAKO010000017.1 GCA_019235245.1 Gammaproteobacteria bacterium
AACTTTCACTATCTCATCGCCTGCCCGGACACCGGCGAGGCGCTCGCCGTGGACCCGCTCGAGTGGCGCATGTGCCTCAGTGCGGCGGTGCGGCACGGATGGGAGATCACCCAGATACTCAACACGCACGAGCACAGCGACCATACCGGCGGCAATGCCGGCCTCAAGGACGCCACCAAGGCCCGGGTGTTGGCTCACGCCGGTGCCGCGGCGCGTATCGGCGGCGTCGATCGCGGGCTGGCCCGCGGCGATGTGATCAAGGTGGGCAAGACGGTCGAGCTCGAGTGCCTCGACACGCCCGGGCACACGATGACCCACATCTGCGTGCTGTCGCACACCGAGCAGCCGGCGCTCTTCTGCGGTGACACGCTTTTCAATGCCGGGGCGGGCAACTGCTACAACGGCGGCTCGCCCGAGGCGCTCTACGCGACCTTCGTCGACCAGCTCGCGCGGCTGCCGGACTCCACGAGCGTCTATCCGGGCCACGAGTACCTGGCGCGCAACCTCGAGTTCACGCTCGATCGCGAGCCCGACAACGCCGACGCCGAGTCGCTGCTGCGCGAAGCGAAGGAGCACGATCCGGCGGCGACGGTGACCACGCTCGGGCGCGAGAAGCTCATCAACGCCTTCCTGCGCCTGCAGAACCCGACGGTGATCGCACGGCTGCGCGAGGCGTTTCCGGACCTCGGGGAGAAGCCCGATGCGCGCACCGTGTTCGTGAAGCTCCGCGAGCTGCGCAACCGCTGGTGAGCGCGGCCGGGGAGCCGCAGCGCCCGGCGCGCGTCACAGGGGAACAATCGCGTTGCGCCGTGGTTCCGGCTAGGCTTGCCGCCATGCATTCGACCTTCTACCGGCGCTGCTTTCAGCTCGTGACAGCGGCGCTGCTGGGCTATGGGCTCTACAAGCTGCTCAATCCGCTCTTCGGCATGATCGGCTGGGCGGTGGTGCTCGCCTTCATCCTGCATCCGCTGCAGGTGCAGCTGACACAGCGGCTGCGGGGGCGGAGCTCGCTGTCGGCAGGCATCCTCACGGTGCTCACGCCCTTCCTCGTGCTGGTGCCGATCTCGGTGCTGGGACTGGTGTTCGCGGGGCAGGCCGCGCGGCTGCTCGAGTACCTGCGCCAGCACAGCTCGGTGTTCTCCTCCGACCAGCTGCTCGATCGCATCTCCGGCATTCCGCTCATCGGGCGGGCGGTCGACTGGGCGCGCGCCGATGCCGTGGTCAGCGCGCAGCAGGTGCAGGGATGGATCACCGAGAGCGTCCAGTCGGCGCTGAAGGAGGCGGCGACCATGGGCGGCGATGTCGCCATCGGGGTGTTCGGCACCCTGATCGGCTTCTTCATGATGCTGTTCATGCTGTTCTTCTTCCTGCGCGATGGCCGCACCATCGTCACCGGGCTCACGCGACTCGTGCCGGCGGAGCCCGAGCGCCGCGCGCAACTCCTGAAGTATCTCGGTGACGTGACGCGCGCGGTGGTGTTCGGCTCGGTCGCGACCGCGCTCATCCAGGGCGTCATCGTCGGCATCGGCTTCGCGATCGTGAAGCTGCCCTCGGCAGTGGTGTGGGGGGTCCTGGCGACGCTCGCTGCCTTTCTTCCGGCGGGCTCCTCCATCGTGCTGATCCCTGCGGTCGTGTACCTGGCCTTTCAGGGACGCTGGGGCGCCACCATATTCCTGGCGTGCTGGGTGGCGGTGCTGTGGATCGCAGAGAACCTGCTGCGTCCGCTGCTCACCTCACAGCGGGTCGAGGTCTCGACGCTCGCGCTCTTCATCGGCGCGATCGGCGGCGCGGCCGCCTGGGGCATCCTCGGCCTCTTCATCGGACCGGTGCTGCTGAGCTTCGTGGTCGCGCTGGTGCGCTTTGCGCAGGAGAGCCGGCCGGCGAACGCCTGACCGGCGGCGGACGTCGGGGCTTCGCGACCTTTGCCGTAGGCGCAGGTCTTTAGCGTATAGAATTCGCCCCCCATGGATTTATCGCCCATCCTCGGTCCGCTGAACGATGCGCAGCGCGCTGCCGTAACGGCCCCGCTCGGGCCGGTGCTGGTGCTCGCGGGTGCCGGCAGCGGCAAGACGCGCGTGCTGACGCACCGCATCGCCTGGCTGATCCAGGCGGAAGGCGCCTCGCCCCACGGGATCCTGGCCGTCACCTTCACCAACAAGGCTGCAGGGGAGATGCGTGGCCGCGTGGAGCGGCTGCTCGGGATTCCCGCCGGCTCGCTGTGGATCGGCACCTTCCACGGCATCGCGCACCGGCTGCTGCGCATTCACTGGCGCGAGGCGGGCCTCGCGCAGGGCTTCCAGATCCTCGATTCCGAGGATCAGCAGCGCCTCATCAAGAAGCTGCTCAAGGCCGCCGAGCTCGATGAGAGCCGCTGGGTACCGCGGGAGGTGCAGTGGTTCATCAACCATAACAAGGACGAGGGCCGCCGCCCGCAGCACCTCAAGGACGAGCCGGACCCGAGCCGTGCGCAGCTCATCAAGCTGTACGCGGCCTACGAGGAGGCCTGTGCCCGCAACGGGGTGGTCGACTTCGCCGAGCTGCTGCTGCGCGCCTTCGAGCTGTGGCGCGACAACCCGCCGCTGCTCGATCACTACCGCCGGCGCTTCCGGCATGTGCTGGTGGATGAGTTCCAGGACACCAACGCGATCCAGTACGCCTGGATGCGGCTGCTGGCACCGCCGCTTGCCCCCGCGGCCGCCGACCCGCGCCACGGGAGCCATCCGTTCGTCGTCGGCGATGACGACCAGTCGGTCTACCGCTTCCGCGGCGCGCGCGCCGAGAACCTGCAGCAGTTCCGCCGCGACTATCCGCAGTCGCAGCTGTTCCGCCTCGAGCAGAACTACCGCTCCACCTCCAACATCCTCGAGGCGGCCAACGGCCTCATCGCCCACAACGCCACGCGCCTCGGCAAGAACCTGTGGACCAGCGGCGCGCTCGGGGAGCCGCTGCGGCTGTACACCGCGTTCAACGAGCGCGACGAGGCGGAGTTCGTCACCCACCGCATCCGCGAGCACGTCGCCCAGGGCGGCCAGCGGCGCGAGGTCGCGATTCTGTACCGCTCCAACGCCCAGTCGCGCGTGTTCGAGGAGGCGTTCCTGTCGGCGCGGGTGCCGTACCGGGTGTACGGGGGACTGCGCTTCTTCGAGCGCGCCGAGATCAAGGACGCGCTCGCCTACCTGCGCCTCATGGCCAACCGGCGCGATGACGCCTCCTTCGAGCGCGTCGTCAACCTGCCTGCGCGCGGCATCGGCGCGAAGAGCCTCGATGTGCTGCGTGCGGCGGCGCGCGGCGCCGGCAGCTCGCTGTGGGAGGCCGCGGGCGCCTGCATCGGCAGCGGCAGCCTCGGCGCGAAAGCGGGCGCGCTGCAGGCCTTCATGGCGCTCATCGAGCGGCTCGCCGGCGA
>JAFAKO010000251.1 GCA_019235245.1 Gammaproteobacteria bacterium
CCGGTGCGGCGGAGCAGCGCGGCCGAGCGCGGGCTGGCGCACGGCGATGCCATCGCCGCCGCACAGAGCGTGCAGCGCGACCTCGCCAACCTGCCGGGCAACATCTGCACCCCCACTTATCTCGCCGAGCAGGCCCGGGCGCTCGCCAAGCGCCAGGCGAGCCTGCGGGTGCGCGTGCTCGATGAGGCCGCGATCCGCCGCGAGAAGATGGGCTGCGTGCTCGCGGTCGCTCAGGGGAGCCACCAGCCGCCGCGTTTCATCGTGCTCGAGCACCAGGGAGCGAAGAAGCCGCCGATCGTGCTGGTCGGCAAGGGCGTCACCTTCGACAGCGGCGGCATCTCGCTCAAGGATCCCCCGGGCATGGACGAGATGAAATTCGACATGAGCGGCGCCGCCGCGGTGATCGCGGCGCTGCAGCTGGCCGCGCAGCTGCGCCTGCCGCTGCACCTGGTGGGCCTGATAGCGGCCGTGGAGAACATGCCCGGCGGCCGTGCGGTGAAGCCCGGCGACATCGTCACCAGCGCCTCGGGGCAGACGGTGGAGATCCTCAACACCGACGCCGAAGGAAGGCTGATCCTGAGCGACGCCCTGCACTACGCACGGCGCTTCCATCCGGCGGCGGTCCTCGACATCGCCACCCTCACCGGCGCCTGCGTGGTGGCGCTCGGGCACCATCACTCCGGTGTCATGGGCAACGACCAGGCGCTCGTCACCGAGCTCCTGGAAGCTGGCCGGCGCGCGGACGACCGCTGTTGGCAGCTGCCGCTCACCGAGGAGTACGGCGAGCAGCTCAAGAGCAATTTCGCCGATTTCGCCAACATCGGCGGCCGCGACGGCGGTGCGATCACCGCCGCGACCTTCCTCGGCAAATTCACCCAGGGGCTGCGCTGGGCGCACCTCGATATCGCCGGCACTGCCTACCAGAGCGGCGCCGCCAAGGGGAGCACGGCGCGACCGACGCCGCTGCTCGCGGATTTCCTGCTGAAGCGCGCGACGCGCTGAGCGGGGCGCGCCGCACCGCGCCGGCAGCCCCGGCCCCTGGTGACGCGCGCCGCGACGGCGCGCGTTCCGCCGCTATAATCGCGCGGCACTCCTGCGGAATTCCTGCCGACATGGACAAGGTTTACGCGCCGCACGATATCGAGCGGCGCATCTACGAGCGCTGGGAATCTCACGGCTGGTTCGCGCCGCGCGGCGATGGTGCGCCCTATTGCATCATGATCCCGCCGCCCAACGTGACCGGTACGCTGCACATGGGCCACGCGTTCCAGCACACCCTCATGGATGCGCTGAGCCGCTATCACCGCATGCGCGGCCGGCGTGTGCTGTGGCAGCCCGGCACCGACCACGCCGGCATCGCCACGCAGATGGTGGTCGAGCGGCAGCTCAACGCGCAGGGGCTCGAGCGCACCGCCCTGACGCGCGCCGCCTTCCTCGAGCGCGTCTGGGCCTGGAAGGAGCAGTCCGGCGGCACGATTTCCGCGCAGATGCGCCGCCTCGGTGAATCGGTCGACTGGTCGCGTGACCGCTTCACCATGGACCCGGAGATGTCCCGCGCGGTCACCGAGGTGTTCGTACGGCTGCACGCGCAAGGGCTGATCTATCGCGGCAAGCGCCTGGTGAACTGGGACCCGGTGCTGCTCACTGCACTCTCGGACCTCGAGGTGCAGTCGCAGGAGGAGGACGGCCAGCTCTGGCACCTGCGCTACCCGCTGGTGCGCGGCCGCGGCCACCTGGTGGTCGCGACCACGCGCCCCGAGACCATGCTGGGTGATACCGCGGTGGCGGTGCACCCTGAGGATGAGCGCTACCGCGCGCTGATCGGCACACGCGTGCGGCTGCCGCTCGCCGAGCGCGAGATCCCCGTCATCGCCGATGAGTCTGTCAAACCCGAATTCGGCTCGGGCGCCGTCAAGATCACACCGGCGCACGATTTCAACGACTACGAGGTGGGTCTGCGGCACGGCCTGCCGCTCATCAGCATCTTCACCCCGCGCGCGACGCTCGCCGACACGGTGCCCGAGCGCTTCCGCGGCCTCGACCGCTTCGAGGCACGCAAGCGCGTGGTGGCGGAGCTCGAGAGCGCCGGACTGCTCGCGCGCATCGAGCCGCACCGCCATGCCATCCCGCGCGGCGATCGCAGCGGCGCGGTGCTCGAGCCCTACCTCACCGACCAGTGGTTCGTGAAGATCGCGCCGCTCGCGCAGCCGGCGATCGCCGCGGTGACCGACGGCCGCACACGCTTCATCCCCGAGGGCTGGACGCGCACCTACTTCGAGTGGATGCGCAACATCCGCGACTGGTGCGTGAGCCGCCAGCTGTGGTGGGGCCACCGGATCCCGGCGTGGTACGACGAGCACGGCGCGGTCTATGTCGGCCGCAGCGACGCGGAGGTGCGCGCGCAGCACGGGCTCGCTGCCGATGTCGTGCTGCGCCAGGACGAGGACGTGCTCGATACCTGGTTCTCATCCGCACTGTGGCCGTTCTCGACCCTCGGCTGGCCCGAGCAGACCCCCGCGCTCGGGGAGTTCTACCCGGGAAGCGTTCTGATCACCGGCTTCGACATCATCTTCTTCTGGGTTGCGCGCATGATGATGATGGGCCTGAAGTTCATGGGCGATGTGCCGTTCCGCGACGTCTACATCACCGGCCTGATCCTCGATGAGCACGGCGAGAAGATGTCGAAGTCGCGCGGCAACGTCATCGATCCGCTCGACATCGTCGATGGCATCCCGCTCGATGCACTGATCGCCAAGCGCACGACCGGACTGATGCGGCCGCAGCTCGCGCCGGCGATCGAGAAGACGACGCGCCGTCAGTACCCGCAAGGCATCCCGCCGCACGGCACCGATGCGCTGCGCCTCACCTTCGCCGCGCTCGCCTCGCCGAGCCGCGAGATCCGCTTCGAGCTGGCCCGCGTCGGCGGCTATCGCAACTTCTGCAACAAGCTGTGGAATGCGGCGCGCTTCGTGACGATGGCGCTCGGCGCGGAGTCCGCGCCAGCGCCGCCCGCGCCAGCGCCGCCCGCCCGAGCAGCTGCCGCGCCGCCTGCTGCGGACGAGCCGCAGCCCTCGATCGCCGACCGCTGGATCCGCTCGCGCTTCGGTCGCACGCTCACCACCGTGGAGCGCGCCTTCGCGGAGTACCGCTTCGACTACGCGGTGACTGCGCTGTACGAGTTCACCTGGTACGACTTCTGCGATTGGTACCTCGAGCTCGCCAAGCCCGTGCTGCAGGGAGACGCGGAGCTTGCCG
>JAFAKO010000071.1 GCA_019235245.1 Gammaproteobacteria bacterium
ACACATAGTGATGGTGTAAGACAGTCGGTCGACGGACTGCGGCGAGAACGCCCGCCCGTGCGCGACTGCTCGTTCGCGAACTCCCGCCCGCCCGGGAGTCGCGGATCTCCTGAGCGAACGAATTGCCGGTGTGCGCTCGAGCTGCCAGGCCATGGACTGGTCGGCGTGCGCCGGCGCTACGCGCACTACCAGGACTCTCGCCATGCCCGCTCCCGCCCGCGGACTCTGCAAAGACAGCTACGAGCGCGACAGCTGCGGCTTCGGGCTCATCGCCAGCCTCGACGACGCTCCGAGCCACTCGCTGGTCCGCACCGCGATCGCCTCGCTCAATCGCCTCACACACCGCGGCGCCATCGCCGAGGATGGCAAGACCGGTGATGGCTGCGGGCTGCTGCTGAAGCGCCCCGAGCGCTTCCTGCGCGCGGTCGCGGCGGAATCCGGCTTCGCACTCGGCGGCCGCTTCGCCGCCGGACTCGTCTTCCTCTCGCGCGAGGAGCCGCACGCGGACGCCGCGCGCGCCGCGCTCGCGGCGCAGCTTGCCCGGCAGGGACTCGCGGTGGCCGGCTGGCGCATCGTGCCGACCGACACGGATGCCTGCGGCGCCGAGGCGCTGAAGTCCCTGCCGCGCATCGAGCAGCTGTTCGTCAATTGTCCCGCAGCACAGCTCGATGAAGCGGAGTTCAACCGGCGGCTCTTCATGGCACGGCGCCTCGCGGAGAAGGCGTTGGCCGGCGACCCGGCGTTCTACGTGCCGAGCCTCTCTGCCAGCACCCTCGTCTACAAGGGCATGGTGATGCCGCAGCACCTCGCCCAGTTCTATCCGGATCTCGAGGATCCGCGGCTCGAGAGCTCGGTAGCGGTGTTCCACCAGCGCTTCTCCACCAACACGCTGCCGCAATGGCGGCTCGCGCATCCCTACCGCTACCTCGCCCACAACGGCGAGATCAACACCATCCAGGGCAACCGCAACTGGGCGACCGCGCGCGGTCCGCTGCTGCATTCGCCGCTGCTGCCGGCGCTGCAGGAGGTGCTGCCGCTCGTCTCGCCCACCGGCTCCGACTCGCAGAGCCTCGACAACATGCTCGAGGCGCTGCTGCTCGGCGGCCTCGATCCGCTGCACGCCATGCGTTTGCTCATGCCCCCGGCCTGGCACGGGCTCGACACCATCGACCCGGAGCTGCGCGCGTTCTACGAGTACTACTCCGTGCACATGGAGCCCTGGGACGGACCGGCCGGCGTCGCACTCACCGACGGGCGCTTCGCGCTCTGCACACTCGATCGCAACGGGCTGCGTCCGGCGCGCTACGTGCTCACCGCCAACCGCTGGCTGACGATCGCCTCGGAGAGTGGCGTGTGGGATTACGCAGCCGAGGACGTGCTGAAGCAGGGCAAGCTCGGCCCCGGCGAGATGATCGCCCTCGACCTGGAGCGGGGCGTGCTCATGTCCTCGCAGGACATCGACCAGCGCCTGAAGTCGCGTCATCCCTACAAGTCCTGGCTGAAGCAAGGCGTGCGCTATCTGGAGAGCGACCTGGTGGACCCGCGGCTCGCGGCCGAGCCGATGGACGGCGCGACGCTCCTGCACTACCAGAAGATGTTCAACGTCACCCAGGAGGAGCGCGAGGACATCATCCGCGTGCTGGCGCAGGATGAGAACGAGGCGGTGGGCTCGATGGGCGATGACACGCCGCTGCCGGTGCTCTCGGGCAAGGTGCGCCCGCTGTACGACTACTTCCGCCAGCAGTTCGCCCAGGTCACCAACCCGCCGATCGATCCGCTGCGCGAGACGCTCGTCATGTCGCTGCAGACGCAGATCGGTCCGGAGTGCAACATCTTCCTGCCCGCTCCCGAGCACGCCCGCCAGGTAGTGCTCGGCTCGCCGATCCTCTCGCAGCGCAAGCTGCGTCAGATCCTCGCGATCGAGGAGGTGACGCACGAGTTCCTCGATCTGCAGTACGAGCCGGCGGAGGGCCTGCGGCACGCCATCGAGCGCCTGTGCGCGCAGGCCGAAAATGCGGTGCGCGAAGGCAAGCTCGTGCTGCTGCTGTCGGACCGTTACCTGGTGAAGGGTCGTGTGCCCGCGCATGCGCTGCTGGTGACCGGCGCCGTGCATCAGCACCTGGTTCGGTGCGGGCTGCGCTGCAAGTGCAACCTGCTGGTGGAGACGGGCACCGCGCGCGAGCCGCACCACTTCGCCTGTCTGATCGGCTATGGCGCAACTGCCGTGTATCCCTACATGGCGTACCAGGTGCTGTTCGAGTTGATGCGCAAGGGGCGCGTGAAGCTCGATTTCGCCGCGCGGCTCGAGCTCGGACGCAGCTACCGCGCCGGGCTGCGCAAGGGCCTGTTCAAGATCATGTCGAAGATGGGCATCTCCACCATCTCGAGCTATCGCAGCTCGCAGCTGTTCGAGATCGTCGGGCTCGCGGAGGAAGTGGTGGAGCTGTGCTTCACCGGCACCGAGAGCCGGGTGCAGGGCGCAGACTTCGCCGATCTCGAGGCGGATGCGCTCGCGCTCGCGGCCGAGGCCTGGAATCCGCGCGCGGCGCTCGCCCAGGGGGGACTCCTGAAGTACGTGCACGGCGGGGAGTACCACATGTACAACCCGGATGTGATCGCGGCGCTGCAGGCGGCGGTGATCTCCGCTGACAGCGCCCGTTACCGCGAGTTCGCGCAGCTGGTGAACGATCGGACGCCCTCGACCTTCCGCGACCTGCTCGGCCTGCGGCCGCTCGGGCCACCGGTGCCGCTCGCCGAGGTCGAGCCGGCGGAGGCCGTGCTGGCGCGCTTCGACAGCGCCGGCATGTCCCTCGGCGCGCTCTCTCCCGAGGCGCACGAGGCGCTCGCCATCGCCATGAACCGGCTCGGCGCGCGCTCGAACTCGGGAGAGGGGGGCGAGGACCCCGCGCGTTACCGCACCGAGAAGAACTCGAAGATCAAGCAGGTCGCCTCCGGGCGCTTCGGCGTGACGCCCGAATACCTGATCAACGCCGAGGTGCTGCAGATCAAGATCGCCCAGGGCGCGAAGCCCGGT
>JAFAKO010000079.1 GCA_019235245.1 Gammaproteobacteria bacterium
GGCGATGGCGATGAGATCGACCTCGAGATCGTCGAGGCGGCTCACGTGCAGCGCCACGTTGCGCACGCTGGCAAGATAACCCATCGAGGCGATGCTGCCGCGCACGCTCACCGCGACCGTGCTGGCGAGCGGCGCGCTCGAGGCGATGAGAGCACCGTGCACCGCCATGGCCTGCGCGGCGTATTCGATGCCACAGGCAGCGCCGAGCCGCCCGTGCGCGCGCAGCGGGTTGTCGCGTGCCCGATGGCTCGCACTGCGGCAGCGGATGCGGCCGGCGTCCCAGGAAAGCACCTCATCGAGCAGGCACATCCGGCCTTTGTGCGGAATGTGCTGCTCGATCCATTCATGATCCAGCGGCATGGCTCACCTCGAGCGCTATGCGGGCGCCATCGAGATACTCGATGCGCACCGGGCCGGCCGCGCCGCGTGCCAGGCGCGCCAGCAGCGGCAGCCCGCGCGCTGCGGGTATGGAGGAGCGCAGCTGCTCGAGCGGTGCAGCGTCCATGCAGTCGGCAGGTGCGCTGCTCCAGCCGAGGGCGATGTGCGCGAGCGCGCCGGCGCTCCCCGGTGGCGCGAGCAACAGCGCGACACCGAACTCCGCGGGAATCGGCCGCACGCTGCGCATGGGCTGCGGATAACTCGTGTCATAAGCGATGAATAATACCGGCCGGCGCTCCACGCGCACCTGACAAAGCGCCTCGAGCAGCCCCGCGCCGAAGCTCGCATCGTGCGCGCACAGTGAGTTGGTGGCAGCCGTCGCACCCGTGGCGATACCCCAGTATCCCGCCGGTGCATTGTGCACGGAATTATGGAAGCGGGTCGGCGACAGCTGTCGGTCGGCGGAGGCGAGCGCCTCGCAGATCTCGTGACAGTTCTGTCCATCCCCGCCGGAGGAGGAGAACACCGCCGGCAGCAAGCTCGGGTCGATGGCCGCACTGGCGGTCGCTTCCAGCCCCACCGCGAGGGTGAGCCGCACGGCAGCCCCGGTGCGCCGCCGCTCCGCGCTCGGCAGGGCCACCGGCTGCGGCAGGAGGACCGGTGCGGCTTCCCAGGGCGCGGCACCCGCCAATACCCGCGCCGCGGTCGGCCAGTCCGGAAGCCCGGGCCCCAGAATGCCGACGCTCGCGATGCAGGCCTGCAGCGTATCCATGCTCAACCCGCGCGCGCCAGGATCAGGCAGCAGTTCGAGCCGCCGAAGCCGAAGGAGTTGCTCATGACGCGCGCGAGCGCGGCGGTGCGGTTCTCGCGCAGGTAGCTGATCGGAAGTTGCGGGTCGACCGCGCTGGTGTTGATCCCGCCCGGCATCAGCTGCGCGCGCAGCGCCAGTGCGCAGATCACCGCCTCGAGTGCGCCCGCGGCACCGAGCGCATGCCCGGTCGCGCCCTTGGTCGAGCTGCCCGGGACGTCTCTGCCGAGCACCGCCGCTACCGCGGTCGCCTCGGCGGCGTCGTTGCTCGCGGTCCCGGTACCGTGGAAATTGATGTAGTCGATGTCGCCGGGCTCGAGCGCCGCCGCGGCGAGCGCCTGCAGCATTGCGGCACGGGCGCCGCGCCCGTCCGGCGGCGGTGTCGACATGTGCCAGGCATCGCTCGACTCGCCCGTGCCGAGCAGCAACACGTCATCGGCGTCGAGGTTCGCATCCGCGCGTTCGAGCAGGGCGAAGGCCGCCGCCTCACCGATGGAGATGCCGTCACGTGCCGCGTCGAAGGGCCGGCAGGGCGTCCGCGCCACCAGCTGCAGCGAGTGAAAGCCATAGAGAGTCGTGAGGCAGAGCGAATCGACGCCGCCCACGACCGCCGCATCGATCAGCCCGGCGGCGATGGCCCGCTGCGCCGAGGCGAATACCTTGGCGCTCGAGGAGCAGGCACAGGAGATCACCGCCGCAGGGCCCGCGAGCGCGAGCGCGCGCTGCGTGAAGGCGGCCAGCGAGAAAGTATTGTGCGCGCCACGATAGCGGAATCCCGCCGGCAGGGCGCCGCTGCCGGGATCGCGCTGGCGATAGGCAATCTCGGTCTCGAGAATGCCCGAGGTGCTGGTGCCGAGAAAGACGCCGATGCGCTGTGGCGCATAGCGTGCGGCGCAGCGCGCGACGCTTTCCCCGAAATCGTCCTGCGCGAGCGCGAGCCACGCCAGGCGATTGTTGCGGCAGTCGTACTCGCTGAGCTCCGGCGGCAGGCGCACCGCATCGAGCTCCGCGACCGCCCCGACACAGGTATCGAGGGTCACCGTCTCGAAGCTGCAGGGGGCGAGTCCGGAGCGCTGCGTCCTGAGGCTGTCGAGCGTCGCTGCGAGTCCGCGACCGAGCGCGCTCGTTGCCGTGAAGGCGGTGAGCGCCAGCGGGCTCACGCGAGCTCTGCACGCAGCAGGAAGTTGACGAACGGGGTGCCCTCGATCACCGGCAGGGCATGCGTGCGGAAGCCGCACGCACCGAGCAGGCGCTCCCAGGCACGCAGCGGACGGCAGGTGAGGCGGATCCAGCGGCGGCGGCGCATGAGCGCCATTGTCTGGTCGAACGCCTTGCTGAACGCGAAGCGCATGCCGCCGGCGGCATCGCCGACGCGCAGCAGCAGCAGGCCCTGCGGGCCGAGAGCGGCGCGAACCCGGTGCAGCACCTGCTCCTGTGCGGCGGGGTCGAGGTAATGCAGCACGTCGAGAATCACCACCGCATCGGCGCTGCCGTAGTCGGCATCACGGATGTCGCCGTGCACGATGCGCACGTGCGCGCCGGGATCGAGCGCAAACGCATGCCGGGCGCGGGCGACCTCGCGCGGGTTGATCTCGATTCCGGTGTATTCGCGCAGCCATGGAGGCGCTGGCCATCCTGTCGGCCACGCGCGCGGTGCATCACTCGCATGCACGGCATGGGCCGCGAGCAGCCACGCGGCCAGCAGCCCCTGGCCGCAGCCGAGATCGAGGATGCGGGCGCGCCCGGCGAGCAACCCCTGCGCCAGCAGCAGGGCGTAGACCGGATCGCCGCCGAGCTTGCCGCGGGCGAAGTGCCAGGCGAAGCGCCCGGCACCGCGGTAGTAGGAGCTTGCCGCCGCGATCATCGGGCCAAGCGCCCCCGGGTGACTCACGGGGTTGCGCCCGAGGCGAGGGAGTGCGCGCTGGGCGCGGCTGCAGTCCGCTCGAGCGCCGCGCGCAGCGTGATCGGTGCGAGCTGTGCCGCTTTCAGCGCCCGCAACAGCCGCGGCAGCACTTCCAGGATCACCGGGGCGCCGGCCTCCGTGCGCGCGGCATGACCATCGTGCAGCAGCAGGATGTCCCCGCCTTGCAGATCGCGGGTCAGGCTGCCGAAGACCCGGCCGGCGCTGCCGGACACCGTGTCGAACCCGCGGCGTGTCCAGCTCACGAGCTGCAGGTTCGCCCGCGTGAGCGCCGGCTCGAGAAACGGGTTGCGTAAACCTGCGGGTGCACGGAAGAAGCGCGCCACCTCTCCCGTGGCTTCTGCGATCACCGCCTGCGCCCGGGAGATTTCGTTCGCCACGCCGCGCGGCCCGAGCAGCGAGAAGCACTTCAGGTGGCGATAACTGTGATTGGCGATCTCGTGCTGCGCCGCGACGATTGCCCGGGCGATGGAGGGATGACGCTCCACCCGCTCACCGATGCAGAAGAACGTTGCGCGTGCCCCGTGCGCATCGAGCACCTCGAGCACGCGCTCGGTGACCTGCGGCTCCGGTCCGTCATCGATCGTGACGGCGACCGCGGCGGGCACGGTGGCGACTCCCGCGCCGGCAGCGAGCGGCGGCAGGTGTGTCCAGTTGGGGCCCAGCAGATGGCTACGGGGCCAGAGCCCGCTCAGTGCGAGCAGCAGATGATCGGCGAGCACAGCCGACAGCGTCCACGGCCACCAGTGGGGCCGCAGCAGCGTGACGCCCGCGGCACCGGCGTGCAGGACCAGCGAGGCGCGGATGAGCGGGGAAGGGCGCCAGGCACGCGGGGATCCGTCCATGCGCGAAATTCTGCCCCCAGCGGGGCCGTCCCGCGAGTTTCCCTGCGCCCTCAGCTTACGCTTGCCTTGCGGACCGGGGTACGAGCCGCGCATCGAGGAAGCGCTCCCAGAGGACGCGCCAGGTGGGCCAGTCGTGCCCGCCGGGCACGATGTCGACGCTTGCCGGCGTGAGCGCGGCCGCGAGCAGCTCCTGGCGGCGGTTGAAGCGGTCCTCGCGCCCGAGGCCGAGGTGCACGGGGAGCGATCGCGTTCGCAGCGTGCGGATGAAGCGCCAGATGCTCCGCTCGTCGTCATCGGTGTCGGTGTCCGCTGGCTGCCAGCTCTCCACGCCCTCCGCGCGCTCGATCTCCCCGGTGATGAGATGACTTCCCAGATAGGGAGCGAGCAGGCACAGGCCGGCAAACTCACGCGGATGCCGCTCGGCGCAGCCGAGCGCCAGGTACCCGCCGAGGGATATGCCACCCATCCACAGGGCGCAGCCGAGCGCGCGGGCCGGAAGGATGACCTCGTCGCGAAGACGGTTGAAGACGCTGCGATCGATCACGTGCTCGAGACGCAGGGCGGGGAATACCAGGTCGACCTCGAGAGAGCGCTCGCGCACGGCGCGGACGAATCCCTCGCGCACGAAGTCCGCCGGCGCAGTGAACGCGGCGGGCAGCATCACCACGCGTGTCGGCGCGCTGCCGTGCGGGCTCGCGGGCTCGGTGATGGATGCGCTCATGCCCTCGAACTTTCCGGGAACGGTGTGGCCGGCCGCGCGAGCATCGCGGCAAACAGCAGCGCGAGGAGTGTCCCGGGGGCGACGGTCGAGCCGAGGTCCGCGAGTACCGGAACGCTCGAGAAGGCGAGCACACCGAATGCGACCACGGTGGCAAGGTTGGCGGTGAGCAGCGATGCGAGCACGAGCGGCGTCGAGCGCTGCGGCGCTCCCGCCGCGCTGCGATCGAAAAACAGGGCATAGTTCGAGCCCACCGCGACGATGAGCAGCATACCGACGACGTGCAGGATCGTGAGTGCGTGCCCGAGTGCCGCGAGCGCGGCGGCCACGGTCAGCACCGCGAGCAGCAGCGGCGCCACCACACGCAGCACTCGCGCGGCCGAGCGCAACGCTAGCGCGAGGAGTGCCACGATGGCGAGCAGGCCCGCGACTGCGAGCTCCACGGCCTCACGCAGATACCCGGAGTAGAGCCGATCGGCTTCGCCCTTCAGATCGAGCAGATCCGCGCGTGCGGGGGCGGCAGCGAGCGCGGCGCGCACCGCCGCGATGGCGGCCGGCGGCAGGTCGCCCGAGCCACGCGCCGTGAGGGGAAGCAACGCCGCCCAGCCCGACTGGCTCCTGACGAGCAGCGCATCTACGGCGCGAGCGAAAGTCGTGCCGCGCAGATCCTCCTCTCTCAGCAGCGGTGCGCGGCGCGCCTGCTCGACATCCGCGACGAATGGCTCGAGGCGGGACGCCGATAGCGGCAGCCCCTCGAGTGCCTGCGCCAGGCGCGTGCGCAGCACCGCCGCGGCGGGCAGGCTCGCGCGGCGTAGCTCCTGTGTCGCGCGCGGGGGCAGAAAGAGGCTCGGGGACTCGAAGCCGCCGATGACCTGTGTATCGATGAGCGGCGCGAGCCGCGCGCCGAGCGCTTCCGCGCTGGTGAGCGCGGATTCGCGGTCCGGAGCCGATGCGACGACGACGTAGCGCACGTCCGGTGCTCCGGCCTCCGCGCGCAGGCGCTCATCGAGCTGCATGTCGGCGGCGCTCAACGGGCTGAGCGCTGCGAGCTCGCGGCTCCAGAGTGCGTCGCGGTGCAGGTACAACAGCAGGCCCCCGAGCAGCGCGATGAGAATGAGCCCCGCACGCAGGCGCTGCATCGCTGTGACGAGCCGCTCGAGCGACCTGCCAGGGACCGAGAGGTCGCGCACCGCGGGCAGCCACGGCAGCCACGGCGCGAGCACGAAGCGCGTCACCAGCGCCGCGGCGATCAGGCCGGCGATGGAGTAAACGCCGAGCTGCGCAAGTCCCATGAACGCCGAGGGCACGAGCGCCGCGAATCCGCAGATCGAGGTCAGCACTCCGAGGCGGATGGTTGGCCAGATCCCGGTGCGGAAGTCCCGCGCGCGTTGCACGAACAGGTAGATGGCGTAGTCGACCGACTCGCCGATCAGCGTGACACCGAAGCCGAGTGTCAGACCGTGAACGGCCGGGAACGCCAGGGCAACTGCGGCCACCCCGGCCAATGCACCCGAGGCGACCGGCAGGAGCGTCAGGCCGAGCAGCGGCAGCGAGCGGTACACCGCGAGCAGTAACAGGGCGATGCAAGCGGCGCTGATCGACGAGAGCCGCCACACCTGTCGCTTGATGGTCGCGCGCGCGGCCACGGCGAACACCGGCGGGCCGCTCATGCTCAGCGCCAGCGCCGCCCGCTCCCCCGGAGGGAGCGCGGCGATCGCGGCATTGAACTGCGCACGAACTGCTGCGCACGCCGCCTGCTGTCCGTCGATGTCGGCGCCGCTCGCGCGCGTGTGCGCGAGGATGAGCGCGTGCGCCCCATCGGCGGAGCTCCACACCCCGGCGCTGGAATGCGGCAGGTGGCTCGCATCGAGTGACTCGACGATGGCGAATGTCTCGAGGCTCGGGTCACGCAGGAAGAGCGGTTTGAGCAGCGGGCCAACCGAGGAAGCGAGCGTATCGAGCCCCGCGGCGATCGCAGTGTGCAGGCCGCTCACGCTGAAGCGTTCCGCGGTGACGCGCGAGCTCAGCAGGTAGCGATGCGCGAACAGGAATTCGCGGTCGCGCTGTAACTGCGCCTCATCGCCGTTGTCGATGCCGGTGAAGGCCGGGTCGGCGCGCAGGCGGCCCGCCATCTGCCGCGAGACTGCGGCCCGCGTGTCGGCGTCCGCCCCGGAGATGGCGACGATGATGAGATGCGCGGCGGGACCCTCGCGCAGCTGCTCGACCAGCAGTCGCTGCGTGGCAGTTGCCCGTCGCGGCAGAAAGGCGGAAAGGTCGGTGGTGTAGGCAGCGCGCGCGGCGATCACGGCAGCGAGCAGCGCGCAGGCCCCCCACACCGCAATGCCCGCGTACCTGGCACCGCTCATGGAGCGAGGTCGGAGCCGATGCTGAGTGTCGAGGCATCGCCGTCGCTCGTACGGATCTCCACGGTGCGGATGCGCTCCTGCCGGCCGTCGATGAGTATCAGCGCCGCGGTGCGCCGCATGGCCGGGTCCTGCGGCCGCAGCTCGATCCTCCATGCCGCGAGATCCCCGGAGAAATGCACTTCGAAGTAGTGCTCGAGCGCGGCGCGATCGCCGGCGAGGGTGGCGCGCAGGCTCTCGATGAAAGGTGCCGCCTGCGGGAAATCCCGCAGCGCCACGCTGCGCCGACGATGGTTGCGCTCGATGGTGAGCAGGCCATGCTCGAAGAGCAGATCCTCGGGATGGGGCTCGAGCGTGCGCTTCTCGAGTCGGTCCGGCGCGTCGTACGACAGCTCGCCCGAGGATTGC
>JAFAKO010000091.1 GCA_019235245.1 Gammaproteobacteria bacterium
CCCGCGCACGCCGGGCCCAACGAGCAGGCGCGGCGCATCTTCGAGCGCATTGCCGGTGTCCCGCCGACGGCGGCGGACTGGACAGCCTTGCAGGGCTGCATCAGCGGCGGTCAGCTGAACCTCGCCTGCGCTGCGCAATACGCCACCGGCGCGCCGACCTTCTACAGCGTGACGCTGAAGAACATGGTCATCCCGTGGACCAACCGCGACCAGACAGTGTTCGCGCCGCTCAACGACTATGCCGCCACCGTCATCGGCATGGTGCGCGATGACGTCGACTTCCGTACGGCCCTGTCGGCCGACATCCTCTACATCATCGACCCAACGAAGGTCTCAGGGTTGCCGGCGCCCTCGCTCGGCGACAACAACCACTACGCCACCGCAGAAGCGAACGGCGTCGACCTGCAGTCGACGCTGAAGCAGACCACGCAGTCGGCCACCTACGGTTTGCCGAGCGCGGCGACCGCCGGGCTCATCACCACGCGTGGCGCAACGTCCTCGTTCTTCATCAACGGCACCAACCGGGCGATGTTCCGCTACACCATGATGAACCACTTCTGCAACGACATGCAGACGCTCATGGATACCTCGCGTCCGAGCGATCGGATACGCCAGGACGTCGCCAGATCCCCGGGCGGCGACAGCCGTGTGTTCCTCAACACCTGCGTCGGCTGCCACAGCGGCATGGATCCGATGGCGCAGGCGTTCGCTTACTACAACTTCAACGGCACGCCGGTCGGCGATGGCACCAACACCGGCGCCCTGGTGTACACCGCCGGGCAGGTGCAGCCGAAGTACTTCATCAACTCGAACAACTTCGTCTACGGTTTCGTCACGCCCGATGACAGCTGGTCGAACCGCTGGCGCGGCGGCATCAACCAATCGCTCGGCTGGGACCCGACGCTGCCCGGCTCCGGCAACGGCGCCAAGTCGCTCGGCACGGAGCTCGAGTCGAGCGATGCGTTCGCGCAGTGCCAGGTCGTCAAGGTGTTCACGGCGGTGTGCTTCCGGGCGCCGCTCGCCAGCGACCAGGCGACGCTCACTTCCATAAAGGGGACCTTCAAGACCAAGGGCTCACTCAAGCAGGTGTTCCAGCAAGCCGCTGCCGCCTGCCCGGGACAGTAAGGGAGCGCTGCCATGAACCGTGATCGTCTTGCCACCCTCACTGCCGCCCTGATGCGTGCCACGGCACGCAGTCTCGCGCTGGCCGCGCTCGCGGCGGTCGCCGCCTGCGGCGGCGGCGGTGCGCCCACCAGTGTCAATGCACCGCCTCCGACCAGTGCGGCGCAGAGCTACACCGGTCCGCCGCCGGCGAACGCCGACGTGCAGGCCTTCATGATCAACTTCTGGGCGAACGTCAATCCGCCCAACCGCTGCGGCGGATGTCACCACGCCGGCGGTCAGTCGCCGCAGTTCGCGCGTAGCGACGACGTCAACCTCGCCTACCAGGCGGCCCTGCCGCTGGTCAACCTGTCGGATCCCTCGCAGTCGACCTTCGTGCTGAAAGTCGGCGGCGGCCACAACTGCTGGGTGGCGGATCCGTCCGCGTGCGCCGCCACTATGCTGGTGTGGATCCAGAACTGGGTCGGCGCGGGCTCCTCCTCGACCACGACCATCAAGCTGACGGCGCCGCCGGTGCGCACGCCGGGCAACAGCCTGCAGTTCCCGAATGACAACGGGGTTGCATTCGGCAACACCGTGTATCCGCTGTTGCATCAGTATTGCAAGGGTTGCCACAACCCGAATTCCGCGACCGCCCAGCAGCCCTATTTTGCGAGCGATATCCTTACAGAAGCCTATCTGGCGGCACAGCCGAAGATGAATCTTGCGACCGCGGCGGCGAACCCGGACACCATGGTGGCGACTGCGCTCGGGCCCCGGTACCAGGACCAGTCGCGCTTCTACGAGCGCCTGGCGAACGAGTCGCACCACTGCTGGGGCTCACCGCCCGATTGCGTGGCAAGCTCGACCACGATGCACGAGGCTATCCGTACATTTGCCCTCGGCATCACGCCGACCAAGGTCGATCCCACGCTGATCGTCTCGAACGCACTGGCGCTGACCGACGGCATCATTGCCGCGGGCGGCAGCCGCTACGAGGCCAACCTGGTCGCGAAATACATGTTCGAGACCGGCCAGGGCAGCGTCGCCTATGACACCAGCGGTGTGAACCCGGAGGCCGACCTCACCCTCTCGGGTAATGTCACCTGGGTGGGCGGCTGGGGCATCAACCTCGGCGCCGGCGGCAAGGCGCAGGCCTCGACCAGCTCCAGCGCCAAGTTCGCCAGCATGATCCAGGCCTCGGGTGAGTACACCATCGAGACCTGGGTGGCACCCAACAACGTCACGCAGACCAACGCGTGGATCGTCAGCTACTCCGGCAGCAACACCACGCGCAATATGACCCTCGGCCAAGCCGCCATGCAGTACGAGGGCCTGGCACGCAGCAGCACGACCAGCACCGCGGGCATGCCGCCGCTCATCACGACGACCACCGGCGGCGCGGCGCAGGCGGCGCTCCAGCACGTGGTGCTGACCTACGACGCCGTCAACGGGCAGAAGCTCTACGTCAACGGTGTCTTCACCGGCGACATGGATCCCTCCAAGGGAGGCTCGCTCGCCAACTGGGACAGCACCTTCGCGCTGGTGCTCGGCAACGAGACCACCGGGCAGCGACAGTTCCAGGGCGTCATCAAGTTCGTCGCCATCCACAACCGCGCGCTCACGCAGGCGCAGATCCAGCAGAATTTCGCGGCCGGCGTGGGCCAGAAGTTCTTCCTGCTGTTCGGCGTCAGCCAGCTCACCGGTGTGAACCAGTCGTACATCCTCTTCCAGGGATCCCAGTACGACAGCTACAGCTACCTGTTCGCCCAGCCGAAGTTCATCAGCCTCGATCCGACCGCCATGCCGGCCAGTCTGCCGATCAGCGGCATCCGCATCGGCGTGAACGGCTCGCTCGCGCCTTCGGGACAGTCGTTCACCACGGTCAATGCGACGGTCGGCGGCTCGAGCTACACGGCGGCCAACGGGCAGCTGCTCTCGCCGCTCGGTACCGTGATCCCGGCGACCCTCGGGCCGTCGAACGACCTGTTCTTCCTGTCGTTCGACCAGATCGGCACCCACGTGCACGCGTACGTCGATCCCGTCGGGCCGGGAACAGCGCCGGCGCTGCCCACTGCCGCGCAGCCGGACTACGGCGTCGCGACCTTCGAGCGCGTGAACCACTCGCTCTCGAGCATCACCGGCGTGCCGATCACCGACTCGGTGGTGAACACGCTCTACGGCAGCTCGCAGCAGGCGATGCCCTCAGGTCCGCTGATCGCGGCGTTCGGCTCCTCGCAGCAGACGGCGATTTCGCAGTTGGCCAATGCCTACTGCAGCGAGATGCTGAACGGCACCGCACTGCCGGCGCCGCTGACCAGCGCACAGCTGACCCACGCGTTCTTCAACGGAGCGCTGGACAATCAGCTGCCGGGCTCCCCCGGCTCCGCCGCGACCTTCTTCGGTGTCGCTGGTAACCGTACCGCCGTCATCAACGCGCTGGTGACCCACGCACTCGGCAACGCCAACCCGCAGACCGCGAGCGAAGTGCAGACCGCGGTGGATAACCTGTTCACCAGGATCCCCGCGCTCAACCCCAACGCCACCGTGTCGCAGGCGACCGTGGCCGCCTGTACCGCGGTGCTCGGCAGCGCGGCCGTGGCCTTGCAGTAGAGAGACGTCAACAGGGTTCTGGAGACAACCGATGTTCATCCTCAAAAAGCCCCCGCGATCGCATGCGCTCGGTGAGCCGCTGCTCCACGAGAACCATGCGCGGCCCAGGACGCGACGTGACTTCATCGCCGCTGGCCTCCTCTCGGGACCCGCGGTGGTGATGGCGCCGGCGTGGCTCGGCGCACTACTGCGGTCGGGCCGGGCGAATGCCGGCAATGGTCCGCCCCCGCTCGATGCCGACATCGCAGCTCTCGTCACTCCAGCTGGGGAGTGCGATGTACCGGGCGCCGGCATCGGACTGCCCTTCATCTGCTTCGACCTCGCCGGTGGCGCGAACCTCGTGGGTTCGGAAGTGATCGTCGGCCAGCAGAGTGGGTCAAACGTCCTCAACACGCAGACCAACTTCCTCACCACCGCCGGCTACGGCAAGCTCGGGGTTCCGGGCAACCAGGTGCCGAGCTCCACCGCCAACATCGACGCCTCCCTCGGGCTCCTGTGGCACGCGGATGGCGCGATCAAGCGTGGCATCATGAGCATGATCACGCCCACCACCGCTGCCGGCGTCAACGGCGCGGTGATCTGCGCCATGTCGCAGAACGACACGCAGACCAACCCGCACAACCCCATGTACGGCATCGCCATGGCGGGCCGGAAGGGCCAGCTGCTGCAGCTCATCGGCACCGAGTCGAGCGTCTCCGGTGGCAACTCCATGGCACCCATGGAGCTCATCGTGCCGGCGTTGCAGCCGAGCACCATCAGCCAGCCATCGGATGCGGTTGCGCTCGTACCGGCGCCGCCGAAGAGCGGTCAGGATCCGCTGGCGGTGGAAGTGCTCGAGACGCAGACCCGCATCAGCGGCGGCACGGGCCTCTACCAGGGCGGGACCGGCGGCCAGAATGCCTTCAGCGGCGCCCTCGGCATGCCGACGGCGCTGTACCCGGCGGATCCTGTGAATGACGCCAAACTCAAGAACCAGGTGCGCTGCGCCTACGTGAAGGCGGTCAACACGGCAAACGAGTTCGGCAACCCCTCGGCGCTCGATCCGACCGCGGACCCCAACATCATCTCCATTGCGAGCAAGTTTGGCGCGAACGCCTTCATGGACAACGAGTTTGCCAAGACCGCGACGGTCATGAAGCTGGTGCTGAGTTTGGGCGGGCTGGCCGGTGCCGGCACCATCACTATGGGCGGCTACGACTATCACGACGGCACGCGCGCCACGGGTGAGACGCGCAATTTCAAGGCCGGCCAGATGATCGGCGCAGTGCTGCAATACGCCGCCCTGCTGGGAGTGCCGGTGATGATCTACGTGTTCAGCGACGGCTCGCTGAATTCCAACAGCATGGTCGACTCGAGCACCGCCGGGCGCGGCAAGCTCGGCTGGCAGGGTGACAACTCCTCGGTCGCCTCGACCTTCTTCCTGGTCTACAACCCGAGCGGGCGCCCGGCGCTGCGCGGGGGGGCCGGCGTCCAGCAGATCGGCGCCTTCACCTCCGATGGCTCGGTGGTGAGCACCTCGAGCCCGGCCGCTAACTCGGTCGACTCGCTGGTGCAGACCGTACTGCTCAACTACATGGGTCTCAGCGGCACCGATGCGAACTTCGCGAATGTATTCCAGGCCTGGACGGGCCAACCCCAGGCTCTGGGATCCGCGGCGCAGCTCGCGGGCCTGACGGTGTTCCAGCCCATCGTGTGACGCACCGCACGCGCGTGCCGCCCGCCGGGTGGCACGCGCGTGCAGTGCACTGCGTGTCGCACGTCGCCGACGCCCGCCGCGGCCGTCGGCCGCGCTGCTGCAGGCCTCATTTCGCCCCTAGGTTCGTTGACAGTGTCGCTGACGCTGTGCAATTTTGCGGCCATGGCGCCGGCGCAGACCGCGCCCCTCGAGCTGAGGACCTTTATTGAGCTGGCAGCAGCCGAATCCGGCGTGGCGCGACGTGGCCCCCACGCCCGTTGCCTCGCGGTGGCCTGCCGGCGCGTGCACGAGCGTGACGGTGCCGCTGTGCGCGCTCGCGCTGTTGCTCGCGGCCGCCGCCGCTTTCGGCAGCGAGCCGCCGTACGCGCTGCTCGGCCAGGCGGCGCCGGATTTCGCGCTGCACGCCGCCGCGGGCGAAAACGTGCGCCTGTCGGAACACCGGGGCGAGGTCGTGGTCTTGAGCTTCTGGAGCAGCCGCTGCACCTCGTGCCGCTCGCAGCTCGGTGCGCTCAACCGGAGCTTCGGCACGTACCGCTCGGCCGGGCTCGAGGTCTACGGCGTCGGTGTCGACGATGATCCGGCGCAGGCGCGGGATTTCGCGCGCACCGCCGGGGTCGCCTTCGTGATGCTGCTCGATCCGTCCAAGTCGGTGAGCCGCAGTTACCAGGTCGACAACCTGCCGATGACGCTGCTGATCGACCGCAACGGCACGGTGCGCTACGTGCTGCGGGACTACAGCGCCGCCAACTCGACGCTGTACCTGCAGCAGCTGCGGACGCTGCTGAACGAATGATCGGAACCACCATGCTGCAGACGACGATTCCTCTCACCAGCGCGCCGCGGCGGCGCCGCGGCCCGACGCGCAGCCCGCGTGCTGCGCTGTACCTGGCCGCTGCCTGCGCGGCCCTCGTGGCGCTCGGCCCGCTCGCGCAGGGCCAGGAGGCGCCCGCGACCCCGCCAGCGGCGGCACCGCCCGCCGGGACCGCCGGGGACGTCGGCAAGCAGTTGTTCCCGAGCGCGCCACCCACGCCGCTCCCCAACATGCCGGCGCCGACGCCGCCGACCGCGGTGCCGGGGGCACAGCAGGGCGCGAGCGATGTCGGCAAGCAGCTCTTCCCCAATGCGCCGAAGAATCCGGTGCCGTCGACTCCCGAGGCCCTGGGCGCCGCGGCGCCCGAAGGCGCCGGCGAGACCCGCGGGCTGGATGAGGACATCCAGGGACTGAAGAAAGACGTGGTGGATCTCAACAAGGACCTGTTCATTCTCGAGGAGGAGCTGCTGTTCCCCGCCAACACGCAGCTCGCCGTGTTCCTGTCGGTGGACGTGGGCGACTTCTTCGCGCTGGATGCGGTACAGCTCAAACTCGATCAGAAGGAAGTGATCAACTACCTCTACACCCCGCGTGAGCGCGATGCGCTCCTCAAGGGCGGGGTGCAGCGGCTCTACCTCGGCAACCTCAAGGTCGGCCCGCACGAGCTGGTGGCGTTCTTCAGCGGCTCCGGGCCCAACGCGCGCGCCTACAAGCGCGGCGCCTCGCTGCGCTTCGAGAAGGGCGTCGGCGCGAAGTACCTCGAGCTCAAGATCAACGACCGGCAACGCAAGCTCGAGCCGGAGTTCGAGATCAAGGACTGGGAATAGAGCCGTGAGGCGCCCGTCCGCCATAGGCGCGCTGCTGCTCGCCGCTTCGCTCGTCCTGCTGGCGCTGCCGGCGGCGCAGGCGCGGCGCCACGATCCGGAGAAGCTCTCCGAAGGCCACATCCGCGACCTGCACTTCGGCGATGTGCTGTTCCTGTACTTCCAGCAGGACGATGCGCACGACTTCGAGGCACTCACGCGCGTGCTCGCCTACCAGCACTGGGGCCGCATGCCGCATCACGCGGAGGATGCCGAGCTCATCGCCGGCTCGCTGTACCTGCAGGAGGGCATGCACAACGAGGCCGGCGAGATCTTCGAGCGCCTGCTGACCGACAACGTCTCCTCCGGCGTGCGCAATCGCGCCTGGCTGTATCTCGGGCAGGTGTGGTACGCGCGCGGCTACTACGACAAGGCCGAGGGCGCGCTGCGCAAGGTGAACGGCCGCATGTCGCCGGACTACGAGGCGCAGAAGGAGCTGCTGCTCGCCAACGTGCTCATGCACCAGCAGCGCTACGACGAGGCCATCGAGCAGCTCTCGAACTGGCGCGGCTCGCCGGTGTGGTCCGCGTACGCGCGCTTCAATCTCGGCGTGGCGCTGGTGCGCGCCAACCGCCTGAACGATGCCGATCCGTTTCTCTCCGGGGTCGGCACCATGCTCGCCGCGACGCCCGAGCTCGCAGCCCTCAGGGATCGCGCCAATCTGGCGCTCGGCTTCGCCTACCTGCAGGCGAACCAGCCCGAGCGCGCCCGGCCGGCCCTCGAGCGCGTGCGCCTCAACGGCCCGTACTCGAACAAGGCGCTGCTCGGCAGCGGCTGGGCCAGTGCGGCGCTCGGGGACTACCAGGGGGCGCTCACCCCGTGGATGGAGCTGCGCAACCGCGACGTGCTGGATGCGGCGGTGCAGGAGTCCTATCTGGCGGTGCCGTATGCCTTCATGAAGATGAATGCCAACGCGCAGTCCGCCGAGTATTACGAGAGCGCCGTCAACTCCTTCGATGCCGAGAGCGCACGGCTCGACAGCGCGGTCGCGCACATACGCGAAGGCGACATGCTGCGTGAGGTGCTCGCGAGCGGCCCGGCCCACACCGCGACCGACACGCCGCTGCTGCACGGCTGGTTCCGCGACGTGCGCAGCCTGCCGCGCACCGCCGAGGCTCCTTATCTCTATGCGGTGCTCGCCGGTCACGACTTCCAGGAGGGCGTGAAGAACTACCGCGATATGGTCTACCTCGGCAGCACCCTCGATCGCTGGGGCGACAGCATGGACGCCTACCAGGACATGATCGAGACGCGCGAGCGCGCCTACGCCGAGCGGCTGCCGCGCGTGGACGCGCTGCTCGCTTCCGGCACGCTGCAGCAACTGCAGGAGCGCTCGGTATCGCTCGGCAACCGGTTGCGCGGCATCGAGGCGCGGCACGATGTCGCCGCGCTCGGGACCGCCACCGAGCGCTCGCAGTGGGCACGCGTGCAGCAGATCGAGGCCGGTGTCGCCGCGCTTCCCAAGTCCCCGGACAGCGCCGAGGTGCGCGAGCGGCTGGCGCTCGTGAAGGGCGTGCTGTTCTACCGCCTCAACGACGCCTACGGCGCGCGCGCCTGGCAGGAGCACCGCAGCCTCAAGGACCTCGACCTGGCGCTGCACGAGGCGCAGAGCCGCTGGATCCGCGTGGAGCGCGCACGACACAACGTGCCGCAGAACAACGGCGAATTCGCGACGCGCGTCGCCTCGCTCCGCCAGCGCATCGCCGCGCTGCAGACGCGGCTCGCCGTGACCGAGCAACGCCAGAGCGACTACCTGGCACAGGTCGCGGTGCAGGAGCTCGAGCAGCAGAAGGCGCGTCTCGCCACTTACGAGGTGCAGGCGCGTTTCGCGCTCGCCACCATGTACGACCGTGCGGCCACCATGGGCGCGAATCGCAGCAAGCCGGCACCGCCACCGCGGCAGGGCGATGAGGAGCCGGCGCCGGATTCCGGCGCCGAGACCGGCGGCGAGAATGCCCCGCCAGCGGCCAACCCGCCGCCGGCGGAGGCTCCGGCACCGCCGCCGCAGACTCCAGCACCGCCGCCGGAGCCGCCGAAATGAGGCTCGCCCGCGCCACCGGTGTTGCCGCAGCGGTGCTGCTCGCCGCGGGCGCAGCGCAGCTCGCCTGTGCGCAGAGCTCCTCCGGACAGCCGACGATCGGCGATCTCGCCAAGCGCAAGGTCGAGGTGCAGCGCGATACCGCTGCGAGCGGCAGCAGCACGCGCGCCATGGAGAATTACCGCCGCTTCCTCGAGCTGCAGAACACCGACCCGAAGCTGCGTGCCGAGGCGATGCGGCGGCTCGGTGACCTGAACCTCGATGCGGGCGAGATGGAGCGGATGGAGAAGGAGGTGACGGCGGTCGACCTGCAGGGCGCTCAGGCGATCACCCTCTATACGACGCTCCTCAAGGCCTACCCCGACTACGCGCGCAACGACCAGGTGCTGTACCAGCTGGCGCGAGCCTACGAGACGACCGGCCAGCCCGAGGCCGCACTCACGACGCTCGATCGCATCGTGCAGAGCTACCCGAAGAGCCCGCAGCTCGATGAGGTGCAGTTCCGCCGCGGCGAGCTGCTGTTCTCCGCCAAGCGCTACCCGGAGGCCGAGCACGCCTACGCCGCGGTGATCGCGCACGGTGCGAGCTCCGATTACTACCAGCAGAGCCTCTACAAGCACGGCTGGTCATTGTTCAAGCAGTCGCTGACGCTCGAGAGCCTGCCGTCCTTCGGTGGAGTGCTCGACCGCGAGCTCGGCACCAAGCCCGGCAAGCCGGTGCGCCTCGAGAGCCTCAAGCGTGCCGATCGCGAGCTGGTCGAGGACACGCTGCGCGTCATGAGCATCACCTTCTCGTACAACGACGGCAGCGCCTCGCTCGAGAAGTATGTCGAGCAGCACGGCAACCGTCCCTACAACTGGCTGCTGTACGAGCGGCTCGGGGATCTGTACGTCGACAAGCAGCGCTACCAGGACGGCGCCAACGTCTACCGCGCGTTCGTGGCGCGCGATCCCTACAGCGATCATGCCCCGGACCTCGACATGGCGGCGATCGAGGCCTACGGCAAGGGTGGCTTCAGCCAGCTGGTGCTCGATGGCAAGCACGAGTTCGTCGAGCACTACAACTTCGACTCGCCCTACTGGCAGACTCGCAGCCGCGAGGCCAATCCGCGCGTCGTGCAGGAGCTCAAGACCAACCTCAGGGACGTGGCCACCTACTTCCACGCCAGCGCCCAGAAATCCGGGCACGTCGCCGACTACCAGGAGGCGGCGCGCTGGTATCGCGATTACCTCAAGTCCTTCCCCGGCGATGCCGACTCGGCTCAGACCAACTACCTGCTCGCCGAGGCGCTCTTCGAGGGCCACCTGTACGGGGAGGCGGCGAGCGAGTACGAGCACAGCGCCTACGGTTACCCGCGCAACGCGAAGTCGGCGACCGCAGGCTACGCCGCGCTGGTCGCTTATCAGAAAGGAGAGGAGGCCCTCAGCGGGGCGGAGAAGCAGGCCTGGCACCAGCGCGCCACCGACTCGAGCATCAAATTCGCGCAGACTTTCCCCGAGCACCCAGACAGCGCCGGCGTCCTGACGCGCGCCGCCGAGGAGATCTTCGCGAGCGGCGACCGCGAGCGCGCCATCGGTGTATCGCAGTCGATCCTCGCGCGGCAGCCGCCGGTGGACGCCGCCAAGCAGCGCATCGCCTGGACGATCATCGGCCAGTCCTATTTCGACCTCGGACAGTATGCCAAGGCGGAGCCGGCCTACCTGCAGGCGCGGCAGCTGGCCGCCGATGACAAGACGCGCACCGATCTCACCGAGCGCCTCGCGGCGAGTGTCTACAAGCAGGGGGAGGCGAAGCAGAAGGCGGGCGATGCCGCCGGCGCGGTCGAGGATTACCTGCGGGTCGAGCGCGTCGCGCCGGATGCAAAGATCCGCTCCAACGCGCAGTACGACGCCGCCGCGCAGCTCATCGCGCTCAAGCAGTGGGACCGGGCCATCGTGGTGCTGGAGGGATTCCGGCGTGCCTTCCCCCAGAGCCCGCTGCAGCGGGACGTGACCACCAAGCTCGCGGTCGCTTACTCCTCCGCGAATCGTCCCGGTGAGGCGGCCGTCGAGTTCGAGCACATCGCGGCGAATCCCGCCGAAGACAAGGCGGTACAGCGCGAGGCGCTGATGCAATCGGCGGACCTCTATGCCAAGGCGGGGAACACGCCAAAGGCAATGGGGATGCTCGAGAAGTTCGTCGATACGAACCCCGCGCCCATCGCGGATGCGGAGGAAGCACGCGAACGGCTTGCCCAATACGCCCAGAAAACCGGTGACCTGGCGCGCCGCGATCACTGGTATCACGAGATCATCCGCGCCGACGAGCAGGCCGGGGCGCAGCGCACCGAGCGCACCCATTACCTCGCCGCGAAGGCGCAACTGGCGCTCGCGCAGCCGGCGCGCGACGCGTTCCGCCAGGTGCGGCTCACCGCGCCGCTCAAGAAAAGCCTCATCGTCAAGCGCAACGCGCTCGAGACGGCGATGGACGGCTACAGGAAGGCCGCGGAGTACCAGGTCGCGGAGGTCACCACCGCTGCGACCTACGAGATGGCGGAGCTCTACCGAACACTCGCCAAGGACGTCATGGCGTCCGAGCGGCCGAAGAACTTGAAGGGCGAGGAGCTCGAGGAATACAACTCACTGCTGGAGGAGCAGGTGTTCCCGTTCGAGGAACAGGCGATCAAGGCACACGAGCTCAACGCGGCGCGCGCCAAGGACGGTGTCTATGACGAGTCGGTGCGCAAGAGCTTCCAGGCCCTC
>JAFAKO010000112.1 GCA_019235245.1 Gammaproteobacteria bacterium
GTTGTCCTAGAGGTCATGCCCGCTGTAGGAGAGGTTGAACGACTTATTGATGAGTGGGAAATCCGGCACGATGTTGCCGATGATCGCGTGCTCGAGCGCCGGCCAGTTCTGCCAGGAGGGATCGTGCGGATGACAGCGGGCGATCACTCCATCGGCACCCGTCTCGAGCGCAATGAGCACCGGACCCCGCCATCCCTCGATCAGCCCAATGCCGAGCGCTCCGGCGCGCGGCACCGGTACGCTCACCCGGCGCGGGCCAGGAGGCAGTTCCTCGAGCAACCGTCCGATGAGGAGCGCGGACTCCTGCAGCTCATCGAAGCGCACTGCCACCCTTGCGGCGACATCGCCGCCGCGGCGGCCAATTTTCTCGACGGTCACTTCCGTATAGGGCGAGGAGGCATGGTCGCAGCGCAGGTCGAATGCCTGGCCGCTCGCGCGGCCGACGAGCCCCACGACACCGAGCCGCGCGGCGAGCTCCGGCGCGATGGCACCGGCGCCGGTAAATCGATCGCGCACCCCCTCGTGCTCGTCATACACGGTACGCAGCGTCGCGGCCTCCTGCGCGATTGTGCGCACCGTCGCGCGCAGCTCCTGCGATGCGCCGCTGCCGAGGTCGGCGCGCGTGCCGCCGGGGACGATCGTATCCATCAGGTAACGCTCGCCGAGCGCCGCGTCGCAGGCGCGCAGCAGCTGCTCCTTGAGACGCGAGAACTGCGCGAGTCCGAACGCGAACCCGGCATCGTTGCCGAGAGCTCCCAGGTCGCCGAGGTGATTGGCGATGCGCTCGAGCTCGAGACATACGCCGCGCAGCCACGCCGCGCGCGGCGGGATGGAAATGCCCGCCATGCCTTCCAGCGCCTGGCAGTAAGCCCAGGAGAAGGCCACCGCCGAGTCCCCCGACACCCGCGCCGCGAGTCGATGGGCATCGAGGACGTGCAGCTCCGTGAAGCGCCGCTCGATGCCTTTGTGCACGTAGCCGAGCCGCTCCTCCAGGCGCAGCACCTTCTCGCCCACCACCGAGAAACGGAAATGGCCGGGCTCGATGATGCCGGCGTGCACCGGGCCGACCGGGATCTCGTGCACCCCCTCGCCTTCGACACGCACGAAGGGATAGACATCCACCCCGCCTTCGTGCGGGGTCAGCTGCGCGTTGGGCGCGAGCGGATGAAACTCGGGCGGCCAGGCGTTGTGGCGCAACCAGGCGCGTGCGTCCGGGTCGGTGCAGCGCAGCCCCGAGAGATCCGCGATCGCGCGTTGCAGGCGCGAAGCGCACGGAAAGTAAGCCTCGAGCCCCGGGTAGGACGGATCCCCGGCATCGAGCGGCAGGCTGAGGAGCAGGGCGCCGCAATCGATGAGAAAGACCGCCCGCACGGTCGCGCGCGTGCCGTGGCTCGCCCAGAGCGCCAGCAGTCTCGCACGCTCCGCGTGGAGCTCCCGAGCGGCGCGTGTCCAGTCATCTCGCGAGACGGTGAGTGTGCGCACGCCGGGGGCTCCGGCCTGCTCGAGGCTCTCGGTCCACCAGTTGCCGGAAGCCATCTCACCCGCCTCCGATGAGTCGCGCGGCGGCGCGGTACCAGTCGGCGAGATAGGGCGGGATGTAGAGCCCGAGGGCGAGAACCAGCCCGAGGTGCACGAACACCGGCAGGAGCGCCGGTGGATGCGGCAGGCGCCGCGCGGTCGTCTCGCCGAACACCATCGGCTGCACGCGCCCGAAGATCGCGGCGAAGGCGACACCGAGCGCCGCGAGGAGCAGCGGTGTGGCCCAGGGCTGCTCACGCATCGCGGTGGTCAGGATGAGGAATTCGCTCGCGAACACGCCGAAGGGCGGCACGCCGAGGATGGCGAGCGAGCCCATCATGAGCCCCCAACCCACGGTCGGGCTGAGGGTGATGAGGCCGCGGATGTGATCCATGAGCTGCGAGCCCGATTTCTGCGCCGCGTGTCCCGCCGCGAAGAAGATCGCGGACTTGGTGAGGGAGTGCACGGTCATGTGCAGCAGCGCCGCGAAGTTGGCGACGGCGCCCCCCATGCCGAAGGCGAAGGTGATGATCCCCATGTGCTCGATCGAGGAGTAGGCGAACAGGCGCTTGATATCGCGCTGCCGCCACAGGAAGAACGCCGCGAGCAGCACCGACAGCAGCCCGAAGCCCATGAGCATCTGCGAGGGGAGTGCGGAGTGGAGCGAGCCCTCGACGAGGATCTTGCAACGCACGACCGCGTACAGGGCGACATTCAGCAGCAGTCCCGAGAGCACGGCCGAGATCGGCGTCGGGCCCTCGGCGTGCGCATCGGGCAGCCAGTTGTGCAGCGGGGCGAGCCCCACCTTGGTCCCGTAGCCGACCAGCAGGAATACGAACGCGAGACTCAGGACCTTGGGCTCGAGTTGCCCCTTGACGCCGTTGAGGTGCGTCCACAGCAGCGCCCGCACGCCCTCGGCGCCGAGCGCGTGCTCGGCCGCGAAGTAGAGCAGCAGCGTGCCGAAGAGCGCCTGGGCGATGCCGACTCCGCACAGCACGAAGTACTTCCAGCCTGCCTCCAGGCTCGCGCCGGTCCGATACAGCGTCACCAGCAGCACCGTCGAGAGCGTGGCGCCTTCCATCGCCACCCACACGAGGCCCATGTTGTTGGTGGTGAGCGCGACCAGCATGGTGCTCATGAAGAGCTGGTACATGCTGTGGTAGAGGCGCAGCTGCGGCGCGCGCACGCGCCCGTGCTCGATCTCGATGCGCATGTAGGGGCGCGAGAAAATGGCGGTGGTGAGACCCACGAGCGCGGTGAGGGTAACCAGGAACACGTTGAAGGGGTCGATGAAGAACTGCTCGTGCGCGAAGCTGAGCGCGCCCGCGCTCACGACGTGCACCGTGAGCGCGCAGGCGGCGAGGAAGGTCGCGAGGCTGAAGGCGATATTGAGTTCCGGCGCGAAGCGCCGCGCGCCAAGGAGCGCGAGCACTGCGGCGCCGGTGAGCGGGCTGGCGAGGAGCAGCAGGAAGTCCATCTACTCCGCCCTCCGGGCAGCGGCATCCTCACGGAGCGACTCGAGGTGATGGAGATCGAGGCTGTCGAACTGCTCGCGAATCTGGAAGAAGAAGATGCCGAGCACCAGCACCGCGACCAGCACATCGAGCGCCACCCCGAATTCCACCACCATCGGCATGCCGTAGGTGGCGCTCATGGCGCCGAAGAACAGTCCGTTCTCCATCGACAGGAACCCCACCACCTGCGACATGGCCTTGCGGCGGATGATCATGGTGAGGAAGGAGAGCAGCACCACGGCAACCGCGATGCCGATGGCGTTGCGCGTCGCGGTGCTCGCGAGCGCCGAGATCGGTTGCGCGAGACCGAAGGAGAACACGACGATCAGTACGCCGATGAGCATGGTGCCGGAGATGTTCAGCAGCGGCTCCGCGTCCCAGTAGACCTGGAGACGGCGGATGAGCCGGTGCAGCAGATACGGCAGCAGCAGCACTTTCAGGCCGAGCGTCAGGCCGGCGGAAAGATAGAGGTGCGCCTGGTGCGTGCGCCAGGCGATGAGCAGCGTCGCGACGAATAGCACCGCACCCTGCAGCGCGAGCAGGTTGACGAGGTTCACGATGCGCCGCTGGCTCAGCATGGCGAAGGACAGCAGCAGCAGCAGCGCGGCGCACAGGTTCAGGAGCTGCAGGTCGAGGGAAACGCCGGCCATGGTCAGGCTCCCAGCAGCAGGTGGACGAGGAGCCCGAGCACCGCGAACAGGAACGCGGTGGCGAGGAACTCGGGTGCGCGGAATACGCGCAGCTTGGCGGAGACCGTCTCGATGAGTGCCAGCACGGCACCCGCCACGGCGAGCTTCGCCACCAGGAGCGGGAGCGAAGCGAGCAGCGTCACCGGCGCACTGCCGCGGGTCGACACCCCCCAAGGGATGAAGAGCGCGAAGCCGATGCAGGCATAGTTGAAGAGCTTCAGCGCCGCCGCCCACTCCATCAGCGCCAGGTGCCGTGCCGAGTACTCGAGCAGCAGCGCCTCGTGGATCATGGTGAGCTCGAGGTGCGTCGCGGGGTTATCGACCGGGATACGCGCATTCTCCGCGAGCAGCACCATGAGGAAGGCGACCGCGGTGAAGGCGAGACTCGGATAGAGGCCGAGGCTCTGCGTGGCGAGGTGCTCGGTGATCGCCGGGAGCGCCGTGGTCGCTGAGATGAGCGAGGCGACGAAGATCACCATGAGGAGCGCGGGCTCGGCGAGAAATCCGACCATCATCTCGCGCCGTGCCCCGAGCGTGCCGAAGGCCGTGCCGATGTCCATGGCGGCGAGCGACATGAAGACGCGCGCCGTCGCGAGCAGGCCGACGAGCGCGATGGCGTCCGCCACCTGCGTGAGCGGCAGCCGCGTACCCATCGAGGGAATGATGCCCGCCGCCACTACCATGGCCGCGAAGACCATGTAGGGAGCGAGGCGAAAGAGCGGCGAGGCGCCCGCGGCGATGACCGCATCCTTGTGGAACAGCTTGCGGATACCGCGGTACGGCAGCCACAGGCTCGGCGCACTGCGGTTCTGCAGCCACGCCCGGCATTGGTTGATCCAGCCGACGAACAGCGGCGCCGCCGCGAGCGCGACGATGAGCTCGAGGAGCTGCGTGATGATGCCGATCGGTCTCATAGCACCACGGCGAGGAGCACGACGAGCGTGACGAAGCTGTAAAGCAGATAGGTGGCGATGCGTCCCTGCTGCAGCACCGCGAAGGCATCGGCGATGCGCTGCACCAGCGATCCCAGCGGCTGGTACAGCCGCAGCCAGAGGGGGTCGGCAATGGCGACGTGATAGCGCGGTGCGCGGTCGAAGGGCGAGGGCAGCTCGCGGCGCATCGCGAAAAAGGGCTCGAACATGTGACGGATCGGCTGGCCGAAGCCCTCGGCCGTGTCCTGCATGCGGGCATCGAGCCGCGCGAAGCCGCAGTCCCAGGGCGCCGCGCGGCGCACCCGCCGGTGATAGAAGAGCCGCACGCCGAGAAAAGTCAGCAGCACCACTGCCGCCACCGCGAGGAGCAACGCGAGCCCGGAGTAGGACGCGAGCCGCCCCGGCAGCGGCTCGAGCAGCCACCAGGGAGCGGTGGGATCGGGCAGATCGACGTGCGCCAGCTCGCGCACCACGGCACGGAGCGTGCCCACCACCTGGGTCGGCATGAGTCCGAGGGCGACGCAGCCTGCCGCGAGCCACAGCAGCCCGAGGCGCTCGAGAGCATTGGCGTCGTGCGCGTGCAGCAGCGTCGCCTCGCGCGGCTGCCCGAGGAAGATGACGCCGTAGAACTTCACCATGACATAGGCGGCAAGAGCTGCCGCCAGCGCCACCAGCGCCGCGCCGAGCGGCAACAGCATGTTGATGAAGGTGTGCGGCACCTGGTGCGCGAACAGGAACGCCTGCAGCAGCAGCCACTCCGAGACGAAGCCATTGAGTGGTGGCAGACCCGCGAGCGACAGCGCGCCGATGAGGCTCAGCCACGCCACCCACGGCATGCGGTGGATCAGTCCCCCGAGGCGCCCGAGGTTGCGCTCGCCGGTCGAATGCAGCACCGCGCCGGTGCTGCAGAACAGCAGGCTCTTCATGAAGGCGTGGTTCAGGGCGTGGTAGAGCAGCGCGATGAGTGCGAGCGCGGCGAGCGCCGGCATGCCGGCACCGTGGAAGACGATGGCGAGGCCCACGCCCGTGAAAATGATGCCGACGTTCTCGATCGACGACCAGGCGAGGAGCCGCTTCATGTCGGTCTGCGCGGCCGCGAACACGACGCCATACAGCGCACTGAACAGTCCGACGGCGAGCGCGCTGACACCCCACCACCACTGCGGTGTACCGAGCAGATCGAAGCTGACCCGCAGCATGCCGTACACGGCCATCTTCAGCATGACCCCGCTCATGAGCGCCGACACCGGCGAGGGCGCCGCGGGGTGGGCTTCGGGCAGCCAGACGTGCAGCGGCGCAAGTCCCGCCTTGGTCCCGAATCCGAACAACGCGAGGAGGAACGCTGCCGCCGCCCACGACGGTGGCAGGCGCGCAGCGCGCATCGCATCGAAAGTGAACTGCCAGCTGCCGCCCTGCATGACACCGAAGGCCAGCAGGATGGCGAGCGCGCCGACGTGCGCGATGAGGAGATAGAGAAAGCCCGCACGGCGGATCTCGCCCAGGCTGTGCTGGGTGGTGACGAGGAAGTAGGAAGCGAGCGCCATGCTCTCCCAGGCGACCATGAACGCATAGGCATCATCCGCCAGCAGCACGAAACCCATGCTGGCGAGGAACAGGTGGTACTGCAGGCACAGGAGACCGGCGGAGGTCCCCTGGCCGCGGCGGAAGTAGCCGGCAGCGAACACCGAGATGCCGGCCGAGACCGCTCCGAGCAGGCCGAGAAACAGGCTCGCGAGGGCATCGCGCCGCAGGTGCATGGGCAGATCGGGAAGCCCGACGAGAAGCAGCGCGTGCTCGGTCGGTGTGCCGATGGCCGAGAAGGCCACCGCGGCGAGCGCGAGGCCGCACAGCGCGCCGAGGGGGAAGAGCGTGCGGCCCACGTAACGGAGGCTGCGCGGCCGCACGAGCCCCGCTAGTCCGATGAGGCCCCAGAGCGCGAGCAGTACCAGGCAGGCGTCGAGCGGGGAATGGGGTACGGGCGCCACGCAGGGTGCTGGGTAGAATTGCCGTGCATTATAATGCTACACGCATACGAGATGCGTCTGATTAACTCTGGATGTGAGTTATACGTATATGAAGGGCGAGAAGGTGGTGAAGATTGAGGAGCGCACCGCGCGCCTCACGGCCCTGATCGATCCGCGCAAGAAGGCCATGTTCGAGCGGCTGTGCGCGGCCGAGGACCTCACGCCCTCGCAGGTGGTGCGCCGGCTGATCCGTGGCTACATCGAGCAGCGACTCGGGCGGCCGTGGAAGCCGGGCGAGGAGCCCGCCGGCAACGAGGGGGGCGCCGCCCGCGGCAGCGCCCGCAGGCGTTCCCGCAGCTGAGGGGTCCGAAGGCGGGCGCGCCTAGTGCGCCTGCTCGTACACCCCATAGCCGCGCACCTTGTCGTCCGCCATCCAGGCGATGATGCCGTTGCTGAAGTAGAGATAGCGGGCGTCGCCGCCCGCATTCGCAAAACGCGGTGCACCGTAGCGCATAGTCAGATCTGCGCTGCTGAATTCGAGCAGGTTCGCCATGCCGGGCGGCTCTGCCTCGGGCTTCCCCCAAAAAACGATCGCCCACACCGCGGCGCGCCCATCCGCGTCGCTCCTGATGAACACGTCCACCAGCCCGTCATGGGCCGAATCGATGGAGTTGTAGGTCCAGTGATAGCTGTCCATCTGCAGGGGCTTCCCCTTGGCGGCCTCTAGCTGCGTGAGCGTCATCCCGAGCGTGACCCCCGCAAAGGTCCGCGGCGGTGGCGCGAGCTCCGCGAAGGTGATCTGACGGCCGGAGGCGTCGTGCAGGACGCGCGGGCGCCACTGCCCGTTGGCGAGGTAGTAACCACCGATCAGTACGCTGCCAACGATGACCGCGAGCGCGTTGACCCACTGCACGGTCCAGTCCTGCTCGTTGCGCTTCGCATCGAGCGGCCGGCACAGCAGCCATCCGACGACGAACCCCGCGGCAAGTCCGCCGAGGTGCGCCGCGTTGTCGATGCCGCGGAAGCGGGCACCGTTCAGGATCGAATAGACGATGAAGATCGCCGCGGCGTTGCGCTGGGTCTTGAGCACCGACGACGGAATGCCCGAGTCGCTGCGCAGGAAGTAGGCGAGGAGTGCGCCGAGCACGCCGAAGATCGCTCCTGAGGCGCCGGCGCCGTTGACGTAGGGATGCCAGAGGAAGCTCGCGACGCTGCCCGCGACCCCGGCGAAGAGATACAGGGTGAGGAAGCGGCTGCTGCCGTAGAGTCGCTCGGCGAGCACACCGTTGACCCACAACGCCCACATGTTGAAGGCGAGGTGCCCCAGGCCGAAATGCAGGAAGGTGCAGGTGAGGAGCCGCCACCACTGGCCCGCAGCGGTCAACGGCGTGTAGTCGGAGCCGAGGCGGATGAGCACGTCGCCTTTCGGCACGAGGATTCCGCCGCCGAGGGCAACGGCAACCAGGAACATCGCGACGTTGATCGCGATCAGCACCGGGGTAACCGGTGCGTGCGGGCTGACCTCGCGCAACCGGGCGGTGAACTCGGCACGCTCCGCCAGCTGCGGCGCGAAGTCCGCGGTCCTGGTATCCGGCAGGCGCGCACCGATGGCCCTGGCTTCCTCGGCGTTCACTGCCGTGAACTGCAGCGTGCGGGTCTGGGACTGGCTGGTGATCTCGCAACGCACCGCGTCCCCGAAGACCTCGACGTTGCCGAACGCGCTGCGCGGGAATTCCTGCTCGATGAGCTTCGGAAACCAGAAGGGCCGCATCCGTTGCGCCGTGAAGCGCACGACTTCGCCCGCGACGGTGATGTCGCCATCGCCGCTCCAGCCAAACGTCTTGCTGGTCCGCCGCGCGCCCTGCTGCGCGACGAACGCTATGAAGTAGACAGCAGGGGGCGATGCCTCCGCGCCGGGCGGAGGGGGAAGCGCAGCGAGGCGTTCCGCGGTGGTGAGTGCAGCGCTGAAGGCGTGCTGCGGGTATCTGGGGGGAAACTGCACACGGAGCGACGCACCGTTCTCCAGCTGCAGCGCTTTGACGGCCTCGAGCGTCGAGTCCTGCCGGCACTCGCGCTGCGCGCCGGCGATCTCGGGCTGGTAGCTGAAATACACCCGGCAGCGGCCGGCGCTGCCGTAAGGCACGATGCGGGTGACCGCGGCGTCGGCCGCGTTGCCCTGTGCGAGGATCCTGCGGCGGTCGCGACGTCGCTGCCTGACAGCGACGAAGATCGGGATGCCCACGAGTGCGGAGAGGAGGGCACCGAGGAGGAGAAGGGGCAGCAGCGCAGCTAAATGGCGCTCCATCGGTCCGCCTCAGGAGCGTGAGCTGCGACGACCCTTGCGGGCCGTTGCGGCCGGCTTCGGAGGGCGCTCCGCTTTGGGTGGTGCACGAGTCGCCGCGATCAGCTGCGTCTCCGGCGCCGAGCACATGGACAACACCCGGCACCGCCCCGGACCTGCGGCAATGTACGCATGCCCCATGCCGCTGTCGAAGTAGATGGAATCCCCGGCCTTCAGCCGCACGGGTGCATAGAGGCTCGTGTGGAAGTCCACCTCGCCCTCGAGCACGAACGCGTACTCCTCGCCCGGGTGGTGGATGAGCTCGCCGAACTCCTCGAGGCTGCGCGCGTGCAGCTCGGCGACGATGGGAATGATCTTCTTGTTGAGTAATTCCCAGGCGGGATAGAGGTGCGCGTAATTTCGCGTCTCGATCGCCTTGCCTTCACCGGCCCGCACGATGCTGCGGCGGCCGTTGACGCCCGAGGGCGCATCCTCGCCGTTGGCGCCGCGAAACAACGCCGCGATATCGATCTGTAGTCCGCTGCTGAGCCGCGCGAGCTTGTCGAAGCTCAGCGACATCTTGTCGTTCTCGATCTTCGAGAGCGTCGAAGCCGGAAGTCCCGTGCGCTCGCTCACTTCGGCGAGCGTCCAGCCGTGCTGCCGGCGCAGCGCCTTCAGCGCGGCGCCCGGTTTGGCGAGCGATTTGTCGGGTGGCAACTGATGCGACATCGGCCTTCGCCGTCCGCCGGAACGACAGCATTTGATTGTAGCCGGCGAAAATATCACGCAATTTGGTGGTATTGGAAAAAATGTTTCCATTTCAGACATTTCTTTGTCATATTAGTCGCAAGGGGTCGACCCGTACCAGGCGGATACCAGAATGCACACGCTCTCTCGTTTCGCAGCGCGCGGACTCGCGCTCCTTGGCGCCCTCGCAACGGCCGCGCACGCTGCCGCGGCCGATGACGCCTCGGCCACGCAAGCCTCCGCCGCCACGCTGCAGGAAGTGGTGGTCACCGCGCAGAAGCGCGAGGAGAAGCTGCACGATGTGCCGATGGGCGTCACCGCGATCACCGCGGATGAGCTCACGAAGCGGCAGCTGGTGAGTCTCGATGACCTGCAGGCCACGGTGCCCGGCTTATCGCTGACGGACGTACAACCCGGCATCACGCGCCTGACGCTCCGCGGGCAGAACGTCGGCGGCGACGGCTCCACCGTCACCACCTACATCGATGACACGCCCTTCGGCTCGAGCAATGCGCTCGCCAACGGCTTCGGCTTCACCGGCGATTTCGATACCTGGGACCTCGCGCGTGTCGAAGTGCTGCGTGGGCCGCAGGGAACCCTGTACGGCGCCGGCAGCGAGGGAGGCCTCCTCAAGTATGTGAGCAACTCTCCCGATCCGGCCAAGTTCGCCGCTGCCGTGCAGGTGGGGGGCGAGGATGTCGCGCACGGCGAGAGTGCCGGCTCCGGGAAAGGCATGATCAATGTGCCGCTCGGCGAGCTCGCCGCATTCCGTCTGAGCGGCTACTACTCGACGCTACCGGGTTACGTCAACGACCCGTCGCTCGGCTTGAAGGACCTGAACCACGGCTATCGCGACGGCCTGCATGCGGCGTTGCTGGTCAACTTCACCGACAGCATTTCGCTGCGGCTGGCTGCGTTCGGCCAGGACCTGCACACTGACGGCCTGCCCCTCACGGACGTGATCGGTGTAGCCAACACCGGGCCTACCCCGCCACCCAATCAGCTCCAGCCGACGATCGGTGAGTTCGAGCAGCAGCGCTTCATCAAGGAGCCGAGCGATTTCAAATACCGCATTTACAGCGGCACGCTCGACTGGAAGCTCGGCTTCGGCACGTTCACCTCGATCACGAGCTACGGGACGACCGAGGAGAGCGCGCTGGCGGATGCGAGCTCGGTCCCGGCCCAGACCGGGGTGCCGGCAGCCGGCACCTATGGTGATTACGCCACGGCATTCAACCAACCGCTGCCGCCCGGGGCGACGGCTGCCGGGCTCGCCGAGACCCATGACATCAATGTGAAGAAATTCACCCAGGAGTTTCGGCTCGCCTCCGCGTCGAACCAGTCGCTCGAGTGGCAGGTCGGCGCCTTCTACACGCACGAGTCCTCGTCGCTCGGCGAGACTCTGCCGACCTTCTATATCCCGAGCCAGGCGTATTCGTCGCTGCAGTCGTTCGAGAACCTCACTCTCGATGCGCTGTACCGGGAGTGGGCCGGTTTTGCCCAGGTGACTTATCACTTCAACCCGCAGTTCGACCTCGGAGTGGGCGGCCGCTGGTCCGAGAACAAGCAGTCGGCCAACCAGTCGGAGGACGGCCTGCTGCTGGGCAGCCCGCCGGCCCCGCCGACGCTGACTTCCGGAGAGTCGACCGACACCGATTTCACTTACTCGATCGCGCCGCGCTGGCACGTCAGTCAGGACACCATGGTGTACGGGCGCATCGCGACCGGTTACCGGCCGGGCGGTCCGAACGCACTGCCGGTGCCCGTGCCGCCCGGGGTCGAGTCGACCTACAAGTCCGACAAGACGACCAACTACGAGCTCGGCACGCGCACCGATCTGCTCGACCGGCGTCTGTCGGTGGATGTCGACGTGTTCCTGGTCGACTGGAAGGACATCCAGCTGCTGGAGTTCATCAGCCCCTACAGCTTCAACTCCAACGGCGGTACCGCGCGCAGCAAGGGGGTGGAGTGGGCACTGGCGCTGACACCGGTGACCGGACTCACCTTCAAGCTCACGGGCGCGTACATCGACGCTTACCTGACATCCCCGGCCGTCACCACCGGCGGCAATACCGGCGATCCGCTGCCGTACGCGCCGAAGTGGAGCTCCTCGCTCGATGGCGCCTACACGTGGCGCGCCTTCGGCGACTTCAACGCGTTCGTCGGGGCAACCTGGAGCTATGTCGGCTCGCGCTACAACGACTTCTCCGCGACCTTCGGCGCGGCGGGCTTCGAGGCGGACGTGCGCCCGCAGCTGCCGAGCTACAACACGGTCGACCTGCGTGCCGGCCTCGAGAGCGGCCGCTGGACGTTCGAGCTCTACGGCAGGAACATCGGGGATACGCGCGGCATTACCTACTACAACAACTCGGGAACCCCGAAATTCGGCGGCTCCGTCAGCTACGTGCAGCCGCGCACGATAGGCGCGCTGGTGACCGCGCGCTTCTGAGGCGACCATGCTGCGGGATGGCACGGTGTTTGCGCTGCGCGGCGGGGCGATGCAGCCGCTGCAGCCGGCGATCTTCTCCGCCGGTCGCTTTGGCAGGCCCTCGCGCCGCAGGCGCTGCCGGCCTCGTTTCCGCAGAGCGCGCTCGTGACCCCCGCGAGCGTCATCTTCCCGTCCAGGGACGGACCGCTCTCTCACGGGCAACTTTTCGTACCGCGGAATGCCGGGACTGCCAACCGGCATCCTGCGGTACTTTTCTTTCACGGCGTGCAGTTCTTCAAGGCCACCGCTCTCTACTTCGACGAGCACCTCGCGAGCGGTGCCACGGCCCGAGCGCAACGAAGATGACGACCGAAGCACTGCAGGTGCCCTCGCCCTATCTCCTCTTCCTCGGCGATACCACCGAGCCGTCCTTTGCGAAGACAGCTTTCGGCCTGCGCGACTGGGTGCCGGAGCGCTGCCTGGGAGAGTGGGCCTGTGCGGAAGCGACGGTGACCACGGGTCTGCCGCGGCTCACCCCGCAGCAGGCCGTTGCGAAGGGCGCACGCGGCCTCGTCATCGGCGTTGCCAACACGGGAGGCGTGATCGGGCCCAGCTGGATTCCGCTGCTCATCGAGGCGCTGCAGGCGGGGCTCGACCTGGTGAGCGGCCTGCACGCCAAGCTCCACGATGTGCCGGAGCTGCGCGAGGCGTCGCTGCGCTGCGGCCGCAAGCTGATCGACGTGCGGGTACCGCCTGCGTCGATACCGATCGGGACCGGACGCAAGCGCGCCGGCAAGCGGCTGCTGACGGTGGGCACCGATTGCGCGCTCGGCAAGAAATACACCGCGCTGGCGCTGGCGCGCGGCTTTGCGGAGCGCGGCATCGCGGTCGACTTCCGTGCCACCGGACAGACCGGAATTCTCATCGCCGGTGG
>JAFAKO010000167.1 GCA_019235245.1 Gammaproteobacteria bacterium
CGGTCGCCGTGGCTCATCCAGACATCGAGCACGCAGCGTCCCGCGGGGCTGCGCCGATCCTCGAGCTCATCGAGGAGGCGCGAGGTCCCGGTGACCGTGACTTCGGCATAGCCGAACTCGCGCTCGCTCGAGGCGGCTACCGTGCCGCCGAGCTGCTGCGCCATGGTCTGCATTCCGTAGCAGATACCGAGCACCGGCACGCCGAGATCGAACACGGCCGGCGGTGCACGCGGCGAGTCGAGGGCGGTCACCGATTCGGGGCCGCCCGAAAGGATCACTCCGCGCGGCCGGAAGTCGCGCACCTCGGCATCGCTCATGTCCCACGGGTGGATCTCGCAGTACACCCCGAGCTCGCGCACGCGTCGCGCGATGAGCTGCGTGTACTGCGCACCGAAATCCAGGATCAGGATGCGCTGCGCGTGAATGTCCGGCTGCGCGATCGCGGTAGCTGTCGGGGCGGCTGCAGGCCGGGGGACGCTCGCCATGACTTCAGGGCACCCGATAGTTGGGCGCCTCCTTGGTGATGCTGACATCGTGCACGTGGCTCTCGCGCACACCCGCGTTGGTGATACGCACGAACATCGGTCGGGTGCGCATCTCGGTGATGCTGCGACTGCCGGTATAGCCCATGGCGGCCCGCAGGCCACCGGCGAGCTGGTGCAGGATCGTGACGACGCTGCCCTTGTAGGGCACGCGACCTTCCACGCCCTCCGGAACCAGCTTCTCGAGCTCGGTGGCGGCGTCCTGGAAGTACCGGTCCGCAGAGCCGTGCCGCTCCGCCATGGCGCCGAGCGAGCCCATGCCGCGATACGACTTGTAGGAGGCGCCCTGGTAGAGCTCCACCTCACCGGGTGACTCCTCGGTGCCGGCGAACAGGCCGCCGATCATCACGGTATGCGCCCCGGCGGCGATCGCCTTGGCGATATCCCCGGAGAAGCGGATGCCGCCATCGGATATCACCGGCACATCGCTATCGCTGAGGGCGGCGGCGACGTTCGCTACCGCGGAGATCTGCGGCACGCCGACGCCGGCCACCACCCGCGTGGTGCAGATCGAGCCTGGACCGATGCCGACCTTGACCGCATCGGCCCCCGCCTCGATCAGGGCGCGCGCGGCCTCGGCGGTGGCGATGTTGCCGGCGATCACCTGGCTGTCCGACCACTTCGACTTGATGCGCTTTACGGTCTCGAGGACGCCGCGCGAATGACCGTGGGCCGTGTCGACCACGAGCACATCGACCCCCGCCTCGCGCAGCGCTGCGACCCGGTCGATCGTGTCGGGGGTCGTGCCGACCGCCGCACCGACGCGCAGCCGGCCGCCCTCGTCCTTGCAGGCGCGCGGAAATTCATTGGCCTTCTGGAAATCCTTCACCGTGATCATGCCGAGAAGCTCATGCGAGCCGTTCACGACCAGCAGCTTCTCGATGCGGTGCCGGTGCAGCAGCGCCAGCACCTGCTCCTTGGAGGCATCTTCGCGCACCGTGATCAGCCGCTCCTGCGGGGTCATGACCGAGGAGACCGGCGCATCGAGCTTCTCCTCGAAGCGCAGGTCGCGGTGCGTCACGATGCCGACCGCCTTGCGGCCGACGACCACCGGCACTCCGGAGATGCCGCGGGAGCGAGTCAGGTCGAGCACCTCGCGGATGCTCATGTTGGGTGAGACGGTGATCGGGTCGCGGATCACCCCGCTCTCGAACTTCTTCACCCGGCCGACCTCGCGCGCCTGCGCCTCGATGGTCATGCTCTTGTGGACGATGCCGATGCCGCCCTCCTGGGCGATCGTGATGGCGAGACGCGCCTCGGTGACCGTGTCCATCGCGGCGGACATGATCGGCATGTTCAGGCGTATGCGGCGGGTGAGCTGGGTGGAAAGATCGACTTCGCGGGGCAGGACGTCCGAGTAGGCCGGAACCAGCAGGACGTCGTCGAAGGTGAGAGCTTCTTCGAGGATGCGCATGCGCAATTATAGGCGCTCGCCTCACACCGGTAAACCTCGTGCTAAGGTGGCTGGATGTCTGCCGGCTACGAAATCGGCGCCTCAGCCACTGCGGGCCGGGACGTGTACAGCGTCTCGCGGCTCAACCGCGAGGTGCGGGTACTGCTCGAGCGCGGCCTGGGTGTGCTCTGGGTCGAGGGCGAGCTGTCGAACTTCTCCCAGCCCGCCTCGGGGCACTGGTATTTCTCGCTGAAGGACCGGGACGCGCAGCTGCGTTGCGCGATGTACCGGGTGAAGAACTCCCTGGTCGGGTTCACGCCACGCGCGGGCATGCAGGTGCTGGTGCGCGGCCGCATCAGCCTGTACGAGCCGCGCGGCGAATTCCAGCTGATCATCGAGCACCTGGAGGAGGCCGGGGTCGGCGCATTGCGGCGCGAGTTCGAGCGGGTCAAGGCGCGCCTCGCCGCCGACGGCCTGTTCTCCGCGGAACGCAAGCGCGCGCTGCCGCGTTTTCCGCGGCGCATCGGACTCATCACCTCGCCCTCGGGCGCGGCGCTGCGCGATGTGCTCAAAATCCTCGCGCGGCGCTATCCGCCCGCCAGTGTGCTCATCTACCCGAGCCCGGTGCAGGGCGCCGCGGCCGTGCCGACCCTGGTCGCCGCGCTCGCTAGCGCCTCCTCGCGCGCCGAGTGCGACGTGTTGATTCTCGCGCGCGGTGGCGGCTCGCTCGAGGACCTGTGGGCCTTCAACGATGAGCGCGTCGCGCGCGCCATTCACGCCTGCACGGTGCCGGTGGTGTGCGGTGTCGGCCACGAGATCGATTTCACCATTGCGGACTTCGTCGCCGACGCGCGCGCGCCCACGCCCTCGGCGGCCGCCGAAATGGTCGTGCCCGACCGGGATGCCTGCCTGGAGGCGCTCGCGCGCAGCGCACAGCGCCTGGAGGGCGGGGTGCGGCGCGAGCTGCGCGGCCTGCGGGCGCGGCTCGAGGCGATCGCACGACGCCTCGGGCGCGAGCATCCGGGCACGCGCCTGCAGCAGCAAATGCAGCGGCTCGATGACCTCTCGCAGCGCCTCGCCGGCAGCACCCGCGGCGCGCTGCACCGCGAGGGCGGCCGGCTCGCCGAGCTGCGCGCGCGGCTGCAGCAGCATTCGCCGCGTCATGCACTCGGGGAATGGGGCGCGCGCAATCAGTCGCTGCAGCTGCGGCTCGCCCGTGCGATCGGTGCCCACCACGCCCGGGCCGCGGCCCATGCGGAGCAACTGCACGGGCGGCTCGAGCGGGCGGCACGCGAGCGCCTCGCCGGTGCCGCGCAGCGGCTCGCGCTCGCACAGCGCGCGCTGGATGCGGTGAGCCCGCTCGCGACGGTACGACGCGGCTTCGCCATCGTGAAGGATGCAGGGGGCAGGGTGATCACCGACGCCGCGGCAGTGGCGGTCGGCGATGAGATCGAGGCGAGCCTGGCACGCGGCACGCTGCGCGCGCGGGTGACCGGGACTGAATGAGGCGGCGGCTGGCGGTCATGGCCATCGCGCACGCCGGGCTGGCGCTCGGCTCGCAGGGGCCGCTCGCGCCCGAGCTGCTGCCGGAGGAGTCGCGAGTCCCCGGAGGCGTCGCGCTGCTACCGGTGGAGGGTGGATCCGACCAGCCGCCGCAGGTCAGCTTCGATGGCCGACGCGTGCTCGTCGTGCGGGTGGCTGGGCGGTGGCTCGCCGTCGTCGGTATACCGCTCTCCCAGCCTCTCGGTCATGCCGCCGCGAGCGTCGCGGACGGGACGCCGCAGGGGCGGACCCTGGACTTCGAGGTGTCCGACAAGCAATACGCCGTGCAGCACCTCACGGTTGCCCCGGGCAAGGTCGACCTGTCGGCCGGGGATCTGGCGCGCGTCAACCGCGAGCAGCCGCGGCTGCACCGCGACTACGGGATCTTCTCGCAGCGCGCGCCGAGCACCCTGCGACTGCTGCAGCCGGTTCCGGGGATCCGCTCGAGCTCCTACGGCTTGCGGCGCGTCTTCAACAACGAGTCACGCAATCCGCACAGTGGCATGGACATTGCGGCCGCCCTCGGCACACCGGTGCACGCTGCCGCGAGCGGCCGCGTAGTCGACACCGGTAACTTCTTCTTCAACGGCAACACCGTGATTCTCGATCACGGCAATGGACTGGTCACCATGTACTGCCACCTGAGCGCCATCGGCGTGCAGCGCGGCGAGCAGGTGCAGGCCGGGGCGGTGATCGGCAAGGTGGGGGCGACCGGGCGTGTCACCGGGCCACACCTTCATTTCGGTGTCGCGTTGAACGCGACCTTCGTCGATCCGGCGCTGTTTCTCCCCGCAGCAGCGCCTGCCAGCGGGGAGGCGCATGAGGGAGCACATTGACCCCGGAGTCGATGCCGCCTGGATGCGTGCCGCCCTCGTGCAGGCGCACGCCGCCGCCGCCTGCGGCGAGGTGCCGGTCGGTGCGGTGCTGCTGCGTGGAGAGGAGCTGTTCGCCGCCGCCCACAACACGCCCATCTCGAGCCACGACCCCACTGCGCACGCAGAGATGACCGTGCTGCGTGCTGCCGGGCGCGCGCTCGGCAGCTATCGACTCATCGACACGACGCTTTACGTGACGCTCGAGCCCTGCGTCATGTGTGCTGCCGCCATGGTGCACGCGCGGGTGCGGCGACTCGTCTTCGGCGCGTGGGACCCGCGTGCAGGCGGTGCCGGCAGCGTCGTGAACGTCTTCGCCCTGCCGGGACTCAATCATCGCGTCGACGTGTTCGGCGGCGTGCTGATGGAGGAGTGCGCCGCACTGCTTCAGGAATTCTTCGCCGCGCGCCGCGGCTGACGGCTGCGCCGACGGGTCAGCTTCCGGCTGCGTACGCCTCCGGTGCGGGGGGCGCCACCGCCGGCGCTTTTGCCGGCGCCGCACGGCTCGCAGCGCCCGGCGCCGCCGCTGGGGTAGCGGCCGCGGCGGGGGCCGCCGTAGCGGCCGACGCCGCCGCGGTTGCAGCCATCGTGCTTTCACCCGGCTGCCATTCGAGCAGGCGCAGATAACGCTGGATGCGGTCGACGAACTGCACCGGCTCCCAGCCGCGCGCGTAACCGCGGCGGGCATGGGAGTACCAGCGCTCCTGCGCGAGCAGCGGCAGCCGCAGTCGCACCTCCGCCCAGGAGTCCGGATCCTTGCCGAGCGACTGCGTGATGATGCGCGCGTCCTCGAGGTGGCCGAAGCCGACGTTGTAAGCGGCGATCGTGAGCCAGGTGCGGTCGGGCTCGGCAATGCGCTCGGGTACCTTCTCGCGCACCTGCGCGAGGTAGCGCGCACCGGCGAAGATGTTCTGCTCCGGATCGCTGCGATCCTTCAGTCCGAGTGACTGCGCGGTATCGGCCGTCAGCATCATGACGCCACGGGCGCCCTCATCCGACTGGGCGTGCGGATCCCATTTCGATTCCTGGTAGCCGATCGCGGCGAGCAGCCGCCAGTCGAGCCCGGTCTCGGCCGCGGCCTTCTCGAACCAGGCGCGGTAACGTGGCAGGCGCTCGGCCACGTGCTCGTGAAATTCCCGTGATTCCTCGTACTCGAAGGGGCGCGTGTCGCCGGAGGTCTGCTGCACCAGCCGGGCGAGGCGGCCGGTCGACTGCAGGTCGCGGAAGAAGGCGTTCACGCTCGCGAGCAGCCCGGGGGCGCCACGGCGCACCATCCACTGCACCGGCCGCTCCTCCGGCAAGGCGAACCCCACCTGCACGTTGGGGTAGAGGTGGTGGGCGAAGGAAAACTCGCGCGCATCGACAATGGCGTACTGCGCGACACCGGAGTCGACGTCCTCGACCGGATCGGCCGCGGTCGGAGCGGTCTCTTCCCACGCGAGTGTCGGCGCCACGGTATGCCGCAGTCGTTGCAGCACGTGCTCCTGCGCGCTACCCGCTCGCACCGCGAGCCGCGCGGACTCGAGCTGCAGCGTTTCCCGTGGCCGCACGCCGTTGCGCTGGTAGACGACGAGCTGCGGAATGCGCGTATACACCGCGGCGGCGTCGGCGATGCGGGTCCACTCGGGGGTACTGGTGAGCGAGGCAGCCGCGATATCGGCGCGGCCGGCGGCGAGCTCCGCCTGCAATGCCCGCTCGTTCGCGAGCGGGTACATGTTGAGCTTCACCCCGAGCCGCGCGGCGTAGTCGCTCGCGAGCTCGAACTCCAGGCCCTCGGTGCCCTGGGCACCGAGGTAATAGCAGGTCGGCAGGTTGAGAGTCGCCACGCGCAGCTCGCCCCGGGCGCGGATCGCATCCAGCGCGGGCGGCGCCGGTGGGCTGCAGGCGCCGAGCACGAGCGCCGCGAGCAACGCGACGGCCGGCGCGAGTGCGCGGGGAAAGCTCCCCTCGATCCGGAGGCTTTCCGCTAGAATACCCGCCCCGCAGAAGCCGCGGGACCGCCGGAGAGGTACCGAAGCGGTCATAACGGCGCCGACTCGAAATCGGATGGTCGGGTAAAACCGGCACGTGGGTTCGAATCCCACCCTCTCCGCCA
>JAFAKO010000291.1 GCA_019235245.1 Gammaproteobacteria bacterium
TTGAGGCACTTGGCGAGGATGCGCGCGATCGTGGTCTTCCCCACCCCGCGCGTGCCGGTGAATAGGAACGCATGGTGCACGCGGCCGCTCGCGAGCGCATTCACCAGCGCACGCCGCACGTGCTCCTGGCCGATGAGCTCGGAGAAAGACTTCGGCCGATATTTGCGCGCCAGCGCTGTATAGCTCATGCACTTCCCGGGTTGTGGTGCGACAGGAGGCGGCCCGCACCAGCTTGAGCTCCGGCACCCGACATCGCCGCTGCCGCTGCTGCCTTCCGGCCCTGACGGGATTCACGACTGGTCGTCGCGGAGAAACCGATGCGGGCCACCATGACCGCGACAGTAATTCGATGCTATCACATGCGCCGGACCCGGCCGCCCGCGGAGCGCGCGCCGCCGGGGTAAAACGGGCACAATCGGCCGGGAAAGAGAGTGTGATCATGAACAGACAGCCGCTGGCAAGCACGGACGCCGACACGGTGGCGAGCAAGGTGCCGGAGGTCACCCTCGGGTTCTGGATCATCAAGGTGGCCGCCACCACGCTGGGTGAGACCGGTGGCGACACGCTGTCGATGACGCTCGGCCTCGGTTACCTCACGAGCACGCTGATCTTCGCCACCGCGCTCGTCATCCTGGCGGCGTGCCAGATCGCGGCCAAGCGCTTTCACCCGTTCCTCTACTGGGCGACCATCATCGCGTCCACCACCGCCGGAACGACGCTCGCGGACTTCGCCGATCGCTCACTCGGCATCGGCTATCTCGGCGGCTCACTGCTCCTGCTCGCGTGCGTGCTCGCTTCCCTCGGCATCTGGTACCGCGCCGAGGGCACGGTATCGGTCAACACCATCAACACGCCGCGGGTGGAGGCCTTCTACTGGCTCACCATCACCTTCTCGCAGACCCTCGGCACGGCGCTCGGCGACTGGGTCGCGGACGCCGGGCTCGGCTACCGCGGCGGCGCACTGGTGTTCGGTGGCCTGCTGATCCTCGTCGCCATTGCCTACTACCGCACGCGCATCTCGCACGTGGTGCTCTTCTGGACTGCTTTCATCCTGACGCGCCCGCTGGGTGCCACCGTGGGAGATTTCTTCGACAAGCCGATCGCGCAGGGCGGCCTCAACGTGAGCCGCCCGCTTGCCTCCGCGATTCTCGCGGCGGTGATCCTGCTGTGCATATTGCTCATCCCGCAGCGTGCGGGGAGCCACCCGCGGAGCGCGAGCAGCACGGCGTCGCCGGGGCGGTGAGGACTGGTAACGACTGGCGGAGAGGGTGGGATTGCTGCGGCCGTCCTGGCCGCAGGCCCTTCGGGCCCGACGCTGCGCGTCGGCCAAAATCGCTCCTGGCGATTTTGTCGAACCCGGCGGGTTCGTCCACACACCGGCCCCACCAAAATTGAAAAGGGGTTCGGAAACCCCTTTTCAATTTTGGCGGAGAGGGTGGGATTCGAACCCACGAACACCCGTTGAGATGTTACTGGAATTCCAGTCCAGCGCCTTCGACCGCTCGGCCACCTCTCCGATCAATCACTTAGACCCCCGGGTTCGAGCCGATCCTCGCTCACGCTGCCACCCGGGAAGGGCGCGCATCATAAGCCATGCACGCCGGGGCTGGCACTGCCTCGGGGGCTCGGGCGTCAGGCCTCTCAGGCCTGGGGCGTCTTGGTGGCGGGCTGGGTGACCTTGAACGGCGGAGGCTCATCCAGGCAGGGATCCCTGCCCTTGCGGGGCGGCGGGGGCGGCTCGTTCAGCGCCGGCAAGCGCAGCGCGTTGGTCGTGTCCGGGGCATCCAGGCCGGACGGAATCTTCAGCGGCGCGACGGTCGTCGCCTTCTGGTACGGCTGCGGGCCATGGCAGGCCTTGGCGCTCGCGTTCCGGAACACATGACAGCCGCTCACGAGCGGCGCCACCATGAGGAGCACCATGGCCCCCCGCGCGAATCTCATGCCCCACTCCTCCTAACCGACATTCATCCGAGCACCCCGGCGCTGCGGGCCGCCGCGAGCAGCTCCCCGTGATGCTCCGCCGCGAGCGGCGTGAGCGGCAATCGTATCCCCTCGCCAATCAGGCCGAGCTGCCCCAGGAGCCATTTCACCGGGATCGGGTTGGCTTCGACGAATAACTGCCGATGCAGCCCCGCGAGCGGCGCATCGAGCCCGGCGGCGCGTGCCGCATCACCGCGGCGTGCCGCGGACAGCACCTCTGACATCGCCCGCGGGGCAACGTTCGCGGTCACCGAGATCACGCCGCGTGCGCCGGCCGCGACGCTCGCACGTGCGCTGGCGTCATCGCCGCTCAACACCACGAACTCCTGCGGCACGCGTGCCACCAACTCGCGCACCCGTGCGATGTCCGGTACCGCCTCCTTGATGCCGGCGATGCCGCGGACGCCGGCGAGGCGCACGACGGTGTCCGGCCTCATGTCGACGGCCGTGCGCGCCGGGACGTTGTACAGGAGCAGCGGCTTGCGCGCCGCGGCGGCGGCCGCGCAGAAGTGCCGGTACAGCCCCTCCTGCGGCGGGCGATTGTATGACGGAGTGACGAGCAGGACGCCATCGATCGGCAGCTCGCAGAGCCAGCTGACACGCTCGACGGTCGACGCGGTGCTGCTGGTGCCGCCCCCGGCGATCACCGGCAGCCGCCCGCGCAGCTGCTCGCAGGCGCGCAGCAGCAGCTCGCGCAGCTCCGCATCGAGCAGCGTCGCCGACTCCCCGGTCGTGCCGCCGACCACGATGCCGTCGGTGCCGTTGGCGAGGTGGAAATCGAGCAGCCGTGCCCAGGCTTGGAAATCCAGCGCGCCGTCGGCGCGCATGGGAGTCACGATGGCAACCAGGCTGCCGGAAAACATACGCTGGGATTTGGGTACTGGAAGTGCCTGCGAGGAAGCCGGGGATGTTACGGGCGAAAGTTGGGCTTAAGCAAGCGCCGCGCCGGCCGCGCACCAGCGCGGTTCGCAACCCGCCGCCGCTCCCGGTACACTCCCGATGGCGAATGCCGGCATACCGAACCGCCATCGACAGATGAAGCAGCACCTGGCCGTCTCGGCCATCGGCAGCGACCGCACGGGAATGGTCCACGAGCTGACCCGTGTCATCAGCGAGTCCGGCGGCAATATCAGCGAAAGCCGCATGGCCAGCCTCGGCACCGAGTTCGCGATGCTGCTGCTGGTGTCGGGCAACTGGCACGCGCTCGCCAAGCTCGAAACCGAGCTCAAGCGGCTCGCCGACACCTCGAATCTCAGCATCCACCTCAAGCGCACCGAGCCGCGCACCGCGCGCACCGACATGCTGCCGTACTCGATCGACGTGGTGTGCCTCGATCAGAGCGGCATCGTCTCGGGGCTGTCGGGCTTCTTCGCCACCCGCGGCATCGACATCGCGGAGGTCTCGACCCGCAGTTATCCGGCCGCGCACACCGGCGCGCCGATGTTCGCCGTGCAGATGATCGTGAACGTCCCGAGCCGCATCCACGTCGCACACCTGCGCGAGGAGTTCATGGAGTTCTGCGACTCGCTCAACCTCGATGCGATTCTCGAACCGGTCAAATCCTGAAACGAGATGTCCAAGATCAGAGCTGGGACGAAAGTACCTGACTTCTCGCTGCCCATGACGGGCGGTGGCACATGGAAGCTCAAGGACGCAGTGGGCAGGAAGCTGGTGATCTACTTCTATCCGCGCGACATGACCTCCGGCTGCACCCGCGAGTCACAGGACTTCCGCGATCTTGCGGCCGCGTTCCGCAAGGCCGGGGTCGACATCGTCGGCATCTCGCGCGACAGCGTGGCCTCGCACGAGAGGTTCGCCGCCGAGGAAGCCCTGCCCTTCCCCCTGCTCGCCGACACCGAGGAGCAGGTGTGCAAACTGTTCGATGTCATCAAGGAGAAAAGCCTGTACGGCAAAAAGTACCTGGGGGTGGAGCGCAGCACTTTCCTCCTGGATGGCGCCGGGCGCCTGCAGCGGGAGTGGCGCAAGGTGAAGGTTGCGGGTCACGCGGAGGAAGTCCTTGAAGCAGCGCAGCGTCAATGATCCCGGTCCCACGGCCGCCTCGGGCGAGTCACGCGAAGTGAAGGGCCGCTCGCGCGCCGGACGGCGCCTGTTCGTGCTCGACACCAACGTGCTGATGCACGATCCGACCGCCATCTTCCGCTTCGAGGAGCACGACGTGTACCTGCCGATGGTCGTGCTCGAGGAGCTCGATGCGCACAAGAAGGGCCTGTCGGAAGCCTCGCGCAACGTGCGCCAGGTGAGCCGCTTCCTCGATGACATGATGCGCGGGGTGACCAAGGAGCAGATCGACCAGGGGCTGAAGCTGCCGAGCGGCTACTCCGGCAACCACGGCAAGAAGCCCTCCAGCGGGCGGCTGTTCTTCCAGACGCGGCAGCTGAGCGGCGCGCTGCCCGACAGCCTCCCGGGCCAGGTGGCCGACAACACCATCCTCGAGCAGATGCTGGCGCTGCAGACCGAGCACCCGGACGCGCGCGTCATCCTCGTGTCGAAGGACATCAACCTGCGCATCAAGGCGGCGGTGCTCGGGGTGCACGCCGAGGATTACTACAGCGACAAGACGCTGGAGGACGCCGACGTCCTCTACAGCGGCATGGGCGCGCTGCCGAAGGACTTCTGGGAGCAGCACGGGCGCGACATGCGCTCCTGGAAGGACGCCGAGCGCACCTTCTACGAGATCACCGGTCCCGCGGTACGGGAGTGGCAGCCGAACCAGGGCGTGTTCGAGGATTCACCGCAGGGCATCGAAGGCATCGTGCGCCGCATCGCCGGCGACACCGCCACCATCGAGCTCACGCGCGACTATCGCAACGAGCGGCACAGCGTCTGGGGCATCACCGCGCGCAACCGCGAGCAGAACTTCGCGCTCAACCTGCTCATGGACCCGGAGATCGACTTCGTCACCGTGCTGGGTCCCGCCGGCACCGGCAAGACGCTGCTGGCGCTCGCCGCGGGCCTGATGCAGACGCTCGAGACCAACCGCTTCGTCGAGATCATCATGACGCGGGTGACCATCCCGCTGGGGGAGGACATCGGTTTTCTTCCCGGCACCGAGGAAGAGAAGATGGAGCCGTGGATGGGCGCACTCATGGACAACCTGGAGGTGCTCACCGGCTCGCAGGAGGGCGGCAACTGGGGCCGCGCCGCAACCAACGACCTGCTGCGCAACCGCATCAAGATCCGCTCGCTGAACTTCATGCGCGGCCGCACCTTCCTCAATCGCTTCCTCATCCTCGATGAGGCGCAGAACCTGACGCCGAAGCAGATGAAGGCGCTCATCACCCGGGCGGGACCGGGCACCAAGCTCGCCTGCCTCGGCAATATCGCGCAGATCGATACGCCGTATCTCACCGAGATGACCTCGGGATTGACCTATGCGGTGAACCGCTTCCGCGGCTGGGCGCACTCGGGCCACATCACGCTGGTGCGCGGGGAGCGCTCGCGGCTGGCGGATTTCGCCTCCGATATCCTCTAGGTGCTACCCTAGCGGGGCCGCGGCGTGCGCTGCCGCGGGGGCCCCTTGTAAGGGTCTGTAAACATTGGAAACCCTCACCGCGGGACGCGGTCCAACCACAATGCGCCGCCTCATCGTCTTCCTCGCGACCGCACTGCTGTTCGCGGCAACCCTGGCGGCGGCCGGGGAGCCCGGCAGCTCGCAGCCGATCCTGAATGCGCCGGTCTCGGGCTCGGACCTGCCGGACCTCGGCAGCCCGGCGGCGACCGTGCTCACGCAGAACGACGAGTACCTGCTCGGTGCCATGGTCGCGAAGCAGCTGCGCGATCAGAGCGCGCTCCTCGAAGACCCGGAGGTGAGCGAGTACATCAACAACATCGGCCAGCGCCTTGCCTCGCAGAGCGCGATGGGTGGGCAGAATTTCCACTACTTCGTGGTCAAGGACACGACCATCAACGCCTTCGCCGTGACCGGTGGCTACGTGTTCATCAACGCCGGGCTGATCCTCGCCACCTCGACCGAGTCGGAGCTCGCGGGCGTGATGGCGCACGAGACCGCGCACATCACCCAGCATCACATCGCGCGCATGCTCGCGGATCAGTCGCGCCAGAGCCTCACCACCGCCGCCGCCATGATCGGCGCGAT
>JAFAKO010000305.1 GCA_019235245.1 Gammaproteobacteria bacterium
CACCTCGCGCTTCTCGTTGGCGATCTCCAGTCCCATGACGCTCTTGCCCGGGATCACCTCCACCACGCGCACCGACAGCACCGACAGCGCGCGCGCCAGATCCTTGGCGAGGGCGGTGATCTGGCTCGCCTTCACCCCCGGTGCCGGACGCAGCTCGAAGCGCGTCACCACCGGCCCGGGCTGCACCGCCACCACCTCCGCGTCGATGGCGAAGTCCTTGAGCTTCAATTCCACAAGCCGCGAGAGCGCCTCGAGCGCCTCGGCGGAGTACAGCGGCTCACGCGGTGGCGGATCATCGAGCAGTTTCAGCGGCGGCAGCTCGCTCGCCTTCGGCGGATCGAACAGCGGCACCTGCCGCTCCCGCTCGACGCGGGCGCTCTTCTCCACCGCCGCCGGCGGTGCCTCGATGCGCGTGGGGGGCCGCGTGGCCGACTTCTTCTGCGCGCTTTCCACCGATTCCTTGCGCGCCTGGCGCCGCTCACGACCTTCGGCGGCGTCGCGCGAGGAGCTCCAGCGCGAGCGCATCCAGCCGATCCCCCGCCAGGCCGCCGTGCCGAGCCGGTCCATCACGGTGAGCCAGGAGACACCGAAGGCGAGAGACACCCCGGCCATCCAGGCGGCGATCATGAGGAGGGTGGCGCCGAGAAAGTCGACTCCGGCGGCGAGGCCGCCACCGACCACGCTCCCGACCACCCCGCCGGCGCTCTGCCGCAGCGCCCCGGGCTGCCAGTGGAGCGTCGTGAGCGCACAGCTCGCCACCAGCACCAGGGCGAAGCCGAGAACGCGCACCAGCGTGTTGGCGCGCGAGCCGCCACTTTCCGTGCGCAGCCGCCGCTGCAGGCCCCAGCATGCCGCGGCGAGCACCAGCGGGAACAGGAACGCCGGGCGGCCGAACAGGAAGAACAGCACGTCCGCCACCCAGGCGCCGATGACACCGATGCGGTTGTGCACGGCACCGGAGGCACCGGTAAACGAGAACCCGGGATCCTCCGGGCTGTAGGTGGCGAGCGCCATGAACAGCACCAGCGCCACGATCGCCAGCGCGATGACCGCGCTCTCGCGCAGGCCGCGACTCACCGCTGAAGTAAAACGCGACGCACTGCGCGCCGACGCGGAAGATTCCGCCAATCGCCGATACTCCGTCTTAATATAGATGGCGGCCATTATAGGGCTTGGTACCGTGAGATACCCATGACGAGCACGCGGCACAGTCGCCTCATCATTCTCGGCTCCGGCCCCGCGGGCTACAGCGCAGCGGTGTACGCAGCGCGTGCCAACCGGGCACCGCTGCTGATCACGGGAGTCGAGCAGGGTGGGCAGCTCATGACCACCACTGACGTCGACAACTGGCCGGGCGATGTCGAAGGCCTGCAGGGGCCGGCGCTCATGGAGCGCATGAAGCGCCACGCCGAGCGCTTCGCCACCGAGATCGTGAACGATCACGTGCAGTCGGTGGACCTGGCGGTGCGGCCATTCCTGCTGCGCGGCGACCTCGCGCACTACAGCTGCGATGCGCTCATCATCGCTACCGGCGCCGCCGCCAAGTACCTCGGGCTCCCCTCGGAGGAGAAATTCCGTGGCCGCGGTGTATCGGCGTGCGCCACCTGCGATGGTTTTTTCTTCCGCGGGCATCGCGTCGCGGTGGTCGGTGGCGGCAATACCGCGGTCGAGGAGGCGCTGTACCTGTCGCACATCGCGCAGCACGTGACGCTGGTGCACCGGCGCGACAAGCTGCGCGCCGAGAAGATCCTGCAGGACCGGCTGTTCGGCGAGGTCCGGGCCGGCAAGATCGCGGTGGTCTGGAACCATACGGTCGATGAGGTGCTCGGCGATGACGAGCGCGGCGTCACCAGCGTGCGGCTGCGCTCGCTGGCCGGCGCGGCCCCGCGCGAGCTCGCGGTGACCGGATTGTTCGTCGCCATCGGCCACACACCGAACACCGCGCTGTTCACCGGGCAGCTCGCCATGCGCGAGGGCTATCTCACCGTGCGCACCGGTCTCGACGGCGATGCTACCGCCACGAGTGTCCCGGGCGTGTTCGCCGCCGGGGATGTGGCCGATCACGTATACCGCCAGGCGATCACCTCCGCCGGCGCCGGCTGCATGGCGGCGCTCGATGCGGACCGCTACCTCGAGATGCTGGCGGCCGGGGCGCAGCGGCGGCAGTCAGCGCAAGTATCGATGTGAGCAAGCCCGGGTATCACCACAGCATCGAAGAGTTGGGCGCCGCGCAGTGGAACGCGCTCGGCGCGGCGGACAATCCCTTCACACGCTACGAGTTTCTCGCGGCGCTCGAGCACTCGCGCTGCGTCGGCCGCGCGAGCGGCTGGGAGCCGCGCTATCTCGCGCTGCGCGATGCCCGGGGCCTCGCCGCGGCGAGCGCCGCTTTCGTCAAGACCCATTCCTTCGGCGAGTTCGTGTTCGACTTCGCCTGGGCGCGGGGCTACGAGCGTCTCGGACGCCGCTACTACCCGAAGCTGACGCTCGCCGCACCGTTCACCCCCGCGAGCGGTCCGCGCCTGCTGGTGCGGCCGGATCTCGATCGCGAGGCACAGGCAACGCGGCTGCTCGCCGAGCTCGAGGCGTACGCCGCGAGCCAGCGCCTCTCCGGCGTGCACGCGTTGTTCCTCGATGAGCCGGCGCGCGCGGCGTGCGCGCGGCGCGGCTGGCTGCTGCGACGTGACTGCCAGTTTCACTGGACCAACCGCGGCTATGGCACCTTCGAGGACTATCTCGCCACCTTCACCGCGGAAAAGCGCAAGAAAGCGCGGCGCGAGCGCCGCCGCGTGCAGGAGGCCGGCGTGCATTTCGAGACGCGCCTCGGCGGGGAGCTGAATGAGGCGCTGCTCGATGGCATCTACGCCCTGCACCGCGACACCTTCCTGCGGCACGGGCACGAGCCCTATCTGACGCGCGCCTTCTTCGGCGAGGCGGCGCGCACCATGCCCGAGTCGCTGATGGTCAAGCTGGCGCTGCACGGCCGGACGCTCGTGGCGGTGGCGATTTTCTTCTTGAGCCCCGCGGCGCTCTACGGCCGCTACTGGGGCGCGGCCGCCGATTATCACAGCCTGCACTTCGAGACCTGCTATCACCAGGGGATCGAGTTCTGCATCGAACGGCAGATCGGGCGCTTCGAGCCCGGCACCCAGGGCGAGCACAAGGTGAGCCGCGGCTTCGAGCCGGCGATCACCTGGTCCGCGCACTACATCGCCGATGCCGACTTTCGCCACGCCATCGCCGAATACCTCGAGCGCGAAGGTGCGGCGGTCGACGCCTATGCGCTCGAGGTGCAGGGGCACGTACCGTATCGGGAGCGCCGCAGCCTCGGCCGACTCGCATGAAGACGATCACCTGGCTCTCGCCGCAGGATGCTCCCGAATGGTTCCCGCCGCCCGAGCAGGCGCTCGAGGAGCCCGCCGGGCTGCTCGCGGCCGGGGGCGATCTCTCCCCCGAGCGCCTGATAGCTGCCTATCGCGGCGGCATCTTTCCCTGGTATTCCCCGGGGCAACCCGTGCTGTGGTGGTCGCCCGATCCGCGCGCGGTGCTCTTCCCGGAGGAGTTTCGCTGCACGCGCAGTCTCGCCAAGACGCTGCGCAACGGTGGCTTCACGCTGTCGATCGACCGCGATTTCGCGGCCGTGATCGATGGCTGCGCGGCGCCGCGCGCCGCGAGCCCCGGCACCTGGATTACGCCCGAGATGCGGGCCGCTTACCTCGAGCTGCACCGCCTCGGTTGCGCCCACAGCGTCGAGGCATGGCGCGCCGGCTCGCTGGTCGGCGGACTGTACGGCGTGCGTCTTGGCGGGGTCTTCTTCGGAGAATCGATGTTCAGTCGCTGCCGCGACGCCTCGAAAGCCGCGCTCGCACACCTGGTGGAGCTGTGTCGAGCCAACGGCATCGTCGCCATCGACTGTCAGCTGCCGTCGCGGCATCTGGCGAGCCTCGGCGCGCGCACGATTCCGCGCACGCAGTTCCAGGCGCTGCTGCGCGAGCACGCACGCGGGGGCTGCGCGCCCCTGCTGCCACCCTGACACGGCCACTCGCGGAGTCCGCCGGGGAGCGCCGTCCAGCGACGGTGCTAGCCAGAGCAACGCGCTTTGTGGTGCAATTCGCGCCCCGTAAAGCCGTTAGGGCGGTATGTCCAAAGAAGACGCGATACAGATGGAGGGCGAGGTCGTCGAGACCCTCCCGAACACGACTTTCCGGGTCAAGCTGAAGAACGGTCACGTGGTGACCGCACACATCTCCGGCAAGATGCGCAAGAACTACATCCGCATCCTCACCGGCGACGCCGTGACCGTGGAGATGACTCCCTACGACCTGACCAAGGGGCGGATCATCTACCGGGGCCGCTGAGCTGAGGGCGCGATAGTTAGGCAATTGCCTAACTATTAACCGGAAGTGCTTAAACGACCGGCGCGCTTTTAGTCCGTGGGCGCGATAGTTAGGCAGTTACCTAACTATC
>JAFAKO010000312.1 GCA_019235245.1 Gammaproteobacteria bacterium
ACACCCTTAGCAGGGGTGCGCCTTCGACCACTCGGCCATCTCTCCGGGGGGCGCCATGATACTCAAACGCGTGCGGGCGCGGCAAAACGCCGCCACCCCGGGGTCTCACGCCGTCAGCCGTGCGCGCACGAACTCCTGCACCGATTCCAGCGCCGCATCGAGCGCCTCGGGTTTGCTGCCGCCCGCCTGTGCGAAATCTGCCCGCCCGCCACCGCGTCCGCCGACGAGCGCCGCGACCGCGCCGGCCAGCTCTCCCGCCTGGATGCGCGAGGTCAGATCGGCGGTCACCCCGGCGACCAGCAGCACCTTCGCCGCGCTCGGCACTGTCGCGAGCAGCACGACTGCCGACTTGAGCCGGTCCTTGAGCTGATCGACCGCGTTGCGCAGGGCGCCGGCATCGGCCCCATCCACCTTGGTCGCCACGACCTTGACGCCCTGCACATCCACCGCGCTCGCGGCGAGGTCCACACCCTGACCGGAGGCGAGCCGATCCTTGAGCGTGCGTATCTCGCGCTCCATCTGCCGCGTGCGCTCGAGCTGCTCGCGCACCTTCTCCGCGAGCTCCTCGCGCGAGCCACGCATCAGGCCCGCGAGATCCTTGAGCACCGCCTCGCTCTGCTCCACGTACTCGAGGGCGCCCTCGCCCGTGAGTGCCTCGATGCGGCGCACGCCTGAAGCGACACCGCCCTCGCTGACGAGCTTGAACAGTCCGATATCCCCGGCACGGCGCACGTGCGTGCCACCGCACAGCTCCATGGAGAAGTCTCCCAGGCGCAGCACGCGCACGTCCTTGTCGTATTTCTCACCGAACAGCGCCATCGCCCCCGCCCCCACCGCAGCCTCGTAGTCCATGACGCTGGTATCTGCCGGCAGGTTGGCGCGGATCTGCGCGTTGACGAGGCGCTCGATCTCCTCGAGCTCCTGCGGGGTCACCGCCTGAAAGTGCGCGAAGTCGAAACGCAGCCGGTCGGGGGCCACCAGCGAGCCCTTCTGCAGGACGTGCGTGCCGAGCACCTTGCGCAGTGCCGCATGCAGCAGGTGGGTGGCCGTGTGGTTGAGCGCGGTCGCCTGACGGCGCGCACCATCGACCTCGGCCTCGAGGTTGTCACCGAGGCGAATACGCCCCTCGAGCAGCTGGCCGATGTGCACGTGGGCGGCCCCGCGCTTCTGCGTATCGCTCACCAGGAAGCGCACGCCACTTGCGGTCAGCTGGCCGGCGTCCCCGACCTGGCCGCCCGCCTCCGCATAGAAAGGTGTGCGATCGAGGACCACCTCTCCCGTCTCACCTTTCTCGAGAGACTGGACCGGAGCGCCCTCCTTCAGCAGCGCCACGACATTGCCCGAATCGCTGAGTCCGTCGTAACCGCGGAACAGCGTGCGACCCTCGAGCGGCTGGCCGCTCGTGAGGTCCGCGTTGAACTTGCTGCGCTCCTGCGAGCGCCGCCGCTGCTCCTCCATCGCCGTCTCGAAGCCCGCCTGGTCGATGGTGAGTCCACGCTCACGGGCGACGTCGGCCGTGAGATCCATCGGGAATCCGTAGGTGTCGTACAGCTTGAAGACCGTGTCCCCATCGATGATCTTCGCGCCACGCAGGCTGCGGATGGCGCTCTCGAGCAGCACCATGCCGTTGGCGAGAGTCTGCGCGAAGCGCTCTTCCTCCTGCCTGAGGACGCGCTCGGCGAGCGCCCGGCCGCGCGTGAGCTCCGGGTACGCCGCGCCCATCTCCTGCTCGAGCGGCCGCACCAGCTTGTAGAAGAACGGCTCCTGGATGCCGAGCTTGTAGCCATGGCGAATGGCGCGGCGGATGATCCGGCGCAGCACGTAGCCACGACCCTCGTTGGAGGGCAGCACTCCATCGACGATGAGGAAGGCACTCGCGCGGATGTGATCGGCGATGACGCGCAGTGAGCTCGAGCTCAGCACCGAGGTGCCGGCGAGCTTGCCGGCGGCACGGATGAGGTTGCGGAACAGGTCGATGTCGTAATTGGAGTGCACGCCCTGCATCACCGCGGTGATGCGCTCGAGACCCATGCCGGTGTCGACCGAGGGCTTCGGCAGCGGCGTCAGCGTGCCATCCGCTGCACGGTCGTACTGCATGAACACCAGGTTCCAGATCTCGACGTAACGGTCGCCTTCCTCGTCCGGGGACCCCGGCGGTCCGCCCGCAACGCCTGGCCCGTGGTCGAAGAAGATCTCGCTGCACGGCCCGCAGGGTCCGGTGTCGCCCATGGACCAGAAATTGGAGTCCTCACCGAGCCGCGAGAAGCACTGCGGGCTGATGCCGATGTCCTTGAGCCAGACATCCGCCGCCTCATCGTCATCGTGGTACACGGTGCACCACAGGCGCGCGGGATCGAGCCGCAGCGTGTAGATGAGGAAGTCCCACGCCAGGTGGATGGCCTCGCGCTTGAAATAGTCTCCGAAGGAGAAGTTTCCCAGCATCTCGAAGAAAGTGTGGTGCCGCGCGGTGTAGCCGACGTTCTCCAGGTCATTGTGCTTGCCGCCTGCCCGGACGCAGCGCTGCGCAGTGGCGGCGCGCAGGTAGTCGCGCTGCTCCTTGCCGAGAAACACGTCCTTGAACTGCACCATCCCCGCGTTGGTGAAGAGCAGCGTCGGGTCGTTCGCGGGCACGAGCGGGCTCGAGGGCACGATGATGTGGCTCTGCCCGCGGAAAAACTCGAGGAAAGAGCCGCGTACGTCCGCGGCGCTCATGTACGAGGGCTTGTTCAAAGGTCCGTGGATCCTGTGTCGGGGTCGGCGCCCGTGGCTGCACGGATATGATCCGACGAAAAGCCTCGGTACTGCAAAAAACGTGCTTGCCGCGCCCGCTGCGCCCAGCTGGCAGCGGGCTGCGCCCCGAACTTCGCCCGGCAGACCTTGCGGGCGAGCGCCTTCCAGTCCGGGCCGCTCTGGAGCGCTGCGGCGATCAGCTCGTCCGCGAGGCCGCGCCGGCGCAGCTCCGCCGCGATGCGCACCGGCCCGTGGCCGCGGCCCGCGTGGTAGGCGACATAGTTCTCCGCGCAGCGGGCATCGTCCAGGACCGCATCCCGCAGCAGATCGGCCACTGCGCCCGCCGCCGCTGCCGCGTCGAACCCCTGCCGCTTCAGGCGTTCCGTCAACTCGCCGCTCAGGTAGTCACGGCGAGCCAGGAGCGAAACGGCCGCCAGGCGCGCGGACTCCCCGGAGGCTGGCGCGGTGGGGCGTGCGGCCCCCCTGAATCTGGCTGAAGACATCGGTTACAGTATAGAGACCCGGCCACGCTCCAGGCGGCGGCTGCCTCCATCCACGGGAGAGCTCATGCGTCTAAATTCTGATCGACCCCTCATCGCGGCTCTGGCAGTGCTCGGCGTCTGTGCGGTGTCCGTGGCGCTTGCAGATCCACCGGCAGCGCCGGCTGCTGCAACGGCCACCCCGGCCACGACTACGCCTGCTGCCGCAGCCGCCTCTGCAGATGCCGCAGCACAGGCTGCGGAGGACAAGCGACTTCTCGCGGCGGGCTACAAGCCGGAGATGCGCAAAGGCACGAAGGTGTGGTGCCGCAATGAAACGGAGATCGGCTCACACCTCGGCGGTCACAAGGTCTGCGGGACGGCGGATGAGATCAAGACCGTTGCGCACGACAACCAGGAGTCGGTCGAGCAGGCCCAGCGGCGCCAGATCAACCCGAACGGCCACTGAGCCGCGGTCTCAGGCGGAGTTCGCGGCCGCCTGATCCCCGCCGTTACGCTGCTGGCGCGGTGGCAGCAGCCGCGCTCTCACCTGCTCCTCGATCTCGCGGGCGACCTCCCGGTTCGACTGCAGGTACGCGCGCGCGTTGTCCTTGCCCTGGCCGATGCGGCTGCCCTTGTAGGCGTACCAGGCGCCGGATTTCTCGACGATGCCGAGCGTGCTCGCGAGCTCGATGATCTCGCCCTCGCGCGAGATGCCCTGGCCGTACATGATCTCGAACTCCGCTTCGCGGAAGGGCGGTGCGACCTTGTTCTTCACCACCTTCACCCGGGTCATGTTGCCGGTGACTTCCTCACCGCTCTTGATGGCACCGATGCGCCGGATGTCGAGGCGCACCGAAGCGTAGAACTTCAGCGCATTGCCAC
>JAFAKO010000036.1 GCA_019235245.1 Gammaproteobacteria bacterium
TAGGCGCAGAAGCGGCCGAAGGGCATGCGGCCGACGCCCGCCACGAAGGGGGCACAGGTGCGCACGATCGGCACGAAGCGCGACAGCAGCACCGCGAGCCCGCCGTGCCGGAGGAAGAACGCCTCGGTGCGCCGCAGGTACTCCACCTTGAGCATTCGATAGCGCCCCGAGAAGGCGGGCGGCCCGATAGCCCGGCCGATGCCGTAGTTCACCGTGTTGCCGAGGACCGCGGCGGCGCCGAGCACGAGGCTCGCGGTCGGCGCGTGCAGCGTGCCGCTCGAGTCCACCGCGGCGAGCGCGCCGACGGCGAAGAGCAGCGAGTCCCCGGGGAGGAAAGGGGTCACCACGAAGCCGGTCTCCGCGAATATCACAGCGAAGAGGATCGGGTAGATCCACAGGTCATAGCGCGCGAGCAGCTCGACCAGATGCCGATCGAGGTGCAGCACCAGGTCGATGAGCCACGCCAGCATGGCGCGGGAGGATATCGGTAAGGCGGGAGCGGCGCTAAGCGGCGCGAGGCTACGGCACGAAGCCGCGGCTCACGGCGGCGACGAGGTGGCGCCCCCCCGCGCGATCCTTCACCACTCCGAGCGCGAGGCGCACATCCGCGTCCCGCTCGGTGAGCGGTCCCTCGGCCTTCGGGCTCATGTCCGCCGGCGGCTCTCCCGACCCGTCGAGGAGCACATCGGGCACGATGCCCTTGCCATGGATCGAGACCCCCGACGGCGTGAAGTAGCGCGAGGTGGTGAGCTTCACCGCCCCGCCGCGCGAGAGCGGCAGCACCGTCTGCACCGAGCCCTTGCCGTAGGTCTTGCGACCGACCAGCAGCGCCCGGCCATGATCCTTGAGCGCTCCCGCGACGATCTCGGAGGCCGAGGCCGAGCCCGCATTCACGAGCACCACGAGCGCGGCGCCGTTGATCAGGTCCCCGTGCGTCGCCTCCATCTGGAAGCGGGCCTCGGGCGTACGGCCGTCGGCGCTGACGATCACTCCGGAGTCGAGGAAGGCATCGGCGACCGCCACGCCCGCCTCGAGAACACCGCCCGGATTGTTTCTCAGGTCGAGCACTAGGCCGCAAATTCCCGTCGGATTGTCGCGTTTCAGGTGAGAAATGGCTCTGGCCACATCCTGTGCGGTCGTCTCGCTGAAGGTCGTGACGCGCACGTAGCCGAAGCCGGGCTCGAGGGTCTGCCCGAGGACGCTGTGCACCTCGACCTGCTCGCGGCGCAGCGCAAAGTCGAGCAGCTCGGCGCTCCCCTCGCGACGCACGGAGAGCGTGACGAGGGTGCCGGAGATACCGCGCATGCGCGCGATGGCGCCCGCGAGGTCGGCCCCGACGTCGCTCCCATCGATGCGCACGATGTGGTCGCCGGCCCGCAGCCCCGCGCGTTGCGCCGGGGACCCGTCGATCGGCCGCAGGATCTTCACCACCCCGTCGTTCGCCATGACCTCGATACCGACCCCGGGATAGGAGCCCATGGTCGAGAGCCGTATCTCGTCGAACTCCTGGCTGTCGAGATAGGCGGAGTGCGGATCGAGACCGGCGACCATGCCACGGATCGCCTTCTCCATCAGGGTGTGGTCATCGACCTCATCCACGTAGTCACGCTTGATGCGCTCGTACACCTCGGCGAACAGGCTCGCCTCCTGCCACGGGAGCGAAGCGTGCGGGGGATTCGGCTCCCGGTGCTGCAGGGCGTTGGGGCGGTCGGCGAGGACGCCGCCGGTGAGGGCTCCGCAGAAGCCGAGCAAGGTGCCCGCGGTGAGGGCGATCAGCGTACGAGAGCGGGCTGACATGGGGAGACCTCGATTCGTACTGCCGAGCTTGATCGGATCGGCGCTGATGTCAGTGGTTCCCGGCCGCCGCCTCAGCGGGCCGCGCCGGCGAACCAGGTGATCTGTTCATGTTCCCCGGTTGCCTCGGGGTCCTCGCTGCCGGCCGCACTCGGCAGCGGCAACTCCGTGAGCAGGTCCTCGAGCGGTATGGGCCTGCCGATCGCAAACCCCTGCCCGTAGTCAACGCCGAGCTCGGCGATGCGTGCGCTGATCGCCTCGGTCTCGATGTACTCCGCCACGGTGGTGATCGACATGCTGCGGGCGAGCTGCGCGATCGCGCGCACCATCGATTCCGCGCGCGCGTCCTTCAGCACATCGCGCACGAAGCTGCCGTCGATCTTGAGCATGGTGACCGGCAGTTGCCGCAGACAGGAGAGCGAGGAGAGCCCGGTGCCGAAGTCATCGAGCGCCACCCCGCAGCCGAGCTGCCGCAGGCGGCGCATGAGCGCCTCGGTGCGGGCGAGATTCGCGACCGTGGCGTTCTCGGTGAGCTCGAAGCAGAACAGCTCCGGATCGAGGCCGCTCGCACCGATGCTCTTGACCAGGTAGTCGGCGAAGCCTTCGTCGTTCAGCGACTGGCCGGAGAAATTGATGGCGAACCCGAGCGCCTTGCCCTCGAGGATCCCGGCACGGGGCTGCAGCGCCTCGATGACATGCGAGATCACCCAGCGGTCGATGACCGGCATCAGCTGGTAGCGCGTCGCCGCCGACATGAAGCTGTCGGGCCCCACCGTCTGGCCGTCCTCGTCGGTCATGCGCAGCAGCAGCTCATAGTGCGGCCGGGCGCTCTCGGCGGCGGCGAACGGCAGGATCAGCTGCGCATCGAGGCGCAGGCGGCCGGAATCGATCGCCTCGCGCAACTGGCCCGCCATGCCGATGTCCGCGTGCCGGCGCACGATGCTCGCATCGCTCGGCTGGTAGACCTCGACACGGTTGCGACCGCGATCCTTGGCGGCCTTGCAGGCGGTCTCGGCCGGTGCCAGCACCTGGGCGAGGTCGGTCGCCTGGGAGTCGACCGAGGCGACGCCGGCACTGATGGAGACCGGTAGGCGCGACTCGGCGCTCACGAGCGCGAGCCGCTCGGTGCCCTCGCGCAGTGCCTCGGCGAAGGCCTCCGCGTCGTGCACCCGCGCGGGGATCATGAGCGCAAAGCGGTCGCCGGAGATGCGCGCGCCGAACGCCCCGGGCGGCAGGCGCTGACGGATCAGCTCGCCGAGCTGGCCGAGGAGCGCATCGCCGACGTGCATGCCGGAGCTCTCGTTGATGGCGTGCAGCTGATCGACGTCGATGTAGAGCGCGCTCCACGCCGTGGTCTTCGCATCCGCGACGACGGTATTCACGCGCCGCTCGAAGGCCGGGCGGGTGTATAGCCCGCTCAGGGGATCGTAGTTGCTCTCGATGGCAGAGGTAGCCTTGCGGGCCAGGATCTCTCCGACGTGCGCATCGCGCGCGCCGAAGGCGTCGCCGAAGGGCTCGCGCAGCAGCGCCAGCACGCCGATGGTGCGCCCGGTGCGCGAGCGCAGCGAGCAGCACAGCACCCGGAAGGGGAATGCCTCGGGAGCCTCGATCGACTGCGTCTCGTTCAGAATCAGCGGCTCGCGCTGCGCCTGCACAAGCGGCAGCAGGCGGCGGTGGGCGCGCATCCAGAACTGGGTATCGGGCGGGCGCGCATCCGCCGAGCGCACCAGCATCACGTTCTTCTCCGGCACGAGCAGCGCACCGGTGCTCGCCCGCAGGTGCTCGATGGTCTGCTGCAGCAGCTGCTGCAGGTCGCCGCCGCCCGCTTCCGCGGTCGGCAGCCCCGCGCTGTCCTGGGTGAGGAGCAGGTTCAGGTCCTTGTCTAGCCCGCCGACCGTGTGGGCAAGCTCCTCGATGGTGGCGTGCGCGATCAGCTCGCGGCGCAGGCACTCGACTGCGGGGGCGAGGAGCTGGCCGACGAAGGAGAAATCCGCGCTGCGCTTCTCGTGGGGCTCGCTGGCGCGGCCGACCACCGCGAGGAGCGACAGCAGCTGCTGCTCGTCATCCCGCAGGGCCCACAGGTACACGGGGATACTGCCGTCGAGCAGCCGCATCTGCCCGGCGCTCTCGGGGTTGGCGCGGCTCGAGAGCAGCGCGTCGTCCACGATATTGACGAGGTCGGGACCCGCCACGGTCTCCGTAGTCCACAGCAGCTCCCCGGCCGGCCCGAACATCGCCACGCAGGCGGTGCGTGGCAGGAGCGAGCGGATCAGCCGTACATAGGGATCGAACCGGTCACCGGGCTGTCCAGGCACGTAATCGCTGAGCGGGAGCGCACTCATGGGTATGGACACCATTGCGCTTCCGGAGCCTAGGATCCTTGCGCAAGTTGGCGAATCTGCGCACTCGGAGCGGTACGGCCACGGGAATTTTGACCCCCTTCACACCGGCTGCGACCGGCCTGCCGGAGGCCGTTCCCGCGCCGCAGCAGGGCTAGCCCTGACGGGGTACTTCAGGGGTCGGAAGCCTTGAACCAGGGCCGCGGATCGACCGGTTTTCCGGCCTTGCGGATCTCGAAATAGAGCTCCGGCCGGGGACTGCCGCCGCTATCCCCGGCGGCGGCGATCGTATCGCCGGCCGCCACCTGTTCCCCGGCAGCCTTGTAGAGCCGCTCGTTGTGGCCGTAGAGGCTCAAATACCCATCGCCGTGATCGACGATGGCGAGGAGTCCCAGGCCCGGCAGCCAGTCGGCGTAGATGACCCTTCCGGCACAGACGGCCTTCACCGGTGCGCCGCGCTCGGTGGCGACCAGCACCCCGTCCCAGTGCACCCCGCCGGCGCGGGTGTCGCCGAAGCGTGCGACCAGATGCCCGCTCACCGGCCACGCCAGCTTGCCGCGCAGCCGCGTGAAGGCATCGTTCCCCTCGACCGGGAAACGCTCCATGGCGGCGCGCAATTCCCGCACCAGCTTCTCGAGGCCGGACTGCTGCGCACGCAGAC
>JAFAKO010000098.1 GCA_019235245.1 Gammaproteobacteria bacterium
GGCGGCTCAGCGTTTCGGTGGCGCCTGGGGTGCCACTGCCGCCGGGCGCGTGGTGGCGACGGGCATTTGCGCCGGCATGGTATCGACGGAGAGGCTGAAGGTGCGCTTTTCGGTGCCCTGCAGGGCACCAACGCTCACGACCTGCCGCGTGACCTCCTCGCCCCGGTCATTGCGGATCGAGATGACGACGAAGTACTCCCACGCCTCCTCGACCGAGGGATGGCGGATGACTCCCTCGACGCGCAGTGCCGACTTGGCCGCCACCTGGCGCTTGGCGGCCTCCTGGTCGAAGCGCAGATGATGCAGACAGCCCGGGCAGATGCTCAGGCTTTCGAGAATCGTCGCCTTGCAGTGCGGACAGGTGCGCGTCTTGCCCGCGGTCACCGCCCGTGGGGCGACGGTCATGCGCTGCCGAAGCCCTTACTATCGGTCTTGGCGCGGGGCTCGCCCTCGTAGCCGAACTCCACCTGGCCCCGCATACGGGAGCCGGCGGCGACGGTCAGCTGCCCGGCTTTGACATCGCCATTGATCACACCGGTCTCGAGCAGCTCGACGCGCTTGGCATTCTCGATGTTGCCGATGAGCTCGCCGCCTACGCTGACGACGCTCGCCTTAACGTGCCCCTCGAGCCGTGCGCCGGCTTCGAGGCTCACATTGCCATCCACCTGCACGTCGCCCTTGAAGCGACCGGCAATGCGGATGTGACCCGAGCCGACGATCTTGCCCTCGATGGTGAGATCGGCGGCGATGTGCGATTCCGCGTGCTGCTGGCGTGCGGCCGGGGCGGGAGCCGGGGCCGGCGCAGCGCGGCGCGGCGGTTCGGGGGTGAGCGGCGCCACGTTGGTCCGCTCCGTCTCGCGAGGGTGGTGCGGCGCCTGGGCGGTGCCGGGAGGATTGGTCGCGGCGGGGCTGGATCCGGTGGGTGAGTCTTTCCAAAGCGCCATGGGTTATCCCTGCAGTGATTGAACGGTGGAAGTTACCTGTCGGTCCGGTGTCGGGCCACTGTCTCCGTGCGCAGACAATAAATGGGAAGTAGAGTGCCGCCCCTGGACCGTAAAAACGGGCCAAGTGTAGTCCCATCTCGCATCCGCAGCATGTCGGGCCTCTCATTCCCCGTGATCGGCTACCCTTTGGCGATGGAGGCCGCCGTCCCTTGATCCCGAAGATCGTCCACCTCATCGCCGCTGCGCGCCCCAATTTCATGAAGGTGGCGCCGCTCTACCACGAGCTGGCCGGGGCGAGCTGGTGCACCGCCCGGGTGGTCCATACCGGACAGCACTACGACGCGAACATGTCCGATGCCTTCTTCCGGGACCTGCGCCTGCCAGAGCCCGCCCATCACCTCGAGGTCGGCAGCGGCTCCCACGCCGAGCAGACCGGACGCACCATGATGGCCTACGAGGCGGTATGCCAGCGCGAGCCGCCCGCCGCCATCGTCGTCGTGGGCGATGTGAACGCGACCGCCGCCTGCGCGCTCGTCGGGGCGAAGCTGTGGATCCCCGTGGTGCACCTCGAGGCGGGCCTCCGCAGCCGCGACCGGCGCATGCCCGAGGAGATCAACCGCCTGGTGACCGATGCCATCAGCGACCTGCTGTGGACCCCCTCGAGGGATGCCGACGCCAATCTGGCCGCCGAAGGCATCCCGGCCGAGCGGATCGACCGCATCGGCAACATCATGATCGATTCGTTCGAGATGCTGCGGCCGCGGATCGAGGCGACCGATGCCCGCACCCGCCTTGGTATCGCGGGTCCCTACGCCATCGTCACCCTTCACCGGCCCTCGAACGTCGATGCCCGCGAGCCGCTGGGTGAGCTGGTGCAGGCCCTGACTGAGCTCTCGCGTGAGCTCACGGTCGTCTTCGCGGTCCATCCGCGCACCCGCCGGCGGCTCGAGGAGTTCGGCCTTCTCGACGGCCTCGCCTCGGTACCCGCCATCCGCCTCACCGAGCCCCTCAGCTACATCGAGTTCATGAGCCTGGTGATCGGCTGCGCCATCGCCATCACCGACTCGGGCGGGGTGCAGGAGGAAACCAGCTATCTGGGGATTCCCTGTGCGACGCTGCGCGAGAACACCGAGCGTCCCATAACCCTCTCGGAAGGAACCAACCGGCTGCTGACGGCTCCGCAGCTCGCCGCCGCCGCACGCGAGGCGCTCGCGGGGCGCTGGCCGCGCGGCGGGCGCATCGAGCTGTGGGATGGCCACGCCGCTCGGCGGGCGGCCGTGAGTCTCCGTACCCGGGTGTTCAAGTAGCCCGGATCTGCACCGTTTTTGTGTACACGATGCGTCTTGTTTCCGGTACACGAACCCGCTCTGGCTATGTACCTGAGTCAACTACAAGGGTGTACACTCCTCACCATGAAAACGCATATCGAGGTCGATGACGCGCTGTTGGGGCAGGTATGCGAGCTCGGGGGGTTCAGCACCAAAAAGGCGGCCGTGAACGCAGCGCTCGCGGAGTACGCGAATCTGCTCAAG
>JAFAKO010000152.1 GCA_019235245.1 Gammaproteobacteria bacterium
GACGGTACGTAGACGACCTGAGGATTCGCCTGCTCGATGATGATCACCTGCTGGCCGCTCTCGACGGTCTGCGTCTGTACTTTCTGTTGCTCGTTCGAGCTGAGCGTGCCCTTCTCCTGCGCCTTCTTGCGCATGCGTTGCACGGCATCCATCACGTCTTTCTGCTGCGCCAGGAAGGCGTTACCGAGATCGGTCGTCCACTGGATGTCATCGGCGAGACGCTTGACGAGATCCGGCATGGCCGCCATCGACTGGACGCTCGCGTCCCATGGCTGCTTGGCGACTGCGTCCGCCAGAGCCTTGTCCTTGAGCTTGGGATTCTTGGCGAGCCACTGCTGAAGTTGAATGATCTCGAGCGGATAGGTGGAGGCCGCCAGCACCTGCGCAAGCAGCGGGTCAGGGTAGAGCGCGACGGGAGCAACGAGCGAGTCGAGCTGGTCCGGCGGAATCTGGCTCGTCTGGTTCTGCGCCGGCGGCTGGTTTTCCCCTGCTGCCTGGCTCTGCGCCGCGGCAGGCTTCTGGGCGGGTGCCGCGCCCTGGGCTGATGCGCCCGCATTCTGCGGCGGCGCTGCCGCTGCGGCCTGTGCGGGCGGCGGCTGCGACGCGCAACCTGTCAGCACTTCGCCGAGCCCGATGAGGACCGTGAGAACTGCCATCAGCCCAGTGCGGCTCGTTTCCGGAACGCAAGCTCGCGGAATCATGGACTTCCCCCGATCCATTTTCGGGGCGCGAAATGCGCCCGCCGCACGGGCGGCTCGCCCTGACAATGCCACACCCTAATTGGGCCTTTGGCGCGCCGCCCTGACAAGCTGCCCTTTCGGGCAGTCAGCCGCCGCGGGCGGCGGCCGCTTCAGCTCTTGAGCTTGTAACCGGTTTTGAAGATCCAGCTTACCACCGCGATGCACAAAGCCAGAAAGCCGAACGTCGCGGCGGCGCTCGTGACCACATTGACGTCCGCCACACCGAAGAAGCTCCAGCGGAAGCCGCTGATGAGGTACACCACCGGGTTGAACAGGGTGATCTTCTGCCACAGCGGCGGGAGCATGCTGATCGAGTAGAAGGCGCCCCCGAGGAAGGTGAGCGGCGTAATGATCATGAGCGGCACGATCTGCAGCTGCTCGAAGCTCTCGGCCCACAGGCCGATGATGAAGCCGAACAGGCTGAAGGTGACGGCGGTAAGAATGAGGAAGAGCGCCATCCACGCCGGATGGGCAATGTGGTACGGCACGCACACCCGGGCAGTCACCAGGATGAGCACGCCGAGCATGACGGACTTGGTGGCGGCCGCCCCGACATAGCCGATGAGTGCCTCGACGTACGAGACCGGCGCCGACAGCAGCTCGAAGATCGTGCCGGACCACTTCGGCAGATAGATGCCGAAAGAAGCATTGGAGACGCTCTCGCTCAGGATCGACAGCATGATCAGTCCCGGAACGATGAAGGCGCCATAGCCCACGCCGTCGACCCGGCCCATGCGCGCGCCGATGGCGGCGCCGAACACCACGAAATAGAGCGCGGTGGACAGCACCGGCGAGGCGATGCTCTGCATCAGGGTGCGGAAGGTGCGCGCCATCTCGAAGTGGTAGATGGCGCGGATGGCATGAACGTTCATGGGCGTGCGCGCACCAGGCCGACGAAGATGTCCTCGAGCGAGCTCTCCTGCGAGTGCAGGTCCTTGATCTCGAGGCCGAGCTCGCTCAGCCGCCGCAGCAGTCCCGGGATGCCGGTCTCGCGGCTGTGAGCATCGAAATGGAACACCAGCGCGTGCCCGTCCTGCGACAGCTCGAGCGGATAGTCCGCGAGGCCCGGCGGAAGCTGCGCGAGAGGTGACTGCAGTTGCAGCGTCAACTGGCGCTTGCCGAGCTTGCGCATGAGACGAACCTTGTCTTCGACCACGATGAGCTCGCCATGGTTGATGACGCCGATCCGGTCCGCCATCTCCTCGGCCTCCTCGATGTAGTGCGTGGTGAGGATGATGGTGACGCCCCGCTCGCGCAGGCCGCGCACGAGCTGCCACATCTCGCGGCGCAGCTCCACGTCCACCCCGGCGGTCGGCTCATCGAGGAACAGGATCTCCGGCTCGTGCGCGAGCGCCTTGGCGATCATCACGCGCCGTTTCATGCCGCCCGAGAGCGTCATGATCTTGGTGTCTTTCCTGTCCCACAGCGACAGATCGCGGAGTATTTTTTCGCACAGCGCCACGTTCGGCGCCTTGCCGAACAGGCCGCGGCTGAAGGTCACCGTCGCCCATACGCTCTCGAAAGCATCCGTGTGCAGCTCCTGGGGCACGAGCCCGATGATGGTGCGCGCGGCGCGGTAGTCACGCACGATGTCGTGCCCGTTGGCCTCGATGCTGCCGGCACTCGCGGTGACTATGCCGCAGATGATATTAATGAGGGTCGTCTTGCCCGCGCCGTTCGGGCCGAGCAGCGCGAATATCTCGCCTCGATTGATGGTCAGCTCTATGTTCTTGAGCGCGGTGAGGCCGCTCGCATAGGTCTTGTACAGACCGCGTACCGTGACTGCCGGCAGGGCATTGGTCTCTGGCATGCCGTTTCCGTGTCCTCAACCCTGGCGATCTAGAGCGTCGATGTCCCGCGGCCAATCGTCTTTCAGCAGCCGCGAGAGCGACCGGTCCGCGAGCAGCCGGCCGCCAGTCTGACAGCGCGCGCAGTAGTTGGTCTCGTTTTCGGCGTACCGAATCCGCTGAACCGGCGTACCGCAGACCGGGCACGGCTGCCGGAAGCGGCCGTGCACGGCCATGTCCTTGCGGAACGCGGTCACGCCTTCCGGAAACCCGCCACCTGCGAGCTGGCGCAGCCGTTCCGTCCAGAGCTGGAGCTGCTCGCGAACCGCAGCGTAGAGACGCGCAATTTCCGCATCATCGATCCGGCTGGTCAGCATGACCGGCGAGAGCCGCGCAGCGTGGAGTATCTCATCGGAATAGGCGTTGCCGATGCCACTGAAGAGTCTCGGGTCGGTGAGCGCGCGCTTGAGCGTGTGGTTCTCGCTGCGCAGACGCGCGGCAAACTGCTCGAAAGTAGACGGCAGGACCTCGATTCCGCCTGGATCGTGTTGACGCAGCGCCTCCTCCCCGCGGATGAGATGCAGCGAGGCGCGCCGCTTGCTCCCGGCTTCCGTGAGGGTCAGCACTCCGTTATCGAACTCGAGTCGTGCCAGTGCTGCGCGCTTCGACGGCGTCGTGCCGCGATCGAACCAATGCAAGCGACCCGCAATCATCAGATGGAACACGAGCCACAGATCGCCCTCGAGTCCTATTGCCAGCCGCTTGCCGATGCGGCGTACCTCGTTCACGCGCCGGCCCTGTGCCGATTCGATCGGCGGCTCGGCCGTCCGCAAAAGGAACGGTGAGCGGATCAGCACGCGCTCGAGACGCTGGCCGACGATGCGCGCTTCGAGCGCCTCGAGGTATACCGTCACGTCTGGGAGCTCGGGCATGGGGCATCTTCGGGCATGGCGGCGGTGGACGTCCACGCGCCGCCTTCAGCGCCCGGCCATGACCGCGCTTACGCGGTTAACGTCCGCTCATTTGCCGGCAGAGCCGAGCGTCGAACGGAATACCACGCCGTTCTTCATCACGAACCCTACGCTCTTCAGTGCGTTGACGTCCGCGAGCGGATCGCCCGTAACGGCGATGAGGTCCGCGTAGGCCCCCGGTGCAATCACTCCGAGGTGATCGCGCTCGCCGAGCAGCTCTGCGGCTCGCGAGGTCGCCGATTGAATCGCCTGCATGGGTGTCATGCCGAACTCCACCATGCGTGCGAATTCCTGTGCGATGGGATCAGTCCACACGAAGCCACCGACGTCGGTGCCGAAGGCAATGTGCACGCCGGCGCGCAGCGCCTTGCGGAACGAGACCCCATGGACCTCGACGCGCTTGGCATCGCGCTTCCCGGTCGGCGTGTCCGGCGGATCATGATCGTAGTAGTAGACGGCGAGGGTCGGCACCAACCAGGTGCCCTGCTTGACCATCTGGGCGACCTGCGCATCGGTCAACTCAAGCCCATGCTCGATGGAATCGCAGCCACCATCCAGCGCCCGCTGCAGGCCGATGCCGTTATAAGCATGGCAGGCCACCTTCTTCCGCCAGCCGTGCGCCTCATCGACGATCGCCTTGAGCTCCTCGACCGTGAGCGTCGGTTGTGACACCAACGCGCCCTGCTCATCGACCCAAGAGCGATGCGTCATGTACACCTTGATCCAATCGGCGCCGTGGTCCAGCTGCTCGCGGGTAGCTTTGCGCGCTTCCACTGGACCGTCGATGAGCTGCGCTCCCTTGGGCACGACGATTTCCGGGGCGTAGCCTTCCAGGCCGTAGCCGCCGGTCGACGAGATCGCGCGGGTCACCACGAACATTCTCGGGCCCGGGATATAGCCCTCGTTGATCGCCTGCTTGATGCCGACGTCGCCGTATCCCGCGCCCTCGGTCTCCACGTCCCGAATCGTCGTGAAGCCCTGCTCGAGTGCGTGCCGGGCAGCGACCACCGCGCGCGCCGCGCGGTAGGAGGCCGGGAACTTGAGCAGCTGCACGTCATAGCCGCCGGCTGCCGGGACCTCTCCCTGCAAGAAGATATGAGTGTGGCAATCGATCAGGCCGGGAAGGACCGTTGCGCCACCGAGGTCGAGCACCTCGGCACCCGCCGGCGTCGGACGCGTACCCGCGGAGTAGACAGCGGCGATACGATCGCCGTGGATCAGTATTTCCTGGTTCGCGCGCGGTTGCGCGCTCGTGCCATCGATGAAGGTCCGTGCCCGAACGACGATGCTGTGTGCTGCTGGCGCCGTGCCTGCCGCCACGGGCGTTTCCTGTGCCAGGCACAGCGGCGTCAGGCACAGTCCGATCGTGCCGAGCAAAATGAGACGATGCATGGCGAACCTCGCAGGAGTGATCGCAACAGTCTTCCGGCCGCGAATTATGCCCGCAACCCGGCGCGAGACGATCGACGGCTGCGCGCGCTCAGGGGAGAAGGTGACGCCGGAGCTGCGGGCGGCGCTCGCTCCGGCGCGTCAGGTCCTGCCTGCCACGGCGTCCTGGCTGGACGCCGCGGCAGGTGAGCGCTCACTCGCGGTCGCTGCTCAATGTGCCGGGCATGAGGCCGGGGGCGGGGGCCAAGCAAGTTTGGAAAGCACGTTGGGGTCGTCAATCGAAACCGACGTGTCATTACCCGCGGCTGCGTTGAGGAGAAACCCCAGACCCAGGTTATCGCTGTGCAGAAGTCCCCAGGGATCCGACAGGCGCAACACCGAATTGGAGGGGCCAACCTCCGCGACGGGTGTGTGTGTCAGGATCTGATCACACTGATAGGTTTGGTAGGCTGCGCAATTATACTTTCCCTGCAATATCAGCGAGTCAGCACGTATGTAGCACGCCTGCAACGTCGACCTGACCGAAGCAGGCTGGAAATTTATCAAGGGCAGTAGGCCGGCTTGCAGGTAAAAGAGTTCGCTCCCGATCTCGTACACGAGTATCTGCTGGTTGGTCGCGGCCCCGGGGAGGTGCCTCCCTGGGACAGCGTGCATGAGCACCACGTTGTAGAGATAGATCGAACGCGCGGGCCTTCCGGTACTACCGCCGAGGTCGCAGAACTTCGTCGACGGGACAAATACAGGGGGCCCAACCCCATTGAATCCCAGCTGCTGCGGTTCCTGCGTCTCCACAACGGAGGCTGCGCGCGGGGCGCTGGCGATGAGCCCTCCGGTATATCCGCTATTCGCCGTGAAGGGGGCGGTGGGGCACGCCACAAGGTTGGTCGTCCCGTCGGGTAGGATGCCCGACGCCCACGGCTGCGGTGGGACGAAGGACGGGTAGACGTTGACTCCATTAATGCCGGCCAGCGTTTCGTCGATACCGTACTCGAGCCAGGCGCCACCTTTCGGAATGCATATATTCGACGGAATCACTTCGTGGCCCAAAAAGCTCCCGCTTATCGGCTGAGCGGTCGAGCTCGAGCTCGTGTAGAGCGTCAAAGTCGAGACGTCCAAAGTAGTCGGCCGTCCCGTCAGGCCGTTGTAGCCGCAGTTATCCCCGCGCGGATCGCTCCGAATGAAGTATGCGGATACTGCCATCGGGAGAAAGGTGGGGAACGGCACGTCGGGGGGCACCGTGACTACCGTCGTGGATACCGGGCTGCTCTGGCAGGGCGACGCGGCGGTGCAATTTCCCGCCGTTGTGACCCCGCCCTGGCCCGGCGGTATCAACGACCCAGGCGATTCAAGCACATACCCGTAATAGATGGTGGGACCGCCTTGGGTGGTGGTGGTGCTTCCCTTATCCTCGCCTTTCGGATCGTCAGAGCCATAACATCCGTTGCAGCCACTGGCACCGGCTATGCCAGCCAGCGGGTCGTACAGAGTATGGATGTCCTCGGTCGGGCTTCCCGTCGTGGGCAGATACGCGTCCAGATACCACGCGGTGATATTCCCGTTGTTATCGGTAGTCACCCACGCGGCTGCGCCTGCGACCGAGGTTGCGCCTGCGGCGCATGGGGTGTTCACGGTGATCGTGTTCACGCCATCGTTCAATGTCAGGCTCAGGAAGTTAGGGTCGCAGAGAACATTTTCCGTCGTAGATGCAGCCAACGGAGCAGCCGTCTGCAGCGCCGCAGTGACGGAGTTTTTCGTCCCATACGGGTTGCCGGGTCCCGGCGTCGCGCAATCGGGAGGGCTGTTCGTGCATTCGAAACGATTGAAGGCATTTCCGCTATACGCATAGGTCGTCGAGACGACCGTTCCAGTGAAAGAGTCTGGCGCGGTCGCCGGAGCTGGAGTTGTATACGCAATCAGGTAGCCCGCACCACCCCGGCCGTCATAAAAGGAATACTGGCCGGGCGTGCCGGTGAACCCGGACTGGGGGCCGGCCCAGATATTGATTTCGTCGTTGCCAGTGAACCCCGTCCCGCACGCGGCAGCCGTGTTGGAAAACAGCAGCCCGTAAATGTCTGGAAAAGCCGGGTTCACCGCGGGTTGCAAGAGATCGTCGTAAAGGAAAAGCCCCAGGGGGGATGTCACAACCTGGCCTGGCGGAGCCCCTGTCGGCACCAGACAGTAGGTATTGTTGGCATCGAGCCCGCCCGTCATGGTGAGCGTGCCGCTCGTTGCCTGGTACAGACCGCCGCCTAAATTGGTAGCCGTCAGAGTTCCGGAACCGATATTCCCGCCCATGTTAAGGGTGAAGTTGATCGTCGGATCTTTTCCACCGGTGCGGGTGAGGGTTGGTGACGGTCCGACTGTCGTGCCCGCCGGCGCCGCAAACGCCGCTCTTGGCAGCGTTATGGCGCCGGCCAGGACCAGGCTCGCCAAGATCAGGCTGCTTCGACCGACTTTGTTGGTGCTCAGGCGCATGACGCCTGCGAAATGGCCCCGAATGTTGGCCGGCGAGGGCGAGTTGCGGATCGTCACGGTGATATCCCCTGTTTCTTTTGGGCATCCCTCGTGCCGCACTGCGGGCTAACGGAGGGACGTCACGCTATCTCAAGTGTGCGTTCTGGCCGCCAGTTCCTGTATTTATGGCCGCGGAAACTAACGGCGTGACGTGAACCGCAACGTAGCACAGTGGATGGGTCCCGGGCTTGAACGTTTGAGACGTCCGGCTCGAGTTAGCAAGTGTTTCATGGCAATTCCGATGTTGATGACAATCGCGCCGGCTTATGTCTCCTACGGCCGCAGCGTCCCCCGCCTCAACGCGAGGCGTTGCTGCAGCGCACCGCCGGCTACCTCACCTGCGGGCCTCAGGGTCCCGCCTCGACGCGAGGCGCTGCTGTTGGCGGTGGAGGTCGAGCAGATAACCGCGCACCAGCGCCCGATCGGACGCGAAGCCATACGGATCCTTGTTCACGATGGGGGTGCTTTCGTTGAGCAGCTTCTCGGCGTGCGCGTAATCGCCGAGACCGGTGAGCGCTGCGCCCTCGACGCAGGCGGCAAGCGCAGCCGCAAAGTAAGTCGGCGAAAAAGCGGCGGTATAGATTTCCCGTGCTGCTCGCGCGTCCCGCTCAGCCCCGGCAAACTTGCCCGTGACGACCTCGAGCATCGCGAGCTGCAACAGGCTCGAGGCGATGTCCGGATGTTTGGTGTCGAACAGTCGTCGCCGCATCGCGAGCGCGGCCTGCACCGCGCGGTCAGCGGCGGCGTAGTCGCCACCCAGCATCTCCCAGTAGCCGACGAGATTCATGGTCCGCGCAACCTCGGCGTTATCCCCGGGGAAGAGGCGCTGGTACATGTGCAGCGACTCGAGCAAGGTCGCCATGCCTTCGCGCGTGTGACCTTCTTCGTACTGCACGAACGCGATCTTGCCGAGGGTAAACGCCACGTCCGGGTGATTCTCGCCGAGTAGCTCGCGTAGCATCGTGTAGGCTTCGCGATAGGTCGCCTCCGCGCGCTCCAGGTCGCTCTTGCGCCAGTAGATCAGCGCGAGGTTGTTGAGTCCCATGGCGATGTTGGCGTGTTTTTCCCCGTACAAGCGCCGATACATTGCGAGCGATTCGACCATCAGCTTTTCCGCCTCTGCGGGCTGGTCATTATCTATCTGCAGAACGGCCAGATCGTTGATCGCTTCAGCGAGTGCCGGATGCGGCGCTCCGCCGCGAAGCCCGCGCTGTACCGCGACGGCTTCTACCATGAGCGGGATCGCCGACTTGAGATCGCCATTCTGGTCGAGGACTTTTGCCAGCTCCTTGAGCGTGCGCGCCGTGTCGTCGTTTGCCTCACCGTAAAGCGCGCGCCGCTCCGTGAGCGCTTCGCTCAAGCTAGCTTGCGCGTCCGTGCCACGGTCTTCCTGGGCAAGGACTATGCCGAGGCCGTAGTGCGCTTGCGCCTGGGCTTCCTGCCTGCGCCGGCCTTCGGGCTCGCTGGCGAGCAGTCGCAGCACTTCACGATAATCCTTCTCCGCGGCCGCAAAGTCCCCCTGCCAATCCAGCAGCTCGCCCCGGTGGTTGAGCGTCTCGGTGAGTTCCCCCGGCTCCGCGCGTGCCCGCCGCTCGCGCGCGGCGAGCGCGCTGTCGAGCAGCGGCCGCGCCTGGCTGTAGAGGCCGAGCCCCATGTAGACGGTGCCGAGGGTGTCCTGCAGAGTCGCCCGGATCTGTGGCTGATCCTTTAGCTGCGTCTGCACGCGCACCGCGCCCTTGTCCAGTACCTCGCGTGCCGTGAGGCTGTTGCCGCGCGCCTCGCTCGGATCGGAGACCTTGAACAGGTCGACGAGAAACGCGGTGGTCTGCCGCGCGGTCTCCGCCTCGCGCTTGGCGATGACGGTCTGCCGCTGTGCCTGAGCGCGGGCGATCAGCGCGGCAGCTGCGAGCCCGCTGGTGATCACCATGCCCGTAATGGCTCCAGAGGCGATCAAGAACAATTGACGCTGCCTGCGACGCTGCTCGCGCTGGCGCAGCCCGTCGAACCCCACGCCCAATAAGCCGGCGATGAGCTTCAGTTTGGCGTTGTTGCGCCCGTCCTTGCCCGGCCGGGCGTCTGCAGCGATCGGCTCCGTCCGCTCGGTGCTCAGATTGCCGTCGGGGCCGAGCTTGTAGCGCAACGCCGGCGGGAAGCACTCCTCCCCGGCTTGGGCCGGGTCATCCGATGCGTTGGGCTCGCCACCAACGATCAGGGCAAAAATACGGTCCTCGCGGCCGAGCCGTTTGAAGGCGAGGATCTCCTCGTTCACCCACTTCGAGCGGGCGGAGCTCGGCGAGCAGATGACGATCTGACAGGCAGACGCCTTCAGCGCCTCATTGAGGAGGGTGCCGAGATCGGTGGCGCTCGCGAGCTCCTCGCGGTCGCGGAAAATCGGGGTGAGACGCTTCGGCACGGGTCCGCGGGCGGTAACCGTACCGACGATCTGCTTGGGAGGCCGGTAAGACTCGAGCGACTTATGCAGCCACGTCGCCCACTTTGTGTCGCGGTGGCTGTAGCTCAAGAACGCCCGGTACTTGGGGGAATCCAAGGGAGTGTCCTGGTGGAGAATTCCTTCTGGCCGCGCGCGCCCCGAATGCGGCGGTCCGAGGTCTTTTTCGGGCCCCGAGTGTAGCGCAGCGACCGCTGAAAGCGCGAGGGCCGCCGCCTGCGGATCGCATACAATGACCCGTGGTAAAAACCTGATATCCCAGCGGCGATCTTAGCTTTGTCGACGAACAGCCAGAACGACGCCGTCTCAGCTTTCGTGGTTGGAGTTTCCGGGCATCGGGATCTGCGGAGCGAGGACTTACCGCAGCTGCGCGCGGCGGTCGCCGATGTCCTCAGGCGCCTCGCCGAGCACCTGCCCGATTCCGAACTGCGAGTCATGGCGGGAATGGCGACCGGGGCCGATCTGCTCGTGGCGCAGACCGCTCTCGATCTCGGTTTCGGCGTCGATGCCCTGCTGCCGATGCCACTCGAGCACTATGCGGAAGACTTCGACACCGACTCCTTCGACGTTCTGAAGAGCCTTCTCGCCCACCCGCACGTCCGTCACCGCGAGCTGCCACTGAACCCGGCCGGGACTGAGGCGAGCACCGGTATTCCCGACCGGGACTTCCACTACGCCATGCTCACGCGGCACCTGGTGCGTGGTTGCAGTCTCCTCATCGCGTTGTGGGATGGAGAGCCCTCTGCACTCCCCGGCGGCACGGCGGACACGGTGCTGCGCTATCTCGGCGTGCGCACCGAACGGAACAAGGACGAGGAGCAGCTCGAGTTCTCCGATGCAGCGGCCGATGCGGACCTGCCGGCGCGGCTCGTGTACTGGATCCCCACAGTTCGCGCTAAAGCTGCGAACGGGCCGGCCACCGAGGCGGAAGCCACCGGCATGATCCCGTGCTTTCTCGCCGGGCTCGGTGACAACGCGCTGCAGCGCGTGCCGGCGATCCCGCGCAGACTCCAGGTCCATTTGCAGTCGCTCAACGCCTACAACCGCGAGCACCAGTATTTCATCAACAGCTGGCCGGCTCCGGGCAACCCGGACTCGCTGTTCGGCAGCCTGCCCGCGACCTTGCAGGTCGATCCGCACGACCAGCCGGTCCTCGAGTCGATCGATGCCCAGTACGGCAAGGCCGATGCGCTGGCGCTGCATTTCCAGAAGCGCTCGGACCACCTGTTCGCATTCTTCAACATCGTCGCGTTCGTGATGGGCCTCGCCTACCTCACGTACGAGAAGTTCATGAGCACGCGGCTGCTGTTGCTCGTGTATTTGCTCATCCTTACTTCCAGCGTGGGCGTTTATCACCTGCTCCACGAGCGGCACTGGTTCGCCAAGCACCTCATGTGCCGCGCGCTGGCGGAGACGCTGCGGGTCAAGTTCTACCTGCGGCTGGCGCACTGCGACCACCTGGTGAATGCGGAAGAGGTGCTGTCACTGTCGGGCATAAACCGCTTCCACGGCTTTGGCTGGATCGGCCACGTGCTGATCGGGGTCGAAGCGCCACCGCAGCTCGCTCCGGGAGCCGGCGCACAACGCGGTGGCATCGATCGGGCGTGGATCGAGAGTCAGTGCCAGTACTTCGTGCGCAAAGTGGCTAAACTCCATCGCAGCGGCCTGCGGACCAAGTGGCTGAAGCGCCTGTTGTTCGGGGTGATCATCGCGGTGGTGGTGGTGCTGCTGTTACTCGGGGAAACCGCAGGGGAGAGCCGCATCCTCGGTATACCGATCGAAAATTCACTGACCTTCCTCCTGGGACTCGTGGCCGTGACCCTCGCATCCTGGGAGCTGCACCAGAACAAAATGGCAACCCGCGAGCTGCTGTGGCAGTACCGTAATCAGTTGAAGCACTTCTCGCGTGCCCGGGCGCAGCTCGCCCGTACGCTCGCCGCCGGTCGGCGGCTCGAGATCCTCGCCGACCTGGGAAAGGACTCGCTGATGGAGAGTTACCTGTGGACCATCCATCGGTTCCATCGCGAGCACGAGCCCCCGGGACGCGGCTGATGGTCGCCGTGATGCCCGGGCCGATTCAGCGCGCCGCTGCCGCCATCACTGCTCCTGTCCATGCTCTCGCCGACCTCCTGCTCGTGCGCCGCGGCCCCTATGCGCGCGCTTTCGACAATCTCATCCTCGGTCTCATTATCTTCAGCGTTGCCTCGATTGGGCTCGAGTCCATTCCCGGACTTCCGGACTGGGCCGCACAGGCATTGCACATCGCCGAGATCGTCGTCGTCGCGGTGTTCACCTTCGAATACCTGCTGCGCATCGTCGCTGCTCCGAACAAGCTCGCCTTCATATTCAGCTACCAGGGCCTGATCGACCTGCTGGCGATTGCCCCCTTCTACCTGGTCGGCGTCGACGCGCGCTGGCTGCGGGCTCTGCGGCTGCTGCGGCTCCTGCGGCTGCTGAAGCTCCAGACGCACATCCTGGAGAGCGTCGTCGAGCAGCGCACGCGGGAGCTGGCCGAGAAGAATGCGGCCCTGGAGGAAGCGCAGGCGCAGCTGAAAGCAGAGCTCGAGGTGGCACGCTCGCTGCAGCTGGCCATCCTGCCGTCATCTTTTCCGGCACGGCCCGGCTGCGAGGCTGCCGCGCGCATGATCCCGGCGACGACCATGGGCGGAGATTTCTACGACTACATCGAGCTTCCCGACGGGCAGATCGGACTCGTTATCGCGGATGTCTCCGGACACGGGGTGCCGGCGGCATTCTTCATGGCGGTGGCGCGCACCAACCTGCGCGAGCTGGCTGCTCACCACCCCGATCCGGGTGAGTGCCTCGCGCGGACCAACGACGCGCTGTGCGCGCAGAACCCGCTGGATCTGTTCGTGACTGTTTTCTACTGCGTGCTCGACCCGCAAACCGGCAGGCTGCGCTACGCAAACGGCGGTCACAATCCGCCCTACGTGCGCCGTGCGGCCGGCGGGGTCGAAACCCTCAGCGGGGCCGGCGGCCTGGTGCTGGGCGCGATGGTCGGCGCCAAATTCCCGACCCACAGCGTGCAGTTGCTCGCGGGTGACCGCCTGGTGCTGTATACCGACGGGGTGACCGAGGCCTTCAATCCGGCCGAGCAGCTCTACGGAGCGCAGCGGCTTGTCGATGAGGTTCACGTGCACGGCGGCGGCACACCGGCAGCCCTGGTCGAGCGCATCTGCCAGAGCGTCACGGATTTCGCCGATACCGCGCCGCAGTCGGACGACATCACACTCGCCGTCCTCACCTGGGGCGCCCCATGAACCTGCAGATCGAGGCCGACGGCGCCACTACGTACCTGGTGCCCGTGGGCCGGATCGATTTCGACGCGGCACCCGCGTTTCAGCAGGCGGTCGAGCGTGTTCTCAGTGGCGCCGGGCAGACACCGCCCACGACGGTCATCATCGATGGAGCCAAGCTCGAGTACGTCTCGAGTGCCGGACTTCGGGCCGTGCTGTTGCTCGCGCGCGCCGCGCAGCGCGCGCACATCGCGTTCGCCCTCTGCGCACTGCAGGCGCCGGTACGCGAGGTGTTCAACCTCTCTGGCTTCAGCCAGATCATGGCGATCCATTCGGACCGGGAAACCGCGCGCAGCCAGTCGCAGCCGCCGCGTACGTGAGCGAGCAGCGGATGTCGGTCGCTGCGCAAGCGGCTCACCTTCCGCAACTGACGGCTTTCCTGGAGCAGTTCTGGTCGAGCGCGTCGCTCCCTCCCGGGGGATGTCCGGCCTTTGCGCTGGCGCTGGAGGAGCTGTTCGCGAACGTGGTCATGCACGGCTCCGCGGGAGGGGCGCTGCAACAGGTCGAGGTGTCGCTCGCACTGACCCCTGAGGGGGTCACCATGACCATCGAGGACGATGGCCCGGGCTTCGATCCCCTGTCGCTGCCGCCGCCCGATCTCACGGCGAGCCTCGCGGAGCGGCCGGTGGGTGGGCTCGGCGTATTCCTCGTTCGCAAGATGATGGACACGGTGAGCTACGCGCGCGTTGCCGGACGCAACCAGGTGCGCATGAGCAAACGGCTGGCGCGTGCAGCGGGGGCAGAATTCGCGTAGCGTAGCCTCGACGGGAGGGCCAGGGCGACGGCGATACTCCCGTATAAGAAGAAGGGCGCATGTTCGGCATCGAGCCGGGCCCATGGGGGGAAATTCTACGTACAGGCCTATTCCGGCCATCCGCGCAGCGGCGGCGACGCCGCGCCTTGCGGAACGACCAACTTTTTAAGGGCTGGACAGTAATTGTGAGGGAGGAGGACGACCCGACCCTGGTGCAGCGCTGTCGGGACGGTGAACGTGATGCCTTTGAGCGGCTCGTCATTCGTTACCAGAAGCCCGTCTTCAACGTGGCGCTGCGGATGCTGCGCAACCGGCAGGACGCCATGGACGTCGCCCAGACGACCTTCCTCAAGGCCTTCGAGCATCTCGGAGATTACGATCCAGCGTTCAGGTTTTATAGCTGGCTGTACCGCATCGCGATCAACGAAAGCCTCAACGCGCTTGCGCTGCGCAAGCCGCGTGGGGAGCTCGACGCGAACGTCGCGGACGAGTCACCCGGCCCGGATCGCGCTGCCGAGGGTAGCCAGGCGCTTCAGGCGCTCGAGGATGCGCTGATGCAGATCAGCCCGGAGCTTCGCGCTGTGCTGCTGCTGCGACATGTCGCACAGCTGAGCTATGAGGACATGGCCCAGGCCCTGGGCTTGCCTGAAAAGACGGTGAAATCCCGGCTGCATACCGCGCGGGAGCGCCTGCGCGACCACTTAATGCAAGACGGAAGCATGTGACGTGATCGACGACCAACGCATGTCCCTCATTCATGCCGAGCTCGACGGCGATCTCAGCAACGAGCAGCGCGCCGCTCTCGCGCGGCTGCTGCTCGCCGATCCGGAGGCGCGGGCGTTGCGCGAGGAATTGCGGGGTCTCTGCGGCCGTCTCGACGCAGTGGGGGCGATCGAGCCTCCGCCGCATCTCAAGGATTCGATTCTCCAGCGACTGCCCCCGGTCCCACGCGCCGCCTCGTACCGCAAAGCATCCCTGGGCCGCTGGCGGCTGGCCGCGATGGTCGCGGGGCTCCTCACGGCCGGGACGATTATCTACGAGACCATGCAGGGACCCGCCCCTGGCACCCGGGAGATCTCCGGCACGCTGGCGGCGGACGCACAGACGGCCCTCGATTCGGTAGCCCTCGACGGCGGCCGCGTTACCGGCCGCGCCACCCTTTATCGTGACAAGACTGGACTCGCGGTGGGGTTGGAGGTGTCCGCGTCGGAGCCCGTGGACCTGATCATCGCTTCGGGGGGCCACTCGTTCCGAATCAATGGGTTGGGGCGCTCGAGCCCTGGCGGGACCAAGCCCCAGACCGTTGCGCTGACCGGCGTTCCGATGCAGGGCCAGGACATCGAGCTGTCGTTCCTGAGCGGCGAGCGGACGGTGAGTCGCGCGAGGCTGCATGCTCCGTCGGATCGCTGAGGCGGGCAGTTCCCACCAACTTTTTCAGAAGTCGACAGTACTTATTTCAGAGCATCAACAAACCGAATCATCCAAACAATCCTCAGGGAGACGCAAAATGTCGGGCAAAACAGTGTGGGTAGTCGGCGGACTGGTACTTGCGGTTGGTGCCGTCGCGTATCTCAGCTATCACGAGGCTCCATCGGGGAAGGACGCGGCAGGAACAATCGTCGCGGCAAAGCGGGCGATCTCTGATGGGACGAGCGTACCGAGCTCCGACAATGGCGCGAGCAACAACGGAAGCGACGCCAGTGACGGACGCGATGCCAGCGACAGCCGCGACAGCCGCGACAGCCGCGACAGCCGCGACAACCGCGACAACCGCGACAACCGCGACAATCGTGACAACCGCGATAACCGCGACAACCGCGATAACCGCGACAACCGCGACAACCGCGACAACCGCGACAATCGTGACAACCGCGATAACCGCGATAACCGCGATAACCGCGACAATCGCGACAATCGTGACAACCGCGATAATCGTGACAACCGCGACGCGGCCGAATAACTAGCTACATCACAACGAAAAAGTCGACCAAGCAACAGCGAGCGGCCCGAGCCTACCGGCGGGCCGCTCGCTTTTAACTTTATAGTTGCGTAATAACAGCGACGTGCCTGGGGGAGCGCGGAGCTCGCTCTGCGTGGCAACACTCTTGGTTGCGGCGCTGAGCGGAGCCTCGGTCGCGCGCGCCGATCAGGAGATTGTAGAAACCAAGGACTTGCGCGTCGTCTATTACGACCCGGCCGAGACGTACCTCGTGCCGCACGTACTGCAGTCCTTGCTGAGTGGGCTCAGGGCCCACGAAAAGCTGTTCGATTACACCCCTGACGGGCCCTTGAATGTCTGGCTGAAAGACTTCAGCGATCGCGCCAATGCCCATGCGCGCGCAGAGCCCCGCAATCGGCTCTCCTTCGACATCGCCGCAACGAACGATCCGTATGAGACGCTGAATTTCGGCGACCGGTTCGAATCGTTGGCCACTCACGAGCTCACACACATCGTGACGATGGATCGCGCCGCCCCTGTCGATGCGCGGTTTCGGCGACTCTTCCACAGCAAGGTCGGACTCGATCCCGCACACCCGGAGACTCTTCTCTACTATTACCTCACGGTGCCGCGCGCCACTGCCCCGCGTTGGTTCCACGAAGGCAGTGCGGTGTTCATGGAAACCTGGCTGAGCGGAGGCCGAGGGCGCGCGCAGGGCGGCTACGATGAGATGGTTTTTCGTGCCATGGTCAAGGAGAACGCCAGGTTTTACGACCCTTTAGCGCTGATGTCGAAGGGTACCGAGATAGACTTCCAGACCGGAGCGAACGACTACCTGTACGGCACGCGTTTCATGAACTATCTGGCGTTTAAGTACGGGGCAAAACACTTGCTCGACTGGTGGCGGAGAGATGCCGCGAGCCGGCGCTACTATGCCGACGACTTCCAGCGCGTCTTCGGCCTGCCGCTCGACAAGTCGTGGCATCAGTGGATCGAATTCGAGCACGAATTTCAGCAACAAAACCTCCAGTCCGTCCACGAGCACCCCCTGACCCCGTACCGTGACCTCACGCGAAAGGACCTCGGCGCAATATCACGCAGTTTTCTCTCGCCGGACGGAACCCGGCTCTACGCCGCCGTCCGCTATCCTGGCCAACTCGCACATATCGTGTCGATCGACCTGAGCAACGGTGCCGTCACCAGGCTGAACGAGGTAAGGGGCGCCGCCAGTTACGTGGTGACCTCGCTTGCTTACGACCCCGGCAGTCAGACCCTGTTTTACACAACGGACAACAGTAACTTTCGCAATCTCGAGGCACTCGACCTGCGCTCGGGCAAGTCTCGCCAGCTGCTCAAAGCCGCGCGGATCGGAGACATCGCCTTCAATTCAGCGGATCGCTCGTTGTGGGGACTGAGGCTCGACAATGGATACGTGCAGCTCGTGCGCATCCCTTTCCCTTACCGGGACTGGGAGAAACTCTACGTTTTTCCGCCGCTCGTGAAGGCCTTCGATCTGGATCTCTCGCCGGACGGGACATTGGCGTCAGTATCTGTCTCGGGCGCCGGACTTAAATCGGGCTCATCTCAGGTAACTCAGGTCAGGGTTCTGCGCACCGACGCGCTCATGAGAGGAAAGGCGGCCCCACTGCACACTTTCGAGATGGGAGCAGCGGTCCCAGAGAGCTTCGTGTTCTCGAGAGACGGTCGTTACCTGTACGGCAGCAGCTATTACACCGGGGTATCCAACGTCTACCGTTATGAGATAGCGACCGAGACCCTGACAGCGGTAACCAACGCGGAGACCGGCTTCTTTCGTCCGCTGCCCCTCGATGACTCCAAGCTCATCGTGCTGCGTTACGGGGCCAAAGGGTTTGTACCAGCGGAGATCGAAGCGCGGCCGACGGAGGACTTGAGCGCAGTCAATTTCTTGGGGGAGCAGGTTGCGGAGAAGTACCCGGAGGTGCAGAGCTGGGTCGCCGCGCCGCCTTCGTCGATGCCATACGAGTCTCAGATCCAGCACGAGGGACCCTACCGGCGTATGAGAGAGCTGTCACTCGACTCGGTGATTCCGGTCATCGAGGGCTACAAAGACTCGGTGGCATTGGGCGCCAGTGCCCGCTTCAGCGACCCGATCGGTCTGGATTACCTCAGCGTCGACACGAGCTACAGTCCCGACGACGCGCTGCCCTCCAAGGAGCGTCTGCACGTCTCCACCGAGGCTCATCACCGAGACTGGACCGTGGGCGCGACCTGGAACGCCGCTGACTTTTACGACCTCTTCGGCCCGACGAAACGCAGCCGGGCAGGCTACAGCGCGTGGATCGGCTACGACTACGTGTTGATCGTCGAGCCGCCAAAGTACGCGGACTTCGTAACCAAGGTCGCCTACTATGGTGACCTGGACACGCTGCCGGGATTCCAGAACGTGCCCTCACCGTCGCAGCAGCTCTTTACCGCTGAAGCGGGTTTCCTTGCTGGCGACCTGCGCCGATCGCCGGGGGCTGTGGATGATGAAGCGGGCTACCGTTGGGCGGTCAAGGGACATGCGTACGGCGCGGCCGGCGATCTGATCCCGAGCGTCGCCGGGACGCTCGATATCGGGTTCCCGCTGCCAATCGATCATTCCTCGATCTGGCTCAGAACTGGCGCAGGCATCTCGGCCGCTGCGCATTCAAGCTCGCTCGATCCGCTTGCCAACTTCTATCTTGGCGGATTCGGTAACAACTATGTCGACAGCCCCAGGTACGGCAGTCCACAGCGCTATCGCGAGCTGCTCAGCATGCCGGGATTCGCTATCGACGCGCTGTCCGGCAGATCGCTGGTCAAGGGTCTGCTCGAGTGGTGTCTGCCGCCCGTACGGTTCGAGTCGCTAGGTTCACCCGGTTTCTATGTGAGCTGGGCGCGTCCAGAGCTGTTTGCCGGCGCCCTCGAGACCGATCTCGGTACCTCCGGAACTCGCCGGAATGCCCAGGACGTAGGGGTGCAAATTGACTTCCAGCTTCACGTGATGCACCGGCTGATGATGATGCTCTCGTTCGGTGCGGCCCAAGGCTACGGTGGCGGCGGACTGGGTACCACCGAATTCATGGCGTCGTTGCAGGTACTCTGATGGTGGGGTCCGTCCAAGGGCGCTGCCGTGAGCGCTGATGCGCTGACGCGCGCGCCGATCGCGCTGCTGCCGGTGCTGCTGTTCCTGGTCGGCCTGGTGCAGCTCGATGGCTACAAGCTGGTGCGCATGCGGATGATGTTCCTCCTGCTCTTGACCGGCGCGCTCGCCGCCGGCGTGAGCTACCTGCTGAACAACTTTGCCTTCGCGCATTTCCACGGCTCCTTCGTCACTTACTCGCGCTACGTGTCGCCGTGGATCGAGGAGTCCCTGAAGGCTGCGCTGCTGGTGTTTCTGATCCGCACCCGGCGCGTCGGCCTGCCGGTCGATGCCGGCATCGCCGGTTTCGCGATCGGCACCGGCTTCGCTGTCGTCGAGAATCTCTACTACCTCGCCGCGCGCCCACATACCGTGCTCGCCGTGCAGGTGATCCGCGGCTTCGGCACGGCAATCATGCACGGGGGCACGGCTGCCATCCTCGCCATGATCTCCAACACCCTCTACGAGCGGCGGCCAAGCGGCGGGCTGCATCTGCTGCTGCCCGGCCTGTTCGCCGCAGTTGCTCTGCATACCGGCTACAACTATCTGCTGGTGCGGCCGGCGCTCGCCACGCTCGCGACGCTGCTGGTGCTGCCGTTCGTCATCTATCTGGTGTTCGATCACAGCGAGCGCATCCTGCGCACCTGGATCGAGGTGGACCTCGAGACCGACGTCAAGCGCCTCGAGTCAATCAGCACCGGGACATTTCTCGACAGTCCCTCGGGGCGCTACCTGCAGGCCTTGCGCGACCGCTTCAAAGGCGAGCAGCTCGCGGACATGCTGTGCTACCTGCGGGTGCACGGGGAGCTCGCGGTGCGCGCGAAGGGGCTGCTGCTGCTGCGGGAGACGGGTATGCCGGAGCCCCCGCTGGACGCTGAGACACGCGCCAGACTGGCCGAGCTCACGCAGCTCGAGCGCGCGATAGGCAAAACCGGCCTGCTCGCGCTACGGCCGCTGATGATGGCGACCGGCAAGGAGATCTGGCAGTTGACGCTGCTGCGCGGCTAGTTGCGCTAAAATCCGCCCTCCAGGAAGGCGGGAGGATCACCATGCAATTGCAGCTCGCGGATGCGGGGGATGGAGTCCTGAACGTCCTGCTGGTCGGCCGGCTGGACACCCCGGGTGTCGACCGCATCGAGACCTCGCTCACCGCTCAGCTCGTGCCGCGGGCGGCCCGCGCGATGATCGACCTGTCGCAGGTGACCTTCATCGGCTCCGGTGGCATTCGCATGTTCATCACCATCGCGCGCTCCCTGGTGAGAAAGGGCGGCAAGCTGGTTCTCTACGGCGCGCAGCCGCTCGTGGCACAGGTCTTCGAGACGACCTCCCTGAATGACATCGTGCCGGTGCGCGCCGACGCCAGCGCCGCTGCCCAAGCGGTGCGCGGCTGACCACTCCTCCCGGCGAGTTGCCTAACGATGCGCACGCCGCGCGCATCGAGATCCGGTTTCCCGGCACGCATGCGGGGTTCGCGCAGGGTTTTCTCGAGGCCCGTCAGGCGCTCGATGCGCACGGGCTCGCGGGTGGTCCGCGATACAACGCCGAGCTGGTGTTCGAGGAGATCACGGCGAACATCGTCTGCCACGGGTCTCCGGATGGACACGCACTCGAGGTGTGGTTCACGCTGGAAGATTGCGGGGATGCGATCGTCCTCACCTTCGAAGATAACGGTGTCCCATTCGATCCGCGCACACGCCCGGATCCGCCGCGGCAGAAATCTCTCGAAGAAGCGCGGATCGGTGGTTACGGACTCATGCTGGTGCGCCATGCCGCGACCTCCATCGATTACCTGCGGACCGCAGCGGGCCGCAACCGGACCACCGTCCGGCTGCCTCACCCGTGAGTCAGTTGCCCGCTGCCGTTAGTCCGGCGCGGTTTTCCGATGGCCCGAGGAAGTCCAGTCGCCCATACAGGCCGCCCAGCGCTGCGCGGGCTCCGGCGCTGAAGAACAGCGTGGTTGCGGGCTGATCGCTCTCGTCGTTGCCGAAGGTCAGACCGTGCAGGCCAGGTATGGCGAGCAGCGCGCCGCGCTCATCGGCCAGTGAGCCCAGCGGGAGGCCCGTGCCGAGGTCGAAGGCACTGATGGTGCCATCGCCCGTGTTTGCCACCAGCAACGCGCGCCCGCAGGGAACAGCACGCGAGTCAGGAGTTCTCACCATCGCCCACGGCGCGTCCAGCGCTCCGCCCGGCGCCACCCGCCGGCTCACGAAATCGCCATCGAGCGTGAAGACATCGATGAGGCCGAGCCCGGCGCCTGCGACCGGCACTGCGGCACCGCTCACGGACCGCTGCGCGTAGGCGACGTACAGCAGCCCATCGATGACGGCGAGCCCGAAAGGCGCGTAGTCGGGCGGCAGAGTCGGGTCCGCGAATGCGAATCTCGTCGTGGTCGGCGTCTGCCTGATGAACGCGCCATCGAAGACATCGATCCGGCCGTCGTAGAAATCCGCTGCATAGAGACGGCTCGCGCCCGGGGTACTGGAGATCGTAATCGCGAGGGCCGTGTAGGCCGCCCGGTCCGTCGCGCCATACACGAGGAGCGGGCCGCCACGGAGCTCCGGGGACCACGCGGCGATCGAGCCGCCCCTGCCGCCATAGACCAGACGCGCCGGCGCCGACTTTCCGGCGGCGGCGATCATGAAGTCCTCCCCGGAGTTGGCGACGATGCCCGTGGCGCCAAAGGAGCCGCCCATGGCACCCGTGAGACGCAGCAGCAGCGGCGCCGCCAGCGGCTGCGAGCGACCCGCCCCGTCATAGGAAGTCGAGGTGTTGCCTTGCCGGCTCGCCACGACTGCCCCGAGGCCATCGGCCAGCACGAGACCCCAGGGGTCCTCGAGATTCGCATCGGTGCGCCGGGCGAAAGTGCCTGCGCCGCTCGCGACGAGATCCGTACGCACAACCCTGGCGACCCGGCGGCCGGCCATGAGGTGGTGCGTCTCGCTCGCCATGCCCATTCCGGTGACGGTCAGCGTCGCGGATTGTGCTATCGAGCCCGTCGGGGCCGTCGTGCAATTGAGGACGTACGCGAAGGTGCCGGCCGTCGCGGGGGTTACCCTGGTGGAACCGGCTGGATTCTGCGGGCCACTCCAGGCGCCGCTGGCAGTGCATGCCGTGACGCCGGCCGACGACCAGGTGAGCACGGCACTTTGGCCGAGAGTGATGGTCGTGGGGGCGACACTGATCGATACGGTGGGCGTCGGCGTGGGCGGGGGAGTGGGAAGGAAGTCCGGGCTCGAGTTATTGAAGGAGCAGGCGAAGAAAGAGGAGGCCTGGGCGCAAAGCATGGCCGCAGCAATGCACCAGATGACCAGTCTCGAGCGGGAATTGCGCCTGTTCGACACGTGCATGGCACGCGCTGCCCTTTTTTGGCAACCCGACGGGGTCCTTGTCGGTGGCGGACCCTACGCCGTCCGGGCGGCTGAGTCCGTCAGACTGTGTATCTCATTTACGCCCGCGGCGGGCCGGCGGCAAGGGGCGGAACGGTCAGTGCACGCGCGGCGCGCTTCGGGGGCTTCAGCCGGCGCGGTCCTCGAACCGGTAGGCCAGTTCCGGGCTGCCGGTGCCTTCGTAGGCAAGGTGGGCGACGAGGAGCGAAAAGGGCTCCGTGTAACGGGCGTTGCGCAGGGGACCGGCATCGACCGGATCGAAGCCGACGTCGCGAATCAGCCCCGCGCACAGCTCCTTCGCCGCCGCGTCGTCTCCACAGTAGACGAGGCTCGGTCGCGCGGGCTTGGCACGGGCGTCGAACACGCTGAACAGCACCTCACTCGGAACCGTGCCGAAAGCGGATACGACGCGCAGCGGATGCACCATGCGTGCGAGCTCCTCGGCTCCCGAAGAGCTATGGCCGACCACGAGCGCCGTATCGTCCGCATTCATCGGCAGTGAGCAGCTGATCAGCACCGCGCGCGTCAGCTTGCCGGCCTGCTGCAGCACCTCCTCGAGTCTCGACCAGTGAACGGCGAGCAGCAGCGCGTCCGCCTCGCGTGCGGCCTCGGCCGGCGTACCGCAGCGCGCGCCGGGCGCCCCGCAGGCGAGCCGCCGCAGCTTCTCATCGCTGCGTGCATAACTGAACACCACCTCGTGACCGGCGCGCGCGAACAGCGTGCCGAGCTTGCCCCCCATGAGGCCCGAGCCGAGGATGCCTATGCGCACGCTCGTGAGTCCTCGCGCCTCAACGGCCGACCATGCGGTTGAGATGTTCCGGATAGCGGGCGCCCTGCACGGGGATCTGCGCCGCCGCGTCGATCTCGCGCAGATCCTCCGCGGTGAGCTCCAGCGCCACCGCGCCGATGTTCTCCTCGAGCCGCTGCAGCTTCGTCGTTCCGGGGATCGGCACGATCCAGGGCTTGCGGGACAACAGCCACGCGAGTGCCAGCTGTGCGGCGGTGGCGCCCTTGCCCGCAGCGATCGCGCCGAGCCGCTGCACCAACGCCATGTTCGCCCTGCGTGCCTCGGGAGCGAAGCGTGGCACGGTGTTGCGGAAATCGCCGCTCTCGAAGCGGGTGTTCTCGTCGATCTTGCCGGTGAGAAATCCCCGGCCGAGCGGGCTGTACGGCACGAAGCCTGCGCCGAGCTCCTCCAGCAGCGGCAGCACTTCGCGCTCGGGCTCGCGCCACCACAAGGAGTACTCGCTCTGCAGCGCCGTGAGCGGCTGCACCGCATGAGCCCGGCGGATGGTGGCCACTCCCGCTTCGGAGAGACCGAAGTGCTTCACCTTCCCGGCACGGATGAGGTCGGCGACGGTGCCCGCCACCTCTTCGATGGGCACCTCGGGGTCGACGCGGTGCTGATAGAGAAGATCGATCACTCCGGTCCTCAGTCTTCGCAGCGACGCTTCCACCACCTCGCGGATATGCTCCGGACGGCTGTCGAGCCCTGCCTGGCGGCCTTCGGCATCGATCCTGAAGCCGAACTTCGTGGCGATCACGACCTGCTGCCGACAGGGGGCGAGCGCCTCCCCGAGCAGCTCTTCGTTGGTGTAGGGGCCGTAGACCTCGGCGGTGTCGAAGAAAGTGATGCCGCGATCGACCGCCGCCCGGATGAGCCCGATCATCTCGCGCCGGTCCGCCGGCAGCCCATAGGCGTAACTCATGCTCATGCAGCCGAGGCCGAGCGCCGAGACTTCCAATCCATTCCTTCCGAGTCTGCGTTTCTGCATGGCGCTTCTCCTGGACCGCGATTCTCAGCGCTTCCCCCGCGTCGTGACAACCTCGGCGGGCAGGCGCCGCAGTGAAGCCACACCTTGCGCTTGAGGTAAGCTCTGCACCCTTTGCCGAGTTCGACCCAACATTTGAGGTAGGCAGCGAATGACGCACATCAGAATGCCCGGCCCCTGGCTCATCCTCGCCCTCGTGGCGCTCGGCGGCGCGGCCGGCGCGGCCACCCCAGCGCCATCGCCCCAGGTTCCGCAGGAAAGCGAGTTCAAGTTCCGCTTCGTCGGCCCGAAGGTCGGCAATCGCATCGCGGCGGTAGCCGGGGTTGCCGGGGATCCAAGTACCTATTACGCCGGCGCGGCCTCAGGCGGGGTGTGGAAATCCACCGACGGTGGCAATCGCTGGCAGCCGCTGTTCGACAAGCAGAGCGCCGCGGCGATCGGTGCGCTCGCGGTGTCACCGTCGCAGCCGGGCACCGTCTGGGCGGGCACGGGAGAGGCCTGGGTCATCCGCGACAGCGACGTGATGGGAAACGGTATCTACAAGTCGACCGATGCCGGGCGCACCTGGACCAACATGGGGCTGCCCGACTCCGGACGTATCGGCCGCATCATCGTTCACCCCGCCGACCCAGACATCGTGTACGCCTGCGTGCTCGGACGCGCGACCGGACCGCAGCAGGATCGCGGCGTCTATCGGACCACCGACGGCGGCCAGCACTGGTCGCGGGTGCTGTTCGCCGATGAGAGCGCCGGCTGCTCGGGGCTCTCGATGGATGCGCACGACCCGCTCACACTGATCGCGGGCATGTGGCAGCTGGAGATGCACACCTGGGGCGAGTACAGCGGCGGCGCGCACAGCGGCATCTACATCACGCACGATGGCGGAACGAAGTGGACCCGCATCGAGGGCCACGGTCTGCCGGCCTCTCCCCTCGGCAAGATCGACGTGGCCATCGCGCCGACCAACTCCAAACGCATCTATGCCCTGATCCAGACCAGGGATCAGGGCTCGGTATGGAGATCGGACGACGCGGGCGAGCAGTGGCGGCGAGTCAATTCGCAGCGCGCGCTGATCGGGCGCGCGGGCTACTACATCCGCCTCGCGGTATCCACGGGAAGCGACAACGAGGTGTACATCGCCAACAGCTCCTTCCACCAGTCACTCGACTGGGGTGAAAGCTTTCACGAGGTGCGCTGGGGCGGCGACACGCACGATATCTGGATCGATCCCGCCAATCCCGATCGCTTCGTGATCACCGACGATGCCGGCATGATCATCACCACGGTGCACGGACGCGGATTCCACCGCGTCAATCTGCCCATCGGGCAGATGTACCACGTCGCGGTCGACAACCAGATTCCCTACTACTTCTACAGCAACATGCAGGACGACGGGAACATGCGCGGCCCGAGCGTGCCTGGCGAGTCGGAGGAGGCGGGTTGGGACCGCCACATGGGCGGCTGCGAGTCGGGCTTCACCATTCCGGATCTCGCCGACCCGAACGTCGTCTGGGCGACCTGCTACGGCGACACGGTGACGCGCTGGGATGCGCGCTACAAGGAAGCGCATTCGGTGAGTCCGTACAAGCACACGCTCGACTCGCCGCCGAACGATGTGAAGTACCGCTGTCACTGGACTCCGCCGCTCGCGATCGATCCCTTCGACCACAACACCGTGTACTACGGCTGCCAGGTCATCTTCCGCACCAGCGACGCCGGTCGCAGCTGGTCGGTGGTGAGCCCGGATCTCTCGAGCGGCGATCCGGCGCACATCAAGCCTTCCGGCGGCATCGTCGGCGACAACCTGGGGCAGTTTTACGGCGAGGTCGTCTTCGCCATCGCACCCTCGAAGATCCAGAAGGGGCTCATCTGGGCCGGCACCAATGATGGCCAGGTGTGGTATACGCGCGATGGCGCCGGCAACTGGACCAATGTCACCGGCAGCCTCAAGGGACTGCCCGCTGGCGGCACGATCACCAGCATTGCGCCTTCGAGCTTCGATGCCGGCACCGCCTACGTAAGCGTCGATTTCCACCTGGTCGACAACCGCGACCCTTTCATCTTCCGCACCCGCGACTTCGGCAAGAGCTGGACACGCATCAACAGCAACCTGCCGAAGCATTCGCTGTCGTACGTGCGCAGCGTCACCGACGACCCCAACTGTCCGGGGCTGCTGTTTGCAGGCACCGGCAACGGGCTCTACTACTCGCTCGATGACGGTGGCCGCTGGCAGGCGCTGCAGAACGGGCTGCCGCCCTCGCCGGTCACCTGGGTGGTGGTGCAGAAGGAATTTCACGACCTGGTGCTCTCCACCTACGGGCGCGGACTCTACATCCTCGATGACATCAGCCCGCTCGAGCAGCTCGCGCGCCGCGGCGCGCCCTCCGCCGTGCAGCTGTTCGAGCCGCGCAAGACCTATCGCTTCGTGCGCGGCGGCGAGGCCGCCCTCACTTACTCCCTCGCGGCCGCGCCCAAGGACCCGGTGCAGCTCGAGATACTGGACTCCGCGGGCAACCTCGTGCGCAAACTCGAGGGCAAGGGCCTGGCCGGAATCAACCGGATCAAGTGGGACCTGCGCTACGAGTCCCCGCGCGTGGTGGCGCTGCGCACTGTGGCCCCCGATAACCCGCGCATCTGGCAGGAACCGCGATTCCGCGATGCCGACTCGCGTCCGATCACGCACTGGGGCTCGAAGCCCGCCGAGGTCGGGCCGATAGCAGCCCCGGGAACCTACTCGGTGCGCCTGACGGTCGATGGCCAGCCGTCCACGCAGTCACTCACGATCGTGAGCGATCCACACTCACCGGCCACCGATGCGGACCTGCAGCTCTCGGTTAAGACGCTGTTGCAGATCCGCGATGACATCAGCCACGTCTCCGATACCATCAACCAGGTGGAGTGGCTGCGCAAGCAGCTGGAGGTGATCCAGAGCATGCTGCGGCCGGCAAAGGCACCCGAGAAGCTGAAGTCCGAGATCGTTGAGGACGGCGATGAGGATGAGGGGGAGCCAGCGCCGGCACCGGCGCGGGTGCTGAGCCCGGCAGAGGAACAGCAGCGCACCGAGTTGCTCACGGCCGCCGAGAACCTCGACAAGAAGCTGGTGACGGTGGAGTCGCGGCTGGTCTCGCGGGCCCTGCGCAACAGCGATGACAAGTACTTCGTCGAGGTCGACGGCGTCTATCTCGACCTGGTGTGGCTCAATGCCGAGGTCGGAACCGGCGGCGGCGATGTCGCGGGCGGGGCGGATTTCGCGCCCACCGCGGCGCAGCTGCAATCGCTCCAGAGCCTGGAGGAGGAAATGGCGAGCGTCACGGCGCAGTACCGCGAGATCCAGCAGAGCGATCTGCCCGCTTTCAATCAGGCGCTGGCGCGTGCGAGCCTGACACCGCTCCTCTCCGAGGAGCGGTACGCGGTTCCCACGGAGGCACAGCCGTCGCCATGAGTACGCCGCCGGATGCCCGGTGGACGCGCCGGCGCTTTCTGGCGCGCAGCACCGGCGCCTCCTTCGGCGCATTGCTCGCCCCCGGGGCGATATCGCTGCTGCAGGCCACGCCGCTCGGCGGACCGGCGGGCATACAGCTGTATGCGGTCAAGGATGAGCTGCGCGCGGACCCCGCGCGCACTCTGCGGACGATCGCGCAGATCGGCTTCGGCGAAGTCGAAGCCGCGGGACTCGCGGGGCTGCCGGTGAGCGAGTTTCGCAAGCTGCTGGATGATGCCAACCTCAGGTGCCCGAGCGCGCATCTGCAGTTCGATGCGCGGGATCCCGGGCCTGCCTTCGAGGAGGCGCACGCGCTCGGCGCCCACTACGCCGCGAGCGGCAGCCTGCGGGACGCCGTTGCTGCCGCCGCGCGCACCGGGCCGCCGCTAGCGCCCGCGGCACAGGGCATGACGCTCGATGAGGCGCGCCGCACCGCCGAGCTCGCCAACCGCATCGGCGAGGAGGCGCGGCGCTCCGGACTCCAGTACGTGTATCACAACCACGATTTCGAATTCGCCGCGGAATCCGGTACCTGCGGCTATGACGTGCTGCTGAAGGAGACCGAGCCGGCGCTCGTGCAGTTCGAGATCGATTGCGGCTGGATGGTGCTGGGAGGCCGCGATCCACGTGAGTATTTCGCGCACTACCCGGGGCGCTTCCCCATGGTGCACGTCAAGGACTTCCTGCCGGTGGCCGCCCGCGGCGCCGGGCATCCGGGAGCCGAGCTCGGTCACGGCATGATCGATTACGGACCGATCTTCGCGGTCGCCGAGAAGTCAGGATTGAAGCACTACTTCGCCGAGCAGGAAGGCCCGTTCACTCGCATGAGCCAGCTCGACGCCGCGCGACAGGCTTACGACTACCTGCGCAACATCAAATAGCGCGAAAAGACTGCGGCGAGCTCACTCCGGCATCGGCACCGGCGAGGTGCGCTGCGCGGTCGCACTCCAGGTGGTGCCGATCGAGGCCAGGATGATCAGCGTGATCGCGAGCCACTGCACGGACGTGAGTCTCTCGTGCAGCATCACCCAGCCGACGAGCGCCCCGAACACCGGCTCGACGCTCATGAGGATGCCGAAGGTTCGCGCCGGCAGCCGCGTGAGCGCCACCATCTCCAGCGTGTAGGGGAGCGCCGTCGAGAGCAGCGCGATCGCGAGTGCGTACGGCAGGGCCTGCACGGCGAACAGCGCGGCGCCGGCCGAGGCGATGCCGATGGGCACCACGATTATCGAGGCGATGACGCTGCCGAGAGCTACCGCCTGCGTGCCGTAGTCGGCACCAGCCCTCTGGCCGAAGACGATATAAAGAGCCCAGCATGCGCCGGCGCCGAGCGCAAACAGCGCCCCGGTCGGATCGATGCTGCCGTGCCCCGGCACGAGCGGCAGCAGCAGCCCGAGGCCGGTCGCGGCGAGCCCGATCCACAGAAAATCGATCGCGCGGCGTGATGAAAGGACAGCGACGGCGAGCGGCCCGGTGAACTCGATCGAAACCGTGATGCCGAGCGGAAGGGTCCGCAGCGCCAGGTAGTAAAGCAGGTTCATGACGCCGAGCGAAACACCGTAAACGAGCAGTGCCGTGCGCGCGCCACCTGCGACCCTGGTGCGCCAGGGCCTAAGCACCCCGGCGAGCATGAGGGTCGCAAGTGCGGTGCGCAGGGCGACCGCGCCCGCAGCGCCGACGAGGTGGAACAGCGTCTTGGCGAAGGAGGCACCGAGCTGTATCGAGCCCATCGCCACGATCAGCAGCACCACCGACAGCAGATAGCGGCCCCGCGCTGCCGGCGGGGCTGAGGCGAGCGCGCCCGGTGCGCCGCTCACCGGCCCGCACCCGCGGGACTAGGGCGCATAGCCGGCGCCCCGCAATACCTTGCCGGGCAGCGCGCCGGTCATTCTGCCGTCCTCGAGCACGGGCACACCGTTGACGAGCACGTACGACATTCCCGCGGAGAGGCGATTGGGGTCGTCGTAGGTCGCCACATCGTGCACCGCTGCTGGATCGAACACCACGAGGTCGGCCCACATGGCGAGCTTGATCACGCCGCGGTCGGTGAGGTGCTCGCGTTGCGCCGGCAGCGCGGTGAACTTGCGGATGGCATCCGCCAGGCTGAGCTTCCCTTCAGCGCGCACGTACCTCGCGAGAATCCGCGCAAAGGTTCCGTAAGCCCGCGGATGCGGACGATCCGCACCAAGGATGCCCTCGGGCGAGGTCGCCGAGTCATCGGTGCCCACGGATACCCAGGGCTGTTGCAGCGCCAGCGTGACATCCGCTTCGGACATGCCGAACACTGCAACGCCGGTGCCGGCTTCATCCTTGAGGAGCAGGTCGAAGATGGTGTCGATCGCGTCCTCGTGCCACGCGGCGGCAACTTCGCTCAAGCGCTTTCCCACGTAGGGCAGCAGTTCCTTGTGGTTCACCGCGCATATCAGCACGTCCTGTGCACCCCGGATTTCCTGCCACTCGTTGTCCCACTTGTCCGATGGAGTCAGCATGTCGCGGCGCATCCTGCTGCGCAGCGCCGGGTCCTCGAGGCGCCGCAGGAGCTGCGCCTTGCCGCCATCGTTGGCCCACGGCGGGGTAAATGCAGCGAGCGCATTGCTCCAGGCCGTGTAGGCGTAGGTGTCCGCGGTCACATCCACGCCCCGGGCACGCGCTTTCTCGATGCCCTCGATGAGTTGCGGCATGTTGCCGAAGTTCTGAACGCCGGCAATCTTGAGGTGAAAGATCTCGATGGGAATTCGCGCCGCGGTGCCGATGCGCAAGGTCTCGTCCAGCGCGGCCGCGGCGGTATTGCCCTCATCGCGCATGTGCGTCGCATAGATGCCGCCGTAACGCGCCGCGGCCCGGGCGAGCGCGATGAGCTCCGCCGTGCTCGCATAAGGTGCCGGTGGATATTCCAGGGCACTGGACACGCCCATGGCGCCTTCCCGCATGCCCTGCGCCACGAGCTCCGCCATGCGGCCCAGCTCCTGCGGCGTCGCCGCGCGGTCGGCGTAGCCCACGACCATCTCGCGCACCGAGGTGGCACCGATATAGGTGGCGAAGTTGATGCCGATGCCCTGTCGCTCCAGGCGCGCGAAATACTCCGCGAGCGTGCGCCAGTCGACCTTCAGCCCGTAGCGCTGGTAGCTCGCCTGGTTCTCCCGCAGCATCGGCTCGTTGAGCGGCGCCACCGATTCGCCCTCGCCGGTGATCTCGGTGGTGATGCCTTGAAATATCTTCGAGGGAGCGCGCGCATCGACCAGCAGCGTCAGCTCCGACTGGCCGAGCATATCGATGAAGCCCGGCGCGACCACCATGCCGTGTGCATCGATGCTGCGCGCCGAGTCCGCAGCCGCGAGGTTGCCGATGGCGGCGATGCGGCCGGCGCTGATGCCGAGGTCCGCCGCATACCAGGGCGAGCCGGTGCCATCGATGATGTGCCCGTTGCGAATGATGAGGTCATAGTGCACCGCGCCGGCACGGCAGATGGGCAGGGCGAGGATGAGCAGCGCCGCGGTGCATCGACGCAGCAGGAAGAGGGAGCTCACGACGCGGGTGGGCCGAGCAGCTCTACCTCCAGGAAGCGGAACTCGAAGGCGTTGGCGTTCACCACGTTGTGCTCCACGCCCCGCTCGCGCGCGTAGGCGACCCCGCTCTGGAGCTGCGCCTCTCTGGAGCCGGAGCGCTCCTCGAGACGCAGGATCCCGGTGGTGAGCGGCACGACCACGTAGTCGTACTCGTGCACGTGATGCCCGGTCTCGGCTCCCGGCATGAAGCGCCACTCCGTCACCCTCGCCCACCCATTATCGACCTGCACCTGTTTCGTCGCTTTCATGCTGCTGGCTCCGGCGGCCTTACCGTTTGCCGCAAGGGTAACATCGATGGATCCCCAGCCCGCGGCTGCGCAGCGTTCAGTCCGTCACCGTCGCGACTCGTCCGCCTGGCAGCACCAGCAGAACCCTCGCGAACACGCGGCGCAACCGCAGCGCCGCGCACACGGCGCGGAACGCACCGAGCGGTGCGATCCCCCGTGGATCGAGGACGATCAACCAGCGCTCGCGCGATGCAGCCGAAGATCTCCGCTGGCCCGTGCCGGCGCGCGCGAGCAAGACGCGAGCCATGTCGATGAGTATCGCCGCATCCGGCGCAGGGTTGTGTACGAATCCGATCAGTTTGCTGGTGTCGCGGCCGCCGCCCCTGAGGATTGAAACCCGCACGCCGTTTCCGTGAAGGGTGCCCCTCCATTGCACACGGTGGCGGGCGAGGACCGAGCGGATTCTCTCTTCGATAGCCGCTGCGGTCCTCGCAGGCAGCCGTATCGGCGCGGTGAGGGTGAAGATCACCGTCCTGCCTCGCGGCACAGCTTCCTCGAGCGACTTCTGCACGCGCGCGACGACTGTGAGCGCCGTCCTGTCGAATCGCAGGCGCGGAGAGGTCGATGTCCGTGTGCGGCCCGGCGGCGATGGCCGGAAAAGCGCGGTGGTGAGGGCGACGCGCTTTCCCGTTACCGCAAGGCCGGTCTGGCACAGCGCCTCTGCCGCGACCGATGCAACACTCTTACTCAAGCTGCGCCTCCGGTGGGTGATGTACGACTTGCCGGCCACACGGACCGACACTATGTTCGCCATGGGCCCATTGCGGGCCCGTTGCGGAGCATGACCATGCGAGCAATCGTCAAGCTGGCGCTCGTGTGTACCGGATTCACAGCGATGACGGCTGCGGCCGAAACGCTGCGCTGCGGCGCGTCACTCATCCAGCCCGGTGATGATGGCGGCTACGTGCGGGAGAAGTGTGGCGACCCCGACCTGGTGCCGAGCGGCGACGGTGCGGCCGAGGGTCTGCGCGTGTACTCGATCGGCAGCATGCGCGCGGACCGCTGGCGGTATCACCGCGGACCGGGCCGGTTCCCGGTGATCGTGACGCTCGGCGATGACGGGCGCGTCCTCGACATCCAGTTCGAGCGAGTCAGGGACTGATCCGGGAGCCGGTGTCGGGTGCGGCTGCGCGCGGCGCCTCCCCCTGCAACGGGTCCGCGGAAGCGTCGGGCTCCGTGCGCGGTCGCCTGCGCCATTCACTCGGCGGTGCGCCCACCAGCTTCTTGAATGCGCGGCTGAATGCTGCCTCGGAGTCGTAGCCGACGCGATTCGCGATGACCATGACGCTGTCGGTGGTGCTCAGCAGCTGATTGGCGGCGATCTGCATGCGCCAGCTGGTCACGTACTGCATCGGCGGCGTACCCACGAAGCGCGTGAAATGCTCGGCAAACGCGGAGCGCGACATGGCCACCTTGCGCGCGAGTACCTCCAGCGTCCAGTGAAATGCCGGATAGCGGTGAATCTCCGTCAGCGCGCGACCGATATATGGATCGCGCAACCCCGCGAGCCAGTCGAGACGGTCGGCGGGCAGGGTCTCGAGATACCGGCGAATGACGTCCACGAACATTAGCTCGCTCAGCCGCCCAAGAACGCTCTCGCTGCCGATGCGTGGCTGCTGCGATTCCCGCAACGCGATCTTCACGTACGCGGTCAGCGGCCCGTCCGCGTGGTCGCTCACCTTGAATACGTGCGGCAGCGAAGCGAGCAGAGGGTTGTAGGGCCGCGCATCGCAGCCGAGGAACCCGCAGACGAAGCCGGCCGACTCGGTGGCGCCATCCCCGATGGTAATGGCGACGGGCAGCTCCAGCTCGTTCGGTGAGCGGTAGCGGCTCACATCGTGCACGCCGCGCTGGCCCGGCGCGCTCGCGAGCACGTGCGCATGGCCGTGCGGGATCACGACTACGTCCCCCTCCTGCAGCAGCAGCGGCGGCTCGCTCGCGACCGTGGCCCAACAGGTGCCGCGGGTTATGGCGTGATAGCAGATCAGGTTCTCGGCTGCCGGGAACATGCGCCCGACGATCTGCGCACCCGCCGGGGTCTCGGCAGCCCACGGATCCGCCGCGTGGACATCGAAGAATATCGCGCCTTTCAGCCGCACGGCGCGCAGCACGTCAGACAACGCATCCATAGCCACTCCGCAGACGATAGAGCATGAGGCGCGGACGACCGGTCATTCGAACGCCGCGCCCGCCTCACTACACTTTCGGCCCAGCGATCGATTTACCGCGATTTTACGCGAGGACTTCAATCATGAGCACCTTGTCAGGACGCTGCTTTTGCGGAGAAGTTCAGTTCGAGGTCAGCGGCGAACCCGCTGCGATGGGCTACTGCCACTGCGAGTCGTGCCGTCACTGGTCCGCGGGCCCGGTCAACGCGTTCTCGCTGTGGAACCCGGCGGCGCTGCGCATTACGCGCGGCGGAGCGAGCATCGGTACCTACAACAAGACACCGATCAGTTACCGCAAATGGTGCACCACGTGTGGTGGGCACCTGTTCACCGAGCACCCGACGATGGGCCTGGTCGACATCTACGCCGCCACGCTGCCGCAGCTGCAATTCGCGCCGGCGCTGCACGTCAACTACCAGGAGGCCGTGCTGCGCATCAGGGACGGCAAGCCCAAGATGAGGGACATGCCGAAAGAGATGGGTGGATCGGGCGTGTTGCTGGCGGAGTAGCGGCGCCGGCTAGCGGCGCAGGCTGATCCGCAGGCGCTGAATGCCGCGCCAGGAATCGGCCACGACCCATGCCGAGGCGGTCAGCAGCCACGAGTCGAGGGTCTCACTCCATTGGGAGGGATCCCGCGAGCCCGCCGCAACGATCGGCACCCACACGAGTAGCGTGAAGACCGCCATCTGCAAGGCCGCGAGCACGCTCGCGAGGCGCGCCTGGATGCCGGTCACTAGGGCGAGGCCCGCGGCGACATAGGCGCAGCCCGTAAGGTAAGCCCACGCGGCGTGCGCCGGCAGCCAGTGAGGCACGAGTGCGGCGGTCTCTCGCACGTAAACGAGGTGAGCCAGGCCGAGGGGTATGAGGGCGAGCCCATACAACACCCGCGCGATACGCATCCCGCTCGCGCCACTCGCGAAAGCGAGGTGCCAGCGGTCCCAGTCGGCGGCGCAGCGCGCATAGAGCACCCAGACGGCGGCCACCACGACCACCGTCTCCGCACAGCCTTCCCAGGTGCCTTCCACGGCCGGGGCGTGGAGAACGATCGGCACTCTGAAGAAGAAGAGCCACAGGAGGAGATAGACGAGCAGGATGCGGGCGGCCGCGGCTGCGGCGCGCGGCAGCAGCAAGCCGATGCCGCACCCCAGGGAGATGAGCGCGCACAGATAGATCAGCAGCTCCCGTGCGGGCACGCCCTTGGGCACCGGTTGCCAGAGCGGCCCGAAATCGCGCTGGATGAGCCCGAGGATGCCGAGCGCGACGAGAGTCGCCGCAAATACCGCCGGTGCCACGCCTGGCATGCTGCGCCGCTCGCCTTCAGTTGCCCGTCGCGTTGGGGTCACGCCAGGCGCGCTCGAAGGGCAGACGCCAGGTGTTCGGGGCAATCAGCTGATGGATGGCGTTCGGCCCCCACGACCCCGGAGCGTAGGGACGCACCGGCGGCGGCGCGTCGAGCAACGGCGTCGACACCGCCCACAGACGCTCGATGCCGACCGCGCTGGTGAACAGCGTGTGATCGCCGCGCATGGCATCGAGGATCAATCGCTCATACGCCTCGAGCACATCACCGACCCAGCCGGTGTCGTGCATGGCGAACTGCAGACTGAGCTTGTCGAGGCGCATTCCCGGGCCGGGGCGTTTGCCGTAGAACGACAGCGACATCTTCGAGGCATCCGCGAGATCGAATGTCAGATGGTCGGGCCCCTGCGCGCCGACGCCGGAATCGCCCGGAAACATGCTGCGTGGCGGCTCACGGAACGCGATGGAGATGATGCGCTCTCCCTCCGCAAGCCGCTTACCCGTCCGCAGGTAGAACGGCACCCCGGCCCACCGCCAGTTGTCGATGGAGCATTTCAGAGCGATGAATGTCTCGGTCTCCGACTCGGCATCGACGCCCTCTTCCGTGCGATAGCCCGTGTACTGGCCACGCACCACGTCCGTCGGCTTGATGGACAGCATGCTGCGAAAGACCTTGTTCTTCTCTTCGCTGATCGAGGCGGGCTCGAGAGCGGTCGGTGGCTCCATCGCCATGAAGGCAAGTATCTGGAACAGGTGCGTGACCACCATGTCCCGATAGGCGCCGATCGTTTCGTAAAAGCCGACGCGCTTGCCGAGGCCGAGCTTCTCCGGCACGTCGATCTGCACGTGGTCGATGAAGTTGCGGTTCCAGATGGGCTCGAACAGGCCGTTGGCGAAGCGGAAAGCGAGGATGTTCTGTGCCGGCTCCTTGCCGAGGAAATGATCGATGCGAAAAATCCGCTCCTCCCTGAAAACCTCGTGCAGACTGCGGTTCAGCTCCACCGCGCTCTTGAGATCGACGCCGAAGGGCTTTTCCATGACGATGCGGGCGCGCTCGACCAGCTCGGCTGCGCCCAGCATACGCACCGCCGAGAGCGCCGCAGCCGGCGGAACGCTCAGGTAGTGCAGTCGGCGGGTCTCGGCTCCCGCGAACGATTTCTCGGCTCTGTCGACGGCGGCCTTGAGCGCGCCGGGCCCGGCGGTGAGCGGCACGTAATCGAGGCTCGCCGCGAAGGTGTGCCACTCCTCCGCCGTGAACTTGCGCGAGGAATATTCATCGAGGGCCGCGCGGGCGAAATCGCGAAACGCGTCCGCGCTCAGCTCATCGAGCGACATGCCGACGATCCGGCACCCGGGGATGAAGCCCGACCTGGAAAGGTGAAACAGGCCCGGCAGAAGCCTGCGGCGCGCAAGGTCGCCCGTGGCGCCAACCAGCACCACGACATGCGGATATCTCGGCCCGACGCCTGCGGGAATCTTGGCCACGGTGCGAACCCTCGCACGTTGGTCTTATGGTGGCCCGCAAAATCTACACGCACGAGCAGTCGGCGTCACCTGGAACCGGCGGCGGCCGGGAAGCGACCGTTACTCGCCTCGTTCCGCAGCGCGGGCGGGTTCAGCTCGGCATCGCCGTAGTCCCCGCGCAGCATCCCATCGCGCGCGAAGTCACGCACCATCCTGAAATAGCCGGAGGCGTAGCGAGTCGAGAGTCGCGAGCCGTCGGCGCCGGTCTCGAAGAGCGTCATGCCGTGCTCGGCCCTGGCGTAATAGGCGAGCGTGAAGGGCCTGCGCGCCGCGATGAGCGACTCGATCCGTCGGCGCGTCTCGGCACTCGGCGCCTCGTAATCCTCGCCGCCGAGGATCCACAGCTGCGGAGTCCTGTTGGCGCGCAACGCCGGCATCGGATCATAGTAAAACGGTGTTCCCCAGCTGAAATCGGCGCGCATCGCGCGCAGCTCCGCCTGCGAACGGGGCAACAGGATCCAGGTGAAGTCGCCGCGCAGATCCTTGTACCAGGGTGCGTCTTTGTACCGTGCCCGCAGATCATCGAAGTCTTCGAAGCCGCGGGTAAAGCCGCTGGCGAACACTTTCTCCGCGGCGTCCGCAACCGCGAGCGCGTTGCTGATGTCCTGCGCGGAGTAGCCACGCTCGCGCAGCTGCAGCTCGACCGACTCCTGGTCCTCGTCGATCACATTGACGGCGAGACCGAAGCAGACGATGACAAAGTCGACTGCCGCGCGGTTGGCGGCGAGCGGCGCCACCCAGCCGGCCTGGCTCCCGCCCTGATAGCCGATGCGGCCGACGCGTCGCCCCGCGAGCTGGCGCGCGCTGCGCAAGGCCGCGACCGCATCATCGGCCAGCAGGCTGAAATCCTGGGTGTAGTGCCCGCTGGACGCGCCGGTGCCGCGCTTGTCGTAGAGGAAAACGCCGACGCCCTCGGCCGGCAGCATGCGCTGCAGCGAATAGGAGCTCAGCGCAGAGTCCTGCTCCGAGCCGTGGAGAAGAATGGCGATCGGCACCGGCGCATTTCCCGGCGGCATGACCAGTCGGCCCACGAGTGTGGTCCCGTGACTCCTGAAGGTCGTGTCCTTGACATCGAGCGCCACCTGCGAACCTGCGAGACCATCGAACTCGATCCGACCGCTGCCGCAAGCGGAAAACGACACGGTGACCCCGTCGGGCCGCTCGGTCCACCCCAGCGTGCTTTTCCAGACCCCGTCGGGCCCCGGGTGGAGAGCGCCAGTCGCTCCATCGAATTGCCGCCAGCGCAGCGTGTCCCCCTCGGAGGGCGCGATATCGATCAGCCTGCCGTCGGTCAGACGATAGCTGCCGACGTGGCAGTCCGGCTTATCCGCCGCGCACACCATCGCGGGGAGCATGAGCAGCGCAGCGAGTGCACAGCAGCCGCGTGCACGGCCACGAAGCCATGACAGCAAACTGATCCGCGATGCCATGAGCGTCGGCCTCCATCTGTCGGCAACGGTTCGTCTTTTAGAGTATTCACGGCGGTCGGTATTGGACGGATTCAAGGTACCGGGGCGCACATCTCCCTGACGACCCTTCCTTTCGCCTTGACGGGTTTCCCTTGACGGCTTTTGGCACGACTCTTAATTAAGATTAAGCAACTGCCTTCTCCCCGAGGAGACCGATGCTGCCAAGCTTCAGCGGAGCCCGTATCCGCAGGGTGATCGACAGGAGTCATGCCTGCGTGCCGGAACACGCACATGACTGGCCGCTGCTTTCGCTGTTTGTAATGGGCTCCTATCTGAACCACACCGAGCTCGGGCAGAGATTCATCTGCGGACCGTCGGCAGTTTTCTATCGTGCCGGGGCTGCCCATCGCAACGCGACCGCTGCGGTGGGATTCGAGCAGATCGAGATCGAGTTCGATCCCTGCTGGCTGGGAAGCCCACTGCTTCCGGACCGCCCCGTCACGCTCTGGACCGGAGGAGCCGCGGCGAGACAGGCGCGAACCCTCGCGCGCGTCTGCGGCACCGACCCTTCCGAGCAGCACCTGCGGGCAGCGATCCGGCAGCTCCTGGAAGTGGCTCATCGCCAGGCTGCCCCGCGACCCCCGGAATGGATGGATGCGATCGCACGGCGTCTGCGGGAAGATGCGCGCCTGAGAATCGGCGAGCTTGCGCTGCAGGCCCGCCGGCATCCTTCGTGGCTTGGGTCCGCGTACCGGCACGCCACCGGCGAGGCGGTTCAGGAGACCGCCGCACGGCTGCGCGTCGAACGCGCCACGCACCTCTTACGGGAGACCGGCCAGCCCCTCAGCTCCATCGCCCTGGACGCCGGGTTCTGCGACCAGAGCCACATGAACCGATCCTTCCGGCGCGTGCTCGGCCGTTCGCCCGCTACTGTCAGACTGGAACGCCGCGAATTTCGCCAGACCCCGAGGTGATCCCGGCGCGCGCCCAGATTCCCTACCAGCTCGCTGCTTATGCCGACGCCCGCTACACTCAGACCGTCTACTTCGACGGTCATGCCGTGGTCAAGAGTGGCGATGTGATCGGTGCAGTGCCGCTGGAGCTGAGCAATCGCGCGCCGAGCGACACGCTCCTGTTCGCGACCACGTTGGTCGTGCTCCTCAGCCTCGAGGCTCTGCTGCTCAAGCCGGCCGCGGCCGCTGAGCCCGAAGCGACGCCGTGGGAGTTCTCGCTGACGCCGTACGCGTGGTTGCCGCATGTCGACGCGACGCTGCGCTACGAAACTCCCGGGACCGGCGGAACTCCGGTCTCGATGACGGATATCCTCAAGTACCTGAACGGCGCGCTGTTTCTCAACGGCGACGTGCGCAAGGGCAGATGGGGTGTCGCGGCCGACTTTGTCTACTGCGATTTCCAGAAGGTCGGCAGCGACGTGACCACGGTGGTGGGTCCGATCGGCGGAAGCGAGGTGCCCGTCAACACCGGCACGACCACGAGCCTCACCGGTTACATGGCATCGCTGATGGGCACCTATTCCGTGGTGCGCGAAACCAATACCAGCTTCGACGTGCTGGCGGGGCTGCGCTACACGCATATCGGCACGACGCTGGACTGGTCGTTCGACAGCACCGTTGGCAACCTGCCGGCTCGCACCGGCACGGTGGGACAGAGTACCGATCTGTGGGACGGCGTGGCCGGTTTGCGCGGTAACGTCAGGTTTGCAGGCGGTAAATGGTTCGTCCCTTGTTATCTGGATGCGGGTGCCGGCACGTCCAAATTCACCTGGCAGGGGATGCTCGGCATGGGTTATGCCTTCGGCTGGGGCGACCTGCTCCTCGTCTACCGCTATCTCTCGTTCCAACAAGCCGACACGCAACCGATCGAGCACTTCTCCCTGGCTGGCTTCGCGCTCGGCGCGACATTTCACTTCTGACCGTTCTGCGCATGCGGGTCGCCCGGCAACTGCGGCTTTTCTGCCTCGCGAGCGTCTTGCCGCTCCTGCACGCCACGGCGGCCGCCGAGGATACCGCTCTCGCGCGAATAGTTGCCGAGGAATCCGCCATCGAGCGCGAAACCGATCCGAAGGACGGACCCGGCTGGCCGGATGTAAGCAAGCCGGCGGAGGGTCGCCGCACCGCTGCGCTCAAAGCACTGCAGGTGCAACTGGCCGCCCTGCCACCAGCGCCTGCCGGGACCGAGGATGCCCTGACCCGCCGCCTGCTGGAGTGGCGGCTCGGCATGCGCATCGAGGCCGCACGCTTTGACGAAGCGCGCATTCCCTTCGACAACGGGGACGGTTTCTTCAACACCGCCAACTACGCGGCAGAGACGACCGTCATCCGCACCGCGGCCGACGCCACCGCGTGGATAGCCCGCCTGCAAGCCTGGCCTCGTTACCTCGATCAGGAGATCGACAATCTCAGGCGCGGCATCGCCACCGGATTCGTTCAGCCCCAACCGACGGCGACCGCGGTCCTCGCCATTCTCAAGCTCGCCGCCGAGCAGCCCGCGGCAGAGAGCGCGCTGCTCGGACCGCTGAGACAACTGCCCTCCACCATCCCCGCCGACCGGCAGGCAGCCCTGCGTGCCGAAGCGTTGGCCGCGATCGAGCAGGCGGTCAAGCCGGCGCAGCACGAGCTGGCTTCGTTCTTCGAGCGCGACTACCTGCCGCACGCACGTCCGCAGCTCGGCGCCTCGAGCCTGCCGGATGGCCGAGCGTGGTACGCATTCCAGGTGCGGCGCTCGACCACCATGGAGATGAAACCGGACGAGGTGTTCGCACTGGGGGAGCGGGAGGTGGCCCGCATCGGTGTCGCAATGGAAAGCGCGATGCGCTCGACCGGCTTCACGGGCTCGCTGGCCCAATTCATAGCGACGTTGCGCACCGACCAGCGGTTCTACGCGCCGGACCTCCAGACCTATATCGAGAAGGCGAGCGAGATCGGCAAGCGCACCGATGGCCTGCTGCCGCTCTGGTTCGGCCGCCTGCCGCGGCTCACGTGGACGTTCCGCCTCAAGCCGCCGGAGCTCGAGGCATCCTCGAGCGGCTACGACCTCGGAGATCCGGAAAAAGGCGCACCGGGCACGGTGGTCATGAGCTTGCACTCGTACCAGAGCCCGCTGTTCGCCTTGCCTGCCTGGGTCCTGCACGAGGGCGTGCCCGGTCACCATCTGCAGATCGCGCTGGCCCAGGAGCGCACCGACCTGCCCGCCTTCCGGCGCAAAGACGAGCCCACGGCATTCGTCGAGGGCTGGGCTCTGTATGCGGAGCAGCTCGGTGAGGTCATGGGCGTGTATCGCGACGCCTACGAGCACTTCGGCCGGCTGTCCTTCGAGATGTGGCGCGCGTGCCGGCTCGAGATGGACGTTGGCATTCACTGGAAGGGCTGGAGCAAGGAGCGCGCCGAGAGTTGCCTGCGGAACAACACCGCCCTGCCGGAAGGCGCGGTGGTCGGCGAGACACAACGTTACATCGCGTGGCCGGCACAAGCGCTCGCCTACAAGATCGGCGAGCTGCAGTTTCTGGCCGAGCGCGACAGAGCCGCGCAGGCTCTGGGCGCAAGCTTCGATATTCGCGCCTTTCATGATGCAGTGCTGGACGCTGGGCCGATGCCGATGTCGGTTCTGCACGAACAGATCAGTCGCTGGATCGACGCCAGGACGCCGCATGCGACCAGCCGTGCGTCGGCGAAGTGAACCCGCAAACGCGTGCATGCGCCGAGGATCTATGAGAAACCTGCTGTGGCTCGCTCTCGCTGGCGGCCTGCTCTTCTCGCTCGAGTCGATGGGGGCGGACGGGTCCCTCAAGGCCGACTCGAAGCAGGTCTCGACCGTCGAAGATCTCTATGCAGAGGTCAGTGATGCCAACACCATCCTCGCCACCATCGACTCGGGCCTCCTGAGCCGCTACCAGGGCAAGGACCGCGCGGCCTGGCAACGTTTTTATATCTCCCGGCGCGCCGAGCTCGGCAGGCAGCTCGACAGCCTGCCGACCGCCGGGCTCTCCGGGCGGGATGCCAGGGCCGTCGCCGCCATGCGCAAGCAGATGCAGGGGTTCACCGGCGGCGGAGCGCTTTTCAGCCCGGCGGCCAAGTGTCCCGATGCGGCCCGCAGGGACATTCCATATCCGCAGCTGAAATCCGCTCTGGTCGCCTGTTTCACCGAAATCGGCAACAGCCTCAGCTTCGAGGGCGGCAAGATCAACCGCGTTTCGGCCCTCGACCTGCTGCACGAGACCGCCGACGCGGCGCGCCGCAAGGCGGTGTTCCTGGCCTTCGTGCCGTTGTGGCAGGCGATCAACGGCAACAACGAGCCCGACAGTCCCTACCGGCGCATGATCGCCGGCGCCGCCACCGAGGCGGCCAAAAGCGGCTCCGAGATCGACAATGCCGCCCGCGATGTCGGCATCGATACGGGTGAAGTCGAGCGCTGGCTGGTGCAGATGCTCGAGGCGTGGCGCGAGTCGAGCGGCGATGCCGCGATCGAGCCCTGGGACTTCCGGTTCCAGGGGAGCGAGGCCGATCGGCTGCTGGGTGCCTACATCCCGCGCGCAGCGCTGCAGCCGATCAATCAACGTTACTACCGCGACCTGGGCGCTGATCTCGAGCAGCTGGGGACGCTCTACGATCTCGCGCCCCGCCCGGACAAGGCCGCACTGGCTTACACGGAATTCGTCACCCACGGACGCATCGTGCACGGGGCCTGGTGGCCCACCGTCGCGCGCGTATCCGCGCCGTACGAGCGTGGCGGCCTGTTCGTCCTGAACGAGCTGGTGCACGAGAACGGCCACGTGGCGAACATCACCGCCATTCGCAATCGTCCCGCCTTCGTCGACTGGCCGAGCGATCTGTTCGCCGAGGCGTTTGCCGACGTCCCGGCCTGGAGCACGTACGAGCCCGCCTGGCAGCGCCGCTACCTGGGTCATGAAGCGCCGGAGCAACTCTCGCTCCGCGCCCTGTATTCGGTGGTGGTGCTCGATGTGGCCTGGTCCCTGTTCGAGCTGCGGATGTTCCGCGCTCCCACGACCGACCCCAACGCACTTTGGACCGATATCACGAGCCGCTATCTGCACATCGTGCCGCACCCGGAATTCTCCTGGTGGGCGATGCGCGTACAGCTCGCAGACCTTCCGGGTTACATGGTGAACTACGGCCTCGGCGCCGTCCTCACCGCCGAGATGCGCAGGCACATCGCAGACGCGCTGGGTGGTTTCGATACCGGCGACCCCCGCTGGTACCGCTGGCTCTCGGAACACCTGCTGCGCTATGGCTCAGAGCGCGACACGCGCGAGCTGATGCAGGATTTCCTGGGCCGTCCGGTGTCGCCGCAGGCATTTCTCGAGCAGATTCACCGCCTGAAACCCTTGGACAACGGGCGCCACCGCGCCGAGACTGCCCGCGGCGATGGTCGGTACCGAACAGCGGCTGCGCCTGAAAGGGACTCTTCATGACCTGCCGGAAGTCAGTTCCGCGCGCCGCAAGCGTGGCAGCGCCCACTGCGGTCACTACACTGCTTTGTGCGCTCGCCGGAGCTGCAGCAGCGGCTGACCCGCCCACCGACGCTTTTGACGCGGCGCTCGCCGGGATACGACCCGAAGCCATCCGCGCGGATATGCGGTTTCTTGCCGATGACCTGCTCGAAGGCCGGCGAACCGGCACCCGCGGTCATCTCCTCGCTGCGCAGTTCATTGCGTCGCAATTCGAGTCCATGGGACTTATACCGGCGGGAGATCACCGCAGCTTTTTCCAGGATGTGCCGTTGCAGTCGGTGAGCGTCGATGAGCCCGCCTCATCCTTCGGGTGGACGAACGCTGCGGCGACCGAATCGCTCAAGTTCCGTGAGGACTACATTCTCTACGGCGATCCGGGACGCGAGGATTCGCAGGTCACCGCTCCGATCGTCTTCGTCGGTTACGGGATCACCGCGCCAGACCAGAATTACGACGATTACAAGGGCGCCGACGTGAAAGGGAAGATCGTCGCGATCGTGTTCGGAGCCCCCGACTTCCCCTCGGCCGTCAAAGCGCACTATTCCGCCTCCTGGCTCAAGCGTAAGAACGCGGCCGCCCACGGCGCCGCCGGCCTGTTGCTGTTCTATGAGCCGCGCTTCGAGAGCCTGTATCCCTTCGCCAAGCAGGTCCGCGATCTCGCCGTCCCGCGCATGAACTGGCTGGATGCCGCAGGTGCGCCGGATCACTACTACGCGGCGCTCAAGGCCTACGGCGCGGTGAGCATGCCCGCGGTGAGGCGGCTGCTGTCAGGAAGCGGCCACAGCGCGGAAGAGATCTCCGCGGGCATGAAGAGCGGGAAGCTCGCCGCCTTCCCGCTGCCGGGCAGCGCCGAGATTCGCACCGTCAGCCGCCGCGCGCTCGTGCACAGTCCGAACGTGGTCGCCAAGCTCGAAGGAGACGATCCGAAGCTGAGCGCCGAATACGTGGTCTACACCGCGCACCTCGATCACCTCGGTATCAGTACGCCGGTCAACGGCGACAGCATCTACAACGGCGCGCTGGACAACGCCTCGGGAGCCGCGGAGGTCCTCGAGATCGCACGGGCCTTCACCCGCATGCCCCACAAGCCACGCCGCTCAGTGCTTTTCATCGAGGTCACGGGTGAGGAAGAGGGCCTGCTCGGCTCGGACTATTTCGCCTCCAACCCGACCGTTCCACCCGCTGCCATCGTGGCGGACGTCAACATCGACGAAGATCTCATGCTGTGGCCGTTGCGTGATGTCGTGGCGCTCGGTGCCGAGCATTCGAGCCTCGACGCGGTCGTGCGTCGGGCCGCCGACCGGCTGCGCCTGGCCGTCAGCCCGGATCCGCAGCCGGAGCAGGTGGGCTTCGTCCGCAGCGACCAGTATTCCTTCGTACGGCAGGGAGTTCCCTCGTTCGCGCTGACTGCCGGATTCAAGTCCGACGATCCCAGCCTCAAGCCCGCGAAGATCTCTCAAAACTGGGAGGCTCATTTCTACCACCAGCCGCAGGACGACATGCAGCAGCCGGGTCTGAATTTCGACGCGGCGGCGCGCTTCGCGCAGGTGGGATTTCTGTGCGGAGTCTATGTCGCGCAGGACAACGATCGTCCGCGGTGGAATCAGGATGACTTCTTCGGCACGGCCTTTCCCGGCGCCAAGCCTTGAGCCCGTGCCACCGGTGCAGCAACGTGTCTTTTCAGCCCGTCCACCAGGGCATCGAATGTAACGCGGCAGCGCGGACTGCTGCGCAAGTCCTGGTGCATGACGATCCAGGTATCGAGCAGCAGTGAGTATTGCCGGCCGAGCACGCGTACCAGGCCATCGCGTCTGCCGATCGGCACCTGGCAGGCGCCGATGCCGGCCCCGGATCGGATGAGGGCGAGCTGCGCCAGGTCGCTGTCCGCGCGTATGGAAAAAGTCTCGCGGCGCAGCGGAAACGATTTGCTGGCCGCGCGAATGAAGGCGGTCGGCCGATCGAAGCCGATGAGCGCGTGCCCGTGCAGATCCGCCGTGGTGGCCGGGGTTCCGTGGCGCTCGAGGTATTGCGCCGTTGCGTGCAGTCCCACATCCACCTGACCCACGCGCCGCGCGATGAGCAGTTGCTGGGCGGGACGGGCCATGCGCACCGCGATATCCGCCTCTCGCTGCAGAAGATCCTGCATCCTGTTGCTGAGCACCAGCTCGATCTGAAGATCGGGATGACGCTCGCGCACGCGCGCGAGGATCGGCGGCAGGACCTCGACTCCGATCACGTGGCTCGCCGTTATTCGAACGACTCCACGTACGCCAGCCCCCTGGCTTGCGGCAGCGCGCTCCAGGGCCGCAACCGCGGTGCTCATCGCCTCCGCATAGGGCCGCAGTGCCAAGGCTGACTCGAGCGGCAACAGCCCGGTTTGCGAGCGGGTGAACAGCGGCATGCGCAACGCCCGCTCCAGGGCAGCGACGTGCCGCCCCACGGTCGGTTGCGCGATATCGAGCGAGCGGGCTGCACCGGAGAGCGATCCCTCGGTCAGCACCGCGAGAAAGGACCGGTACAGCTCCCATGCGACGTGCGCTTCCATGCATAAATGTATAGCTGTTGAGGTATGTCATGCAATTCCATCCAGCAGCAGGAGAGCTCAGCATTCACCCATCGATCAGGCAATTGTGGGAGAGAGTCATGGGAAAGGCAGGCACGGTCCTGGTGCTGGGTGCGACGGGGGGCATCGGCGGCGAGCTGGCACGGCAACTGCTCGATGCAGGGTGGGAGGTCCGGGCATTGAGCCGCCACGCGCGAGTGGCCATCGAGGAGCGCGAAGGTATCACCTGGATGCGCGGGGACGCCCTGCGCCGCGATGACGTTGGCACCGCGGCGCGGGGATGCGCGGTTATCGTGCACGCCGTCAACCCACCCGGATATCGACGCTGGTCGGAGCTGGTGCTGCCGATGCTCGACAACACCATTGCCGCGGCCACCTCTGAGCGGGCCACGATCGTGCTTCCGGGTACGGTATACAACTACGGCCCGGATGCCTTCGGCGTCGTGACCGAGGAGTCTCCGCAGCACCCGCTGACCCGAAAAGGCGCGATCCGCGTCGAGATGGAACGACGATTGCGGGAGTTCGCCGCGCGCGGCGGAAGGGCGCTCGTTGTGCGCGCCGGAGATTTTTTTGGTCCGCAGGCCGGCAACAACTGGTTCTCGCAGGGACTGATCAAGCCCGGCCGGCCGGTCGCTAAGATCACCTATCCCGGCGCACGCGGTGTCGGGCACCAGTGGGCGTACCTGCCCGATGTGGCGCGGACGATCGTCCAGCTGCTCGGCCGGCGCGATTCGCTGGAGCCATTCGCGACCTTCCACATGAGGGGACACTGGGATCCCGATGGCACGCAGATGACGCGGGCCATCCAGCGAGTGGTCGCACGACGCACGCAGCTGCAGCCGGTGCGTGCAAAATTCCCCTGGTGGCTCATCGTGCTGGCTGCGCCGCTCGTCACGACGTTTCGCGAAATGCTCGAGATGCGTTACCTGTGGCGCGTTCCACTGCGCATGGACAACGCGCGACTCGCGGCCGTGCTCGGCAGCGAGCCGCATACACCACTAGAGCAGGCGGTCGAGACGGCACTGACCGGCCTCGGATGCCTGGGAGAGACAGCCGTGGGCCGATGACGCCTTGATTCGGATCGATGCATCGCCGACGATCGGGGCGCGATGCGAGCCGGAACGCTGGTGGTGGACGGCGGCCGCATCGTCGAAGGGGTGGCGCCGGGCCGGCCGGTCCTGGCCGATGCCCGCGGACGATGAGTGCCTGAGTATGCCTGCTTCGCCGGGCGTCCTGATCGTCACGATAAGCAAATACCCGTAGTGATACCGGCAGCGTGCCTCGTCATTTCCCGCGACTGCCCCTCGCACGAAACACCACACGTGCGCGGGGGTTGCTCCACGGCAACCGCAAGGCAAGGCAAATCTCCTGTGCGCTGGTGTTACACTCGCTGACGATTCCTTACCTCGTCGCTCAGGATTCATGCCCTGAACAGAGGGCAAGCGTATTAACGCCACTCCGTGCCCGTGACGGCTGATAACAACAAGCCGGCCCACTCCAGATCACCAAACGGTGTTTGTCGTCAGGGCAGCCAACACTCCATAACTTACCTACAAAGCACTTCGGAGGAGCCAACATGACCGACCGCATACCACCCGTAGTGAAGCCGGATCAGGTCGAGATGCCCGAGGACGTTGCGACCGATCGGAGCTGCCAATCTCCCGCCCGACGTTCGTTCCTGACGACCGCCGGCATCGGCGCGACGGCCGCGGCCGCAGCCGCGATGGGGCCCGCGTTGCTCGTGAGCGGGCGCGCTGAGGCTGACGGGTCTTCTGATGATGAAGGCTCACGCGCCGACCGGGCTTTCGATGCCCGCGTGCAGGCAGCGAAACAAGAGCGCTCCGTCCCGGTTCCGCGTCAGATCCATAACGGGGATGAGGCGCGCTACGACAACTACATCGGCAATTTTTCGCAGGGCTTGCCTCACAACAGCCTCGGGGAAGTCGACCCCAATGCGTACGCGGCACTGCTCACCGCGGTCAGGAGTGGCGATCCCAGCGACTTCGCCAATATTCCCCACGGAGGGACGGTAAAGCTGACGAATCCCCAGGCGGGTCTCGCGTTCACGTTGCAGGGAACCGATGTGGGTCAGGTGACGATCCCGCCCTCCCCGACACTGGCGAGTGCCGAGCGGGCCGGCGAGATGGTGGAGGACTACTGGATGGCGCTGACCCGCGACGTTCCCTTTTCGCAATACGGGAACGAGCCGCTCACCGCCGCGGCCATTGCGGATCTCAATCGCCTCTCCGACTTCCGCGGGCCAAAGGCCGGTGGTCTGGTGACGGCGGGGACACTGTATCGCGGCACCACGCCGGGTGATCTGATCGGCCCGTTCGTTTCGCAGTTCTTTCTGAACGCCGTCGCCTTTGGAACTCTCGGTATCAAGCAGATCTACAACACCTATCTCCCCGGCCAGGATTACTGCACCGACTACGCCTCATGGCTCGCAGTTCAGAATGGTCAGGGGCCCTTCCCTGCCAACGTCGTCTCAGGCACCAGCTACATCAAGAACGGCCGTGACCTCGGGGCATTCGTGCACTCGGACATCCCGTTCCAGGAATATCTGGTGGCGGCGCAGTTTCTGCTCGCCAAGGCCCCGCTCAATCCGGGCAACCCCTACCTGACCAGCAAGAATCAGGCCGGGCTCATCAGCTTCGGCTCCGGGCACATCCAGAATCTGCTTGGCGAGGTGACGCAGGCGGCGCTCAAGGCCATGTGGCATCAGAAGTGGTTCGTGCATCGCACGCTGCGGCCACTGGCGTACGGCGGGCTGGTTCACAACACCCTGACGGGCGCTGCGAAGTACCCGATCCAGAGCGACGTGTTGAATTCCGCGGCCATCAGTCACATCGTCGGGAAGTACGGCACCTATCTGCTGCCGGCTGCCTATCCGGAAGGCGGGCCGCAGCATCCCTCCTACGGCGAGGGCCACAGCAGCGTCGCAGGTGCCTGCGTCACGGTGCTCAAGGCGTTCTTCAACGAGGCCTTCGTGCTGCCAAACCCGGTCGTGCCCTCCGACGACGGACAGTCGTTGCTGCCCTACACGGGAGCCGATGCCGCTCTCATCACCGTCGGCGGAGAGCTCAACAAGCTCGCCCACAACATTGGACTGGGTCGGGATATTGCCGGGGTCCATTGGCGCGCGGATGCCAGGCAGGGACTGCTGCTCGGTGAAAAGATCGCGATCAGTGTGCTGCGCGACCAGCGGCTGACTTTCAACGAGCCGTTCCAGGGATTCACCTTCACGAAGTTCGACGGGACGACGATTACGGTCTAGCGAGACCCTGAAGCGGGTTGGGCCGGGCGGCAGCGCGGGCAGCCGCCCGGCCATGAGCTGACGCTCGCGCGATGCTGCGTGCGGGTCCATTCGGTTAAGCTGCCCTGCGTGACCGAGCCTTCGCCCGCAGTATTCCTGAGCTACGCCTCACAGGACGAGGGACCAGCGCTAGCGGATGCCGGTGTCCAGTTCGAAGTCAGCGTGGGCCGTCTGGTTCGCGACAACGCTGAAATGCTTCGGGGTCGCGCGTATGTGTCCGGGCGCGCGCCCTTTGGCATCGAGAACATAGTCGCCCGGCGGCAGAGCGACCCGATAGTTTCCCGCCTTGTCCGCGGTGATTTGGGCGATTTCCTTGTCACCCTTGCTGCTCAAAACGAGCAGCGGATATTGTGCGTAGTCCACCCCGGTGCCCTTAACAGCACCGCCTTCAGCGAGCTCCACGGTGCGGGGTGAACTGATCTTGAGGTGTCCCTCGAGGTAACCCGGCGAAGCGACCTCTCCCGCTCCGATGGCAGCGGGAGAGGTCGCCAGGATGCCGGCTGCGACCAGGTACCTGAGGGGCAAAACTACCTCAATCGTCACCCGAAGGTAGCTGCAGCGACCAGGCGCTTCGACCGTGGGTGGCTGCAAACAACTTGCGTCCCGACTGGGAGATGGTCAAGCCGTTCACTTCGACCATGGGCAAACCGGTGCCTGCCACGGACCACTTCGTCGACCCCCTGCGCAGTTTCATCACGCCGAAATCGCTCGACACGTAGAGGTCGCCGGTGCGGTCATCGCGCACCACGCCGGTCGCCGGCAGGTCCGCCAGGCCGCCTGACCCACCATCGATCTGCGTCCACGTCGCGTCACTGCCATTGTAGGTGACCTCGAAGACGTGACCGGGCTGGCTGGGCGTGTTGAAGTCATAACCCGAATAGGAGATCCAGGCGTGGTTCGCGTTCTTCGGATCGATATAAATGCCCGTGATGAACCTGCTGGGAGACGAGCCCGCGCTCGGCAGCGAGTCCAGTCGCTTGAAGATCACCGACCCCGGGGCCGCGTCCGCGTTCTTCGATATGAACACGCGGCCCTTGCCGGTTGCCACCCAAACCGTTCCGGTGTCACTGCGCGTACGTGCGATCCAGGCCACTGCACCTCCTTGCCGATCGGCGCCATAGACCGCGGGCCCATAGAGTCCCGAGTCCGTGAGGTCAGTCGCGTTGGCGGGACCGATCTGGATGAAGTCGCCGCACGCCGGATTGTTCCCCGCGGTAAAGAACTCGGGGCAGTTAGCCTCGAGATACGCCTGGTTACCGGCCCAGTCCTGCGTCCGCCAGACACTGAGCGAGCCCTGGAAGATCGAACCGGCCCGGGCGGGGTTGGGGTCGGCAATGACTGGCGCATAGAAGTACGCGTATGGAGCCTCTGCGCTGGCGGCGATCGGGCCGGTGCCGATGACCCACTTCGTCGGACTTCCGTTCTGGAAGTTGACGTCGCTGTACGGGCCCGTATAGGAATTGAAGCGCAATGCCGGATTGGCGGCATTCCAGCCTGACTGGCCGCCGTCGCCGTAGATGATCTGCGGCCACAGCAGGCTCGTGCCGTCCGTTGCCATCGTGCCGTTGTCCTGGGTGCCGCCCATCAGGTCGTTCGCGTTGTAGGGATTCACCGAAAGACTCTGGAACTGCAGGGTCGAGAGGCCGTCATTGAGGCTGTAGAGGCGCGTCGGCACCCGCGACAGCAGCTGCTGACACAGGCTCAGAGTGGCCCCGCTGAGGCCACGGGCGACACACTGCGACGAGATGTCGGCAAACCTGCCGCTGGTGCGCGTGAGCCCACCATCACCGCCAAAGAACGCGGCGTTGGTGCCCGGGATCGCCGCTATCGCGTGCGAATCCGGGTGCATGCCGTTGGGTGCGATCGGATTTGGCTGACAGCACGAGCCGGGCACCGTCGGCGTGGTCGTCGCATCCCAGGTCACATCCGTGAAGCTGTTGCCGGCGTCCGTCGAGTAGATGAAGGCACGGCCATTGTTGACAAAGGCGTAGTTGCTGTAGTCGAACGAACCGCCCAGGTAGACGACGTCGGGCTGGCCCGGTGGCGAATAGACCACGTTGTCATACCAACACTGGGCCGTGCAGTAATTGATGTTCTGCGTCGTGGTCAGGTCGGTGAAGACCGGGGTCGGTGCGGCGGCATCATCCGTACGGAAGAAGCGCGCCTCGTAGCTCCCACCGGTACCTTCGCCCAGGTAGATGCGGGTCTTACCGTTACGCAGCCGGGTCACCGCAATCGAGGGGCGATCCGTGTTGTCGGTGCTGATACTCGGCTGGATCTGCGTGAAGGTCGCACCACCGTCCATCGAGCGCCAGACCCCCTGGCCGAACGCCGACGCATACAGGATGTCCGGGTTACTCGGATCGAACGCCACATCGATCACGCCGCGGACAGAAGCGTTCCCATTCCAGATGAAGCTGAAAGTGGCGCCCCCGTCGGTCGACTTCCACAGCCCGAATGGCGGCCGTGGTGGCGTCGGGCTGGACGTCACGCCGCCTGAGGAGACGGAGCTCACGCCGCGCACTCCGCGCGTCGAGGCGACGAAGATTACGTTCGGGTTGCGCGGATCGACGATGATTCCCGCAATCGAGCGGTTGGCGAACGCATCGCCGGTGTAGGTGCCGTTGCCTGGGGTCGTGATGGCGGTCACCAGGTCCGCGAGCTTCTTCCAGCGGCGACCTCCGTCCGTCGTTTTATAGATGCCGACGCCTGCCTCGGAGTCGGCTGACGCATTGGGCTCACCCGTTCCGGCGTAGAGGGTGTTGCCGCTCTGGTCCGTCGGGTCGACGATGAGAGTTCCGATCGCGTTGGTGCCGAAACTGCCGGACAGGAATTCCCACTGCCGATTACCGTTGGTGCTGAAGGGTTCATCGGTTCGCCAGATTCCGCCACCCGCCGCACCGACATAGAGAGAGCAATGCTCTTCGCCGCAACGCGGCGAGAGAACCAGCGCAGTAATGCGGCCGGAATCGATGTAGTTGGCACCGCTGAAGGTCAGTACGTTGGGAAAGGCCACGCCGCTTGGGCCAAGCAGCTTCCACGCATTGGGCTGTTCATCGTCACTGCCCCGCGCCTGGACCTTGGCGAACGCCGCCTGCGCGTTGCGTGTCGCCACGAGGGGTATGTCCGCTGCCGGATAGGCGCGATGCATTACGTCCTCTTCGGCGGCGGTCAGCGGGCCGCGGAGTCGCAACTCCGGTCCCGGCCGCTCCTGCTTGTTGTCAGAAGCCTGATCGCGGTCTTCTCTGAACTTCGAGTAACGCTGGTCTGCGTCCACTGCTCGGGGAACGATCTGCTCGAGCGCGCTCATGAACTGCCAGCGAGTCTCCGCTCCATTGCACCCCGCGGAACCCGCGACCACGTTCAGATCGGGTGCGCAAGTCGGCTCGGTGGAAGCCCGCGCCGCATGACTGGAAAGCGAAAGGCCCAAGGCGGCGCACACGAATACGGTGTAGCCCATTCCCTTGCTCGAGACGTTCATGCTCTCTCCCCGTCTGCCTGATCGGCGTGCTGGTTGATTTTTGATGCCGCGACGTCGCTTACCGGAACTTTTAGTACCGTCGCGAAACGGATGCTGCACTGGCAACGAAATCCAAGTCAATGTCCACAACGCCTACAGGCAGCCGCAGCGTTCCCGGTCGCGCTGCTAAGTTGGAGGGTCGGGTCTGCGCGCAAATGGATTTCGGCTAAGTGTTTCTCCCCTTCTTATGAGATATCTGTCCGCGCCGGTCTCAGGCGGAACCAGTTTCACATAATGCAAATCGAAGGCGCGCGAAAACTCCGCAGTTTCATGCGCGTGCGCCGGCCATCCCGCTGACCGGATGGCCGCGATATCGTCTGAGTGCGGTCACGCCGACCACCACGAACAACGCCAGCGTCCCCAGTTGGGCGACAAGGAATGGCGGCTCCTTGCCCGTCGGCGCCAGGGCGTGCAGGAAACTGATCTTCAGGAATGCCTGCACCACCGCGACGAACACGTTGAAGTACACGGCCAGCACCATCGCCACGACGTAGATGCCGCGCCAGGCG
>JAFAKO010000176.1 GCA_019235245.1 Gammaproteobacteria bacterium
CCGTCGGCCTTGGTGAGAACGATGCCGGTGAGATCGAGCGCCGCGCCGAAGGCGCGTGCCGCGTTCACCGCGTCCTGGCCGGCCATGGCATCGACCACGAACAGCCGCTCGGCGGAGCCGACCGCAGCGTCGATCTCGCGCACCTCCTCCATGAGCTCCTCATCGACGTGCAGGCGCCCTGCCGTGTCGACGATGAGGACATCGAGCACCCCGCTGCGCGCCCGCGCGAGCGCGGCCCGGGCGATCTCGGCGGGGGAGGCGCCGGCGGGCGCGGCGAAGTACTCCGCCTGCACCTGTCCGGCGAGCCGCTCGAGCTGCAGCATCGCCGCCGGCCGGCGCACGTCGGTGCTGGCGAGCAGCACGCGCTTGCGGTCCTTCTCGATGAGGCGCCGCGCCAGCTTGGCGGCGGTCGTGGTCTTGCCGGCCCCCTGGAGCCCGGCAAGCAGCACCACGATCGGCGGCTGCGCGCGCAGCGTGAAGCCCGCCCCGCCGCCCCCGATGAGCTGCACGAGCTCCTGGTAGAGGATGCCGATGAAGGCCTGCCCCGGGGTGAGGCTCGAGAGCACCTCCTCCCCGAGGGCCTTGGCCTTCACCCCCTCGATGAAGGACTTCACGACCGGGAGCGCCACGTCCGCCTCGAGCAGCGCCACGCGCGTCTCGCGCAGTGTCTCGGCGACGTTCTCCTCCGTGATGCGGCCGCGGCCGCGCAGGCTCTCTACGGTGCGTGACAGCCGCGCCGTCAGGTTATCGAACATGGCAGGTCAAATTCCTCATGGAGCGGCGGATTATAGGGTGCGCAGGCCGATTTTCCCGTGGCGCCCGTGAGCTTCTATGCTTAGGGAGTCACACCTCCGGGAAAGCCACCTTGAAGCTCACCGAGACACCTGCGCTGCTGCTGGCGCTGCTGCTGCTGCTCCTCGTGGTCGCCTTCTCCTCGGGCACCGAGGTGGCCATGCTGTCGGTCAACCGCTACCGCATCCGCCATCGTGCCCAGGGGGGCTCGGGCACCGCGCTCATCCTCGAGCGCCTGCTGGCGAAGCCCGATGAGTGGCTGGGCGCGAATCTCGTGATCCTCGCCGTAGCCAGCAACTTCGGCTCCGCCATCGCCACCATCCTCGCGCAGCGCACCGGGTATCACTACGCCGTGCCCTTCACGGTAGTGCTGCTCACCATCGTCGTCATCGTGTTCTGCGAGCTCGCGCCGAAGATCTACGCTGCGTCGAACCCTGAGGGGGTCGCGCTGCACGCCGCGCGCATCTACCGCGTGCTGGTGCTCGTCACCCGCCCGGCGCTGTGGCTCACCAATACCCTCGCCTACGGATTCCTGTGGATCGTGCGGGTCGGGCGGGCGCCCGTGCCGACCAGCCACACACTCAGTGCTGAAGAGCTGCGCACCGTGGTGAGCGAGGCGGCGCCGGTGATCCCCGCGCGGCACCGGCAGATGCTGCTCTCGATCCTCGACCTGGGGCGCGTCACGGTGAATGACATCATGATCCCGCGCCAGGAGATTGCCGGCATCGACGTGAACGACAGCTGGGAGGACATCCTCGATCAGCTGCGCCAGACGCCGCACACGCGCCTGCCGGTGTACGAGGGCGAGCTCGACAACCTGATCGGGCTGCTGCACATGAAGCGCGTGGCGAACGAGCTGGTGCGGGGCGAGCTGACGCGCGAGCGCCTGATCGAGATCGCGCAGAGCCGCGAGCCGTACTTCGTGCCCGAGGGCACGGCGCTCTCGGTGCAGCTCGGCTTCTTCCAGCGCAACCGCCGGCGCTTCGCCTTCGTCGTCAACGAGTACGGCGACATCGAGGGATTGGTGACGCTGGAAGACATCCTCGAGGAGATCGTCGGGGAGTTCACCACCGACCCCGCCACGATCACCCACAAGGACGTGCATCCCGAGCAGCCCGGGGTGTTCATCGTGAATGCGAGCGCCACGATCCGCGCGCTCAACCGCGCGCTCGGCTGGCAGCTGCCGACCGGCGGCCCGAAGACGGTCAACGGGCTGCTGCTCGAGCATCTCGAGACGATCCCCGACAAGGGCACGATGCTGCGGGTCGGCAACTACGAGTTCGAGGTCCTGCAGCTCGGCGACAACGCCATCCGCACCGTGCGCGTGCGGCCCGCGCTCGGTCGGGCCGCCTGAGGCGCGAAGCTCAGCCGCCGCCGGCGAGCGCGGCTTCCAGCGCCTGCGCGATGCGCGTCACGCCGATCACCTGCACCCCGGCAGGGGTGCTACGCGGAACATTCCCCTGCGGCACGATGGCGAGGCGAAAGCCCTGCGCCTGGGCTTCGCGCAGCCGCTCATCGCCGTAGGCCACCGGGCGCACCTCACCCGTGAGGCCGATCTCACCATACGTGACCAGCTGCGCGGGCAGCGGCCGCCCCCTGAGGCTGGAAGCGAGCGCGATCAGCACGGGAAGGTCGGAGGAGGTCTCGCCGATCTCGATGCCGCCGACGACGTTCACGAACACGTCGTGCTCCTGGAGCGAGAGGTCCGCGTGACGGCTGGCGGCGGCGAGCAGCATGGCGAGGCGATTCGCGTCGAGTCCCTGGGCGATGCGTCGCGGCGCACCAAAGCGCATGCGGTCGACCAGCGCCTGCAGCTCGATGAGCAGCGGCCGCCCCCCCTCGCGCGTCACGGTAACGATGCTCCCCGCGGCCGGCTCGCTCGGCCGGGCGAGAAAGATGGCCGCGGGGTTCTTCACCTCGCGCAGCCCTCCGCCCGTCATGGCGAAGAAGCCGAGCTCGTTCACCGCGCCGAAGCGGTTCTTCGTGGCGCGCACGATGCGGAAGCGGCTGCCGGCGTCGTGCTCGAAATACAACACCGTGTCCACCAGGTGCTCGAGCAGGCGGGGGCCGGCGATGGTGCCCTCCTTGGTGACGTGACCGACGATCACCACCGCGGTGCCGCTCGTCTTGGCGAAGCGCACGAGCTCCGCGGTCGCCTCGCGCAGCTGCGACACGGC
>JAFAKO010000165.1 GCA_019235245.1 Gammaproteobacteria bacterium
GCCTTCGACGTCCGCCACCAGGCCGGCGAGCGCTGGCTCGAGGCGGGACGGGCGAGCTACGCCGAGGCGGGAGTGCGGGCGGAGGTGCGCCCCTTCATCGAGGACATGAGCGAGGCGTACGGCTGGGCCGACCTGGTGATCTGCCGCGCCGGAGCGCTCACCGTGTCGGAGCTCGCCGTCGCGGGCGTCGCCGCGATCCTCGTGCCTTTCCCGCATGCGGTCGATGACCACCAGACGCGTAACGCGCAATACCTGGTGGGCGAGAGCGCCGCGGTGCTGATCCCCGACCGCGAGATCAACGCCGAGCGGCTCGCGAGCGAGCTGCAACGGCTGTGCGCGGGCCGCGGCAAGCTACTGGCGATGGCCGAGCGTGCGCGATTGCTCGCCAAGCCGCGCGCCGCCGAGGATCTCGCCGCCTGCTGTCTGGCGCTCGCGCGGAGTGCCGCATGAGTGCCGCGCGGCGCAACCTCCCGCAGCGGCCGCCCGCCGAGCGGCGCGTCGCGCCCGAGCGGCGCGACCGGATGCGCCGCATTAACACCATCCACTTCGTCGGCATCGGCGGCACGGGCATGAGCGGCATCGCCGCGGTGCTGCTCAACCTCGGTTACCGCGTGCAGGGCTCGGACACGCGCGAGAGCGCGGTCACGCAATGGCTCGCGAGCCTCGGTGCCCGCATCAGCCTCGGCCATGCGGCGGCGAACGTGAGCGGCGCGGACGTGGTCGTGGTCTCGGGCGCGGTGCCGCGCGACAACCCCGAGATCGCCGCGGCGCTCGCCGGGCGCATCCCGGTGGTGGCACGCGCGGAGATGCTGGGCGAGCTGATGCGCTTCCGCTACTCGATCGCGGTCGCCGGCACCCACGGCAAGACCACCACCACGAGTCTGCTCGCCAGCATCCTCTCGGAAGGCGGCGAGGATCCGACCTATGTGATCGGCGGGCGGCTGAAGAGCGCCGCGAGCAATGCGCGGCTCGGCGCGGGACGCTACCTGGTGGCGGAGGCGGACGAGAGCGATGCCTCCTTCACCCACCTGCAGCCGCTCATCGCGATCGTCACCAACATCGACAACGATCATCTCGCGACCCACGACGGCGACTTCGGGCTCCTCAAGCAGAGCTTCGTCGATTTCCTGCACAACCTGCCGTTCTACGGGCTCGCGGTGCTGTGCGCCGATGACGAGCACGTGCGCAGCATCGTCCAGGACATCGGCCGGCCGACGCTCTCCTACGGCCTCGCCGCCGGCGCCGACGTGCGCGCCACCCGCATACGGCCGCAGGGGCTGCGCACACGCTTCGAGGTGACGCGCAGCGGCTCGGCAGCGCTCGAGGTGATGCTGAACCTCCCCGGACTGCACAACGTGCGCAACGCGCTCGCCGCCATTGCCGTCGCCACCGAGCTCGACATCGAGGACCGCGCCATCCTGCGGGCACTCGAGGGCTTCCAGGGCGTCGACCGGCGGCTGCAGCACATCGCCGACGTCGCGACCTCTGCCGGCCGCATCAGCATCATCGATGACTACGGTCACCACCCGACCGAGATCAGCGCGACGCTCGAGGCGGTGCACCAGGGTTATCCGGGCCGGCGCGTGCTGCTCGTGTTCCAGCCGCACCGCTACACGCGCACGCTCGGCCTCATCGATGACTTCGCGCGGGCACTCTCGGCGGTGGACGTACTGTGCGTCACCGAGGTCTACGCCGCGGGCGAGGCGCCGATCGCGGGCGCCGACGGGCGTGCCATCTGCCGCGCGGTGCGCAGCCTCGGCGCGCTCGAGCCGGTGTTCGTCGAGCGCGTGGAGGAGCTCGCCAGCGTGCTCAAGGACCTGGTCCGCGACGGCGATGTGGTCGTCGCCATGGGCGCGGGCAACATCAGCGCCGTCGCGCACGCGCTGCCCGTTACGCTCGCCCGGGTCCTGCCGCCGGAGGGGCAGCGATGAGCGTCGCGCTCGCTCCGCAGTTCGCGACGCGCGTGCGGCGTGAGGAGCCCCTCAGCCGGCATACCTCCTGGCACGTGGGCGGCCCCGCGGAGGTGTTCTTCAATCCGCGCGATCGTGAGGATCTCGGCGCCTTCCTGCGCACCGTGCCGCCGGAGGTGCCGATCCACTGGATTGGCCTCGGCAGCAATCTGCTGGTGCGCGATGGCGGCCTGCGCGGGGTGGTCATCAGCACCCATGGCACGCTCGATGTGCTCGAGCGCCGCTCCGAGACCACCGTGCTCGGCGAAGCGGGTGTCGCCTGTGCGCGCATCGCGCGCCAATGCATCCGCTGGGGGCTGGGGCCGGCCGAGTTCTTCGCCGGCATTCCCGGGACGCTCGGTGGCGCGCTGGCGATGAACGCCGGCGCCTTCGGCGGTCAGACCTGGGCGCACGTGCGCTCGGTCGAGACCATCGACCGCCGCGGCCGCATCCGCCGCCGCGAGCGTGCGGAGTACCAGGTCGGCTACCGCCAGGTCATCGCGCCGGCGGCGGAGGAATGGTTCCTCGCCGCCGAGCTGTTCTTCGAGCGCCGCGCCGGCGATCACGCCGGCGAGGTGCAGAAGCTGCTGGCGCAGCGCAAGGCCTCGCAGCCGATCGGGGAATGGAGCTGCGGTTCGGTGTTCACCAACCCGCCGGGCGATCACGCGGCGCGGCTCATCGAGGCAGCGGGCCTGAAGGGCTTCCGCATCGGCGATGCCTCGGTGTCGGAGAAACACGCCAACTTCATCATCAACCACGGCCAGGCGAGCGCCGGGGACCTCGAGCGGCTCATCGGGCACGTGCGGGCGACCGTCGAGCGCGTACACGGCGTGGCGCTGCATCCGGAAGTGCGCATCGTGGGAGTGCCATAGGTCATGCGCCTCAGCTACCGCCCCGAGAATCTCCGACATGTCAGCGACCCGCAGGCCTTCGGGCGCGTGGCGGTGCTGTTCGGCGGCGACTCCAGCGAGCGCGAGATCTCGCTCCTCTCAGGCAACGCGGTGCTCGAGGCGCTGCGCTCGCGCGGGGTCGACGCGCACGCCTTCGATCCGCGCGAGCTGCCGCTCTCGGATCTGCGCGCGGCGCGCTTCGAGCGCGTGTGGATCGCGCTGCACGGCCCGGGCGGGGAAGATGGAACGCTCCAGGGTGCGCTCGAGTACCTCGGTGTCCCCTACACCGGGAGCGGGGTGATGGGCTCGGCCATCGGCATGGACAAGCTGCGGACCAAGCGCCTCGCGCTCGCGGTGGGCGTGCCGACCGCGGATTTCGTGGTGCTGCAGGGGCCGGGCGATTTCGAGCTCGCGCTCGAGCGGCTGAAGCTGCCACTCATCGTCAAGCCCGCGACCCAGGGCTCGAGTGTCGGCATGAGCAAGGTCGAGCGCGCCGGGGAGCTGGCCGCGGCATTCGCGGCTGCCGCGAAGCTCGAGGCGCTGGTATTTGCCGAGCCGTGGATTCCGGGCAAGGAATACACGGTCGCGATCCTGCAGGGCGAGGCGCTGCCGGCGATCCGCATCGAGACACCACGCACCTTCTACGACTACGAGGCCAAGTACTTCCGGGACGACACGCGTTACTTCTGTCCCGCGGGGCTCGCGGCCGGGGCCGAGGCGCACCTGCGGAGCCTCGCGCTCGCGGCGTTCGACGCGGCCGGCGCCTCCGGCTGGGGGCGCGCCGATTTCATGATGGACGCCGCCGGCCGGCCGCTGCTGCTGGAGATCAACACCATTCCCGGCATGACGAGCCACAGCCTGGTGCCCATGGCCGCGCGGGCCGTCGGCATCGACTTCCCCGAGCTCACCTGGCGGGTGCTCGAGACGAGCTTCACACGGGTGGCGGCGCCGCACGCGCCGGCCCGGCCCTGAGGGGACGGCGCGCAACCGATGTTAGGTCGACCGAAAAACCGCCGCAAGCCGCAGGAAACCCGCTGGCGGGCACCGCAGGTGAACTGGCGCGCGCTCGCCATCGTGCTCGGCGTGCCGGCGGTTATCGCCGCCGGGGCGCTCGCCGTGCTGTGGGTGCTCGACCAGCCGATCGGGTCCGTATCGGTCGCCGGGCGCTTCCAGCGCGTCGCGCCCGTGGATGTCGAGCGCGTCGTCAAGGCGCAGGTACACGGTGCCGGGCTCCTGTCGGTCGACCTGGCGGCGGTGCGCCGCGCCATACACACACTGCCGTGGGTCGATGCGGTGAGCGTGCAGCGCGCCTGGCCGCACGGGCTCGACGTGCTGGTCCTCGAGCAGACCGCCGCGGCGCGCTGGGGCGAGAAGGGCCTGGTGAATACGCGCGGCGAGCTCTTCAACTCCGACGAGCGGCACATCCCGCCCGAGCTGGCACGGCTCGAAGGACCGGCCGGCAAGGAGTCGCTCGTCGCACAGCGCTACCTCGCGGCCGATGCGCGGCTGCTGCAGGCGGGCATGCGCCTCACGGCCATGCGGCTCGATGCGCGCGGCGCCTGGGAGATCGATCTCGCCAACGGGGTCACCGTGCGGCTCGGCCGCCGGCAGGTCGATGAGCGCTTCGAGAAATTCATGAGCACGGCGCTGAAGCTCGTCACGCAGCGCGGCGAGGACATCGCCTACGTGGACATGCGGTACACGAACGGTTTCGCCATCGGCTGGCGCGGCAACGCCGCCCGGAGCACGGGGAAGGACGGCGGTCACGATGCTTAAGCGCGCAGAACGCAATCTCATCGTCGGCCTCGACATCGGCACCTCCAAGGTGGTGGCGCTGGTGGGCGAGGTGGGGCTCGACGGCTCGATCGAGCTGCTCGGCCTCGGCTCGCAACCCTCGCGCGGACTGAAGAAGGGCGTGGTGGTGAACATCGAGTCCACCGTGCAGTCGATCCAGCGTGCGGTGGAGGAAGCCGAGCTCATGGCCGGCTGCGAGATCCACTCGGTGTTCGCCGGTATCGCCGGCAGTCACGTGCGCAGCCTCAACTCCCACGGGGTGGTCGGGGTGCGCGACAAGGAGGTGAGCGCCGGGGACGTCGAGCACGTCATCGATGCCGCCAAGGCGGTAGCGATCCCGGCGGACCAGAAGATCCTGCACGTGCTGCCGCAGGAGTTCATCGTCGACGGGCAGGAAGGCATCCGCGACCCCATCGGCATGTCGGGCGTGCGCCTCGAGGCGAAGGTGCACATCGTCACCGGCGCCGACTCGGCGGCCCAGAACATCGAGAAGTGCATCCAGCGCTGCGGGCTCGCGGTCGATGACGTGGTGCTGGAGCAGCTGGCCTCGAGCTTCGCGGTGCTCACCGAGGACGAGAAAGAGCTCGGGGTGTGCCTGGTCGACATCGGCGGCGGCACCACCGATCTCGCCGTGTTCGCCAGCGGCGCCATCCGCCATACCGCGGTGATCCCGATCGCCGGCGACCAGGTGACCAACGACATCGCGGTGTCGATGCGCACCCCGACGCAGTACGCCGAGGACATCAAGATCCGCTATGCGTGCGCGCTCTCGCAGCTCGCCAACCCCGACGAGAGCATCGAGGTGCCGAGCGTCGGCGAGCGGCCGGCGCGGCGCCTGGCACGGCAGACGCTCGCCGAGATCGTCGAGCCGCGCTACGAGGAGCTGTTCGGGCTGGTGCGCGAGGAGCTGCGGCGCAGCGGCTTCGAGGAAGTGATCGCCGCCGGCATCGTGCTCACCGGCGGCAGCGCCAAGATGGAAGGCGCCATCGAGCTCGCC
>JAFAKO010000376.1 GCA_019235245.1 Gammaproteobacteria bacterium
CATGCTCCCGGAGCAGGGCGCACGCCTGTCCTAAACGGTCCGCCTTCAGCTTGCGTAACCCTTCCGCGAGCAGCGTCGTCGACACGTTCACGCTGTTGAGAACGTTGCCCACGTTGTGCAGGACGTTGGTGGCGACCTCCGCCATCCCGGCCTGCCTCGAGGCGACCAGCAGCTGTTTGTGGACCTCTTCGAGCTCCTGTTCGGCAAGGCGCCGCTCGGTGATGTCCTGCACCACCACGACCGCCCCGAGTGCCTCGCCCGCTGGAGTGATGAGACGGCGCGCGCTCGAGAGCACCGTACGCGCTGCCCCCTGGGGGGTGACGATGACGTACTCCAGATCGGTGGCCGCTTCGCCGCGCAGCGCGCAGGCGAGCGGCCGCTGTTCCCGCGATACCGGAGTTTTCCCATCGGGTCGGAACACCTGCGAGGTGATCGGGTAGGCGCGCGGCGTATCACCGGCCGAGACTTCCGGAATGCCGAACAGCTCCGCTGCCGCGCGGTTGTAATGAGTCACCCGGCCATCGACATCGCAGGCGAGCAGGGCGAGCGGCAGCTCGGCGATCACCGTCGACAGCAGCGTCTGGTTCTGGAGCAGCTCGACGGCGATGCGCTTGCGCGCCGAGATGTCGCGCAGGAATTCGACCGTGCACTCGGGCCCGTGAGCGCCGCTCACGAGCGAGGTCGTGACGCGCACCCACAGCGGGGTGCCATCGCTGCGCAGATAGCGCTTCTCGGCGTCGAGATGCGTCATCTCACCGCGCCAGAGCCGCTCGAGCCCATCGACGGTTGCGGCAAGATCCTCGGACGCAGTGATGCTGGCGATGGAGCGGCGGGTCAGCTCGCCGGCGTCATAGCCGAGCATCGCGCAGAACGCGCGGTTGCAGTGACGGTAGCTGCCGTCGCGGTTGGCGAAGGCTATCCCCACCGGCGCATGCTCGAGAGTGTTGCGGAACAGGCTCTCCCCGGCGCTGCGCGCTTCCAGCAGCGCGGCAACGGCGGCCTCGTCCGCCACGCCCGTGGCGCTCGCGGTCTTCATGGCGGAGTCCGGCGATTGGAAGTCGCGCGCTGCAGGTGTGACGCGGTGCTCATTTCCGAGGCCGCTCGCAGGGGATGCGCCATAGATTGCCGCTGCCCTCGACTTGACAGAAGACGAGCGAATTCCAACATGGTGGGGCGCCACGCGACAGCGAACTGGGTCGCACCGGTCGGAACGCGGCGGGTGCCGGTCCGTGACCGTGGTCGCGTTTCCGCGAGGCGGCGGATGGCCTTTTCAGAGCACGGGCGGCGCGAACACCGCCGACCAGAATTCCTGGTGGACTGCGGGGGGCAGGGGGGAACTGAACAGCGTCTGCGTAAGCAGAATCGCAGTCGTGCCCGAGGCGGGATCCGCTACCCAGCTCGTACCGAACCCACCATTCCACCCATACGCCCCCGGCGGAACGCCCTGTGGCGTCGTCTCCGTCACGATGGCCGTGCCAAAACCCCAACCGCGATGGGTGCCAAGAAACGGTAGTGCCGCGGCCCGCTGGGAAGGCGTGAGGTAATCGCGGGTCATGGCGGCCACCGCATCGCGCGAAACCAACCGATGCGGGGCGAATCGGCCCAGGTTGAGGAGCGCATAGGAAAGAGCGAAGAAATCGTCCACCGTGGACACCAGGCCCGCTGCCGCATCCGGAAACGTGGGCGTCCGTGTCCAGGGACTCGTGGCGGGGTCATCGTCGAGCCGTGCATGCCCCGCCTCGATGCGATAGGCGCTCACCAGGCGCTCGCGCTTGGCGGGAGGAACCGAGAAAGCGGTGTCCTTCATGCCGAGCGGCGCGAAGATGCGCTCCTCGAGTAACTGCGGCAGTGGCTTGCGGGCGGCGCGCGCGATGAGGACCCCGAGAATATAAGAGCCGGTGTTGTAGAGCCAGGCGTCACCCGGCTGCGCCATCAGTGGCAGTGTTCCGAGCCGCCGCAGCCACTCGTCGGGGGTGACGGGAGAGGCCGGGTTCGGCGGACCGAATCCGAGCAGCTGCAACTCCGCGATGCGGCGCTGTATGGGGCAATCGCCAGCGCCGCTCATCGGCACCCCGAGGCCACACCGAAAGGTGAGCAGATCCTCGACCGTGATCGGTCGCCGCACGGGCACGGTGTCATCGAGCGCAGCGTCAATATGCCGCAGGACACGCCGGTGCCTGAGCTCCGGGAGCCAGGGATCGATGCGCTCATCGAGGCGCAGCGTTCCTTCATCGATCAACTGCAGGGTCGCCACCGCAGTGATCGGCTTGGTCATCGAGGTGATGCGGAAGATGCTTTCACGCTGCATCAAGCCCGGCTGCTCGAGTGAGCGGTTACCGACCGCGACCACCTCGGCATGCGCGCCGCGTCCGATGAGTGCCACGGCGCCGCTGAGATAGCCGGTGTCGATGTGCCGCGCGAGAACTTCGATGACGCGCCCGGCGCGCATGCGTAAGGAGTGCGTGTTGGCCGCCGGCTGGTCCGGGACCTGCGCCAGCAGGAGCTTGGCGGGCCAGGTCAACCAGGCCTCGACCGAGCAAGCTCCCAACAGGCTGCCGAAACGGCGGCGGCTGAGGTTCATGCGACTGCGGCGCGGACGACAGTAGGTGTAGGGATCTTCCGACAGCTTAAGCCGTGCCTCGGACCTTCAAGACCGGGCACCTAAGCATTAGTGTCAAACGCACCGGCCACCGCCGGTGCACACCACATGGAGGATGGACATGGACTGGAATCGTGTCGAAGGCAACTGGAAGCAGCTCAAGGGTCGAGCCAAGCAACAGTGGGGCAAGCTCACGGACGACGATCTTACGGCCAGCAACGGGCGCCGCGATGAGCTCGCGGGAAAGGTCCAGGAGCGCTACGGCATCGCCATGGACGCCGCACGCAAGCAGGTCGACGAATGGGCCCGCAAGGCCGATGACACCTGGCTGAGCTAAGCCGCCACGGCAGCGCGGTCGCCCGGCGCCTGACGCGTCGGGCGCCGCGCTCCGATCACCGCACTAAAGGCCTGTCTGGCGGCAGGGCGAGGTAACTGGGGGAATATAGGAGAGGCCGCCGGTGCTGGTGTTCGAGCACCGTGTGCAATTAAACATAATATACATTATGCGAAGTAGCAAGGCGCCCAACAGACTGACCCAGGGCTATTGCGGGGTGCCACGTCCCACGCGCCAAGAGTGTCAGGTAAAAGGATTCCTCACGCGCACTCCAGTTGGCGCGTAATGGGCGACATTGCGTGAAACGACTACAAGGTCGTGAAGCAAGGCTGTCGCGGCAATCTGTTTATCGAGTGGATTCTCGGGATTAGGGACGCGAAGACGACCCCAAACGTGCGCCGTCTCTTCGTCGAGCGGAAGGATTCGATCAGCGTACGCGGATGTCACTCGGAGGAGCCATTGCTCGAGCCTCTGCGCCTGGGACTTATCGCCCCGATAGCGAATCCTTTCGACCCCTTGGCGAAGCTCGCCAATCGTGACGGCAGAAAGGTAAAGGTCGGCACCTTGCTGGCTGGCTTGGGAAAAGAATGCTCGAACGCCAGCGTTACCCCGGTTTCCCTTGCGGGCTTCGCTGATCACATCGGTGTCGACCAGGTACACCTCAAGACCTGCGGTCGTTTTGCTCCCGCGCGAAGTCCGCGTCTGTGCCTACGTTCGGCATGCTCGCAAGCACGTCGGCAAGCGATTTCCGTTGGGGACCCTGTAGAGCAGCCTTCAGGATCTCACGGTGCTCCTGCTCGGCACTGCGGTTGCTCTTGGCGGCTCGCTGCTTTAGGGCGCGAACCAGCTCATCCGGCAGGTTTCGGACCATCAGCTGCGCCACGGTAGTCACCTGAAATTTGCCCGACGATGCTAGCAATGCTAGCACTCGGGTCCGGTCACTGCAAGCATTGAAAGCACTGCAGCCGTGCTGTCATCTCCGGAGCACGGGCGATCATGTCTTGACCGCGCGTCATCCGGCGAATACCAAACGATAGCGGCAGGTTGTGTGCCCGCGTCGCAGTTCTTCTTGGTTTAAATCGGCTCGGCAGGGCTCCCGACAGCCGGGAGCCCTCCAGCTTTCGTTCACGCGTGCGCCGTCGGCTTGATGTTCGCATTCATCCGGAACAGGTTCTTCGGGTCGTACTGGTCCTTCAACTGCACCAGGCGCGCGTAGTTATCCCCGTATGTTGCCTTCAGTCGCGCCTCCGTCGCCGAGGGCTCGGTGTTTACGTAGTAGCCCTTCGTGAACGGCTCGAAGACCTTCCACATGTCACGCATGACAGCGACGTTGTGTTCGTCCTGAGAATGATCCATCCAGGCACCGATCAGAAAGAACTCGTACTGGGCATCGCGATTCCAGTAGGCCGTGGCGTCGGGCTTGATTCGCGCCACCTGGCCCCCGATCGGACCGAAGCTGACCTCATCGAGCCAGGGCGGCCCCTGCTCGAAGGCATGAATGCTCTCGTCGATGAGCTTGTCGGTAATGGCCTGGGTGAAACCCGAGCGCACATAGACGCCCAGGCCCGGTGGCAGCGCCGGCGGTGCCGCGCCCGTGGGACCGTTCTGCGCCACTACGTAGGGTTTTCTGGTGATGGTGTCATTGAGCGGCTTACCGAGCTTGTCGAGCATGGGGAGGAACCGCTCGCCGTCCTTCGGATCCCCGCTATAGACGAACTCGACCTCCACGTAGGTGCCCTTCGGCAGGGTGCCCTCCCCGCCTGACCTGTCGATTCCGGCAGAGAGGTAGACCTCGTCGGCGGCATTTGCCGCCATGTCCGCGATCCCCTTCATGACCGCACGTGCCTGGCTGAAGGGATACGTCCGCCCGCCGGCGAGCACCGGATGAGCAAACGGGTGCAGCAGATACTCGAAACCGCTCACGACTCCGAAGTTGCCCCCACCGCCCCGCAGCGCCCAGTACAGATCCGGGTTCTCGCTGGCGCTTACCTTACGAACCTTACCGTCGGCGGTGACGAGCTCGAATGAGCTGACGTTGTCGCACGAGAGCCCGAGCTTGCGCATGAGGCGCCCCTGCCCCCCGCCGAGGGTCAGGCCGGCGATACCGGTGTCGGCGGCAGTGCCGAGAGGCGTCACGAGCCCGGCCTCCTGACACTTGCCATCGAGCGCAGCGAGCAGCACGCCCGATTGGGCCCGGGCCAGATGCTTGTCCCGATCGACCTGGATGTCCCGCATGCTCGAAAGGTCGATCATGATCCCGCCTTCGCAGGTCGACTGCCCGGAGAGGCTGTGACCGCCGCCCTTCACGGCGGTCAGCAGGGAATGCGCCGACGCGAACTGCACGGCGTGCACGATGTCATCGCGATTCTCGCAGCGGACGATGAGCGCGGGATGTCGATTGATCGAGCCATTCCACACCCGCCGTGCCTCCTCGTACCCGGCATCCTGGGCCAGGAGGAGCTTGCCCTTCAGTGCTGCCCTGAGCTCCTTGATCTCAGCCGCCGTCAGCGCGACGGGCTTGCCTTCACCCGAGACGGCCGCCACTTCCGCGGGCATGGCACCGGAGGCAGAAACCTCGGCCCATAAGAGACGTGCGGGAATCAGCGCGGCAGCGGTCGCTGCCGAACCGAGAAACTGACGCCGGCCGATGCGGGCGGACGCCCTGTGGGCGAATGAGTGAAGTCCAGCCATCGAAGCCTCCCCCAAATTGTCTGTCGTTGTGATGCCCACAGCCCGCCTGAGCGACGGGCCGTGCGCGCTGCGCGCAACTAACCGCGAACGTCGGCGACACCCACACGAGCGGGCCGCCGGTTATTACTGCACCGAACTGAAGGCGGCGGTCCACCTCATCGAGTAAGGTTAACCGCGCATCCCCGGCGCGCGCCAGCCGTGCGCCGAGCTCTCAGCAGCACCCGCTGATGCGGCCGCCTTCGCAGCCGTAGCGTGCCCGCTGGCGCTCACGGAAGAACTCCGGGTAGCTCATGATCGGCTCTCCCGGATGGTGCGTCGTACGGTGCGCCACGTACGTGTCGTAGTCGGGCACCCCGACCATGAGGCGGGCGGTCTGCACCGCCCGCCGCCACAGGTGCCGGAGCCTATCCATGGTCCATCGCCGCGCCGCCGATCTCGATCGCGGTGACGCGCGGAGTGGCACGCGCCTGGCGCACGCGCACGATGCCGTACACCACGACGACGATGACGATGCTCACGGCGAGCGCCGCGAGCGCCGCATCGAGATAATCGTTGAAGATCACCCGGCTCATCTCCTGCAGCGACTTGGCCGGCGCCAATACCTGCTGGGAAGCCAGTGCCTGGCTGAACTTCTCGGCGTGACTGAGGAATCCCACCTTGGGGTTCGGGCTGAACACCTTCTCGAGCCCGGCGGTGACCGTGCAGATGACCAGCCACACCGTGGGAACGACAGTCACCCACGCCCAGCGCTCGCGCTTCATCTTGTACAGCACCACCGTGCACAGGGTGAGCGCGATCGCTGCGAGCATCTGGTTGGTCGCGCCGAACAGCGGCCACATGGTCCAGATGCCGCCGTACGGGTCCACGACTCCGGCATACAGCAGATATCCCCACAGCAGGCACGAGAGCGCCGAGCCGATCAGGTTGTTGCCCCATGCACGGGTCGACTTGAAGGCGGGGACTGCATGGCCGACCAGGTCCTGGATCATGAAGCGGCACACGCGGGTGCCGGCATCGACCGTCGTCAGGATGAACAACGCTTCGAACAGGATGGCGAAGTGATACCAGATCGCCATGAGGGAACGCCCCCCGAGGACGCTCGAGAAAATCGTCGCCATGCCGACCGCGAGCGTTGGTGCGCCGCCGGTGCGCGACAGGATGCTGGTTTCGCCGACATCGTGGGCCGCCTGCGTGAGCATGTCCGGGGTCACGGTGAAGCCCCACTGCGTGACCACATCGGCGGCGTGTGCGGCGGTCGTGCCGATCAGGCCGGCACCGCTATTCATCGCGAAGTACACCCCGGGATGGATCACCGAGGCGCCGATCATGGCCATGATCGCGACGAACGATTCCGTCAGCATGCCACCGTAGCCGATGAAGGCGATCTGTCGCTCACTTTCGATCATCTTCGGGGTGGTGCCCGAGGATATGAGCGAGTGCCAGCCGGAGACCGCACCGCAGGCGATGGTGATGAAGAGGAACGGGAAAACGCTGCCAGCCCACACCGGGCCCGAGCCGTCGATGAAGCGCGTGACTGCCGGCATCTGCAGCTGCGGATGCGCGATCAGCACCCCGAGCGCGAGCAGCGCGACGGTGCCGACCTTGAGGAACGTCGAGAGGTAGTCGCGCGGCGCGAGCAGCAGCCATACGGGCAGCACGGAAGCGACGAAGCCGTAGCCGATGATGAGCACCGCCAGCTGCGGCCCCGCGAAGGTGAAGTAATGCGCGAGCGCCGGCGTCTCCGCGACCGTGCGACCGAAGATGAGCGCGGCGAGCAGCAACAGGGCACCGATCGCGGACATCTCACCGATCCGCCCCGGCCGGATGAAGCGGCCATAGACACCCATGAGGAACGCGATCGGAATCGTGCAAGCGACCGTGAATGTTCCCCAGGGGCTGCTCTTCAGCGCGTTGACCACCACGAGCGCCAGCACGGCGAGGATGATGACGCAGATGAGCAGCACGCCGATCCCGGCGACGGTGCCGGCAACCGGGCCCATCTCTGAACGGATCATGTCCCCGAGCGAGCGCCCGTCCCGGCGCGTCGACAGGAACAGCACCATCATGTCCTGCACGGCGCCTGCGAACACGACCCCCGCCAGAATCCACAGCGTGCCCGGCAGGTAGCCCATCTGCGCCGCGAGCACCGGTCCGACGAGGGGCCCGGCACCGGCGATGGCGGCAAAGTGGTGGCCGTAGAGCACGTAGCCGTTGGTCGGCACGTAATCGAGCCCGTCGTTATGGCGGTAAGCCGGGGTCTGCCGGGTCGGATTCACTCCGAGCACGCGGTTGGCGATGAACAGGCCATAAAAGCGATAGGCGATGGCGTAGATAGACAGCGACGCGATCACCAGCCACATCGCATTGACCGGCTCGCCGCGCTGGAGTGCAACGATCCCCAGGGCCACGGCACCGAGCACGGCAACCGCCGCCCACAGCAACTTCTTCGGGGTCGACATGGTTCGCTCCTACGGCTCTTGTTGGTGGCGCGGCGCCTGATCTTCCCGCTCGCGCGGGGGCCTGCAGGTGCCGCTTGTTTTGACCGTCTTCGGCAAGTCAAAGACATTAGCGCTTAATATCAACGCTTGCCATACCGGAAACTCCAGGCGGCGGGCGGTTGGAACCCGCCGCTACCGCCCGTGGTGGCGACGACGGGGATCCCGAGCGCCAAGTCCGCGCTACTGGCTCGCCGCGTAGAGCTGGTGCGCGATCGCGGCGATGAGCCGGGAGCCCTCCTCCGGGCTGCGCGCTCCGCGCGTGAGTATCACCAGTACGAAGGGCCGCGAGGCGTAGACGATCGCCGCATCATGGCGGATGCCGGTGATCTCGCCGGTCTTGTGGGCGATGCGCATGCCGGTTGGAAGTCCGGCAGGTATGCGGTCGTTCACCGTCTGGCGCTCGAGGGTCGCGCGCATGGCCGCGGACGCCTCGGCGCTCACCGCCTGCCCCTGTGCGATCGCGTCCATCAGGCGCAGCAGCGCGCGCGCGCTGGTAGTGTTGTTGAGCCCCTGCTTGAATGCCTTGCCGTCTTCGAGATCACGCCGCACGTCCATGCCGTCTGCCCCGAGCGCGTGGACGCCCGCGCGGATCTGCTCGACCCCGAGCCTGTCCATGAGGAGATTGGTGGCGAGGTTGCTGCTCACCGTGATCATGAGCCCGGTGAGCTCGCTCACCGTCCGCGTCTGACCGATCTGGCGGTACAAGTCCCGCTCGCTATCGTCCTCGGGATCGAGGGCAAATGGTGAGCCATCGATGAGGCTCTGGAACTCGTTGCGGATCCTGAGCGGCTCATCGAGCCGCAGCTTGCCCTGCCCTGCCTGGCGGTAGACCTCGATCAGCACCGCGACCTTCATGGTGCTCGCGGCGTGGAAGGACTCATCCGCGTGCCGCAGCCATTCGGAGCGGCCATCGAGCGTGCGGAAGGCTACCGCGACCTCCGCCCCGCTGGCCGCGATTATCGACTCGATGTTGGCCGTGGCGCTGGCAAGGCGCTGGTCGGGCATGGGCACGGCCGCGATAAACGAGAAGCCGCCGAGTGCCATCAGGCACCCGGCGGCCGCTCGAGCTGTCCGCGAACCCCTGGCGAACCAGCGGAATGGGCTCCGCGGCGGTGCCGCGGAGCGATCCGTCAGTTCGAGCCCCAGCAGGACTTCGTCGTGTTGTTCGCGTGGTTGTCCTGGGCTGCCTGCGCGCCGGTGCTCGCAAGTGTCAATTGCACGCACTGGGTATCCCCGGTCTGCGGCGCA
>JAFAKO010000026.1 GCA_019235245.1 Gammaproteobacteria bacterium
CGGCGAGGCGCGACTGCACCACCACGGTCACGTAGGCCATGCAGAAGGTGATGTGGGCGAGCGCGATGGTGACCGCGCCGACGCCCTTCGGCCAGCCGATGAGCTGCCCGAGGGCGACGAACAGGAGCAGCAGCGACAGGCCGGTGATGACCTCGGGCATGACGATCGGGGCCGTGACCATGCCGGCGAGCAGCAGGCGGCCGCGATACGCGCCGAAGCGCGCCAGCGCCACCCCGGCCAGCGTCCCGAGCACCACGGCGGCGCTCGCCGCGGTGAGCGCGATGCGGATCGAGAGCCAGGCGGCGGTCAGGATCTGCTCGTTGTGCAGCAGCACCCCGTACCACTTGAGGGTGGGCGAGCGTGCGCCATCCCACACCGTGACCAGGCGCGAGTTGTTGAAGGAAAACACGATCATCGACACGATCGGCACGTACAGGAACACCAGCCCGAGGATGAGCGCGGTGCGCGTGAAGAAGCCGCGCGGCTTCACGTGTGCGCCTCGAGCTCGCGCCGCTCGATGCGCTGGAACAGGATGATCGGCACCACCAGCAGCAGCAGCACCAGGATCGCGACCGCGCTCGCCACCGGCCAGTCGCGGTTCTCGAAGAACTCATCCGACAGCACCCGCCCGATCATCAGCTGATCGGTGCGGCCGAGGAGGGTGGGGATGACGTACTCGCCGACCGCGGGAATGAATACCAGCAGCGAGCCCGCCAGGATGCCGGGCAGGGACTGCGGCAGCGTGATGGCGAGAAATGCCCGCAGCGGCCGGGCGCCGAGGTCGGCCGCCGCCTCGAGCAGCGTCAGGTCGTGCTTCTCGAGGTTGGTGTAGAGCGGCAGGATCATGAACGGCAGGTACGAATACACGATGCCGACGTAGACCGCGAAATCGGTCTGCAGCAGGGCGAGCGGCTGGTGAATGACCCCGAGATACAGCAGGACATTGTTGATGACACCGTTGTTCTTCAGCAGGCCGATCCAGGAATACACGCGCAGCAGGAAGGAGGTCCAGAACGGCAGCACGATGAGCATCAGCAGCACCGGGCGCGTCGCGGCCCCCGAGCGGGCGATCGCGTAGGCCATCGGGTAGCCGAGGGCGAGGCAGCAGAGCGTCGAGACGGCGGCAACCTTGAGCGAGTAGAGATAGGAGCTCAGATACAGCGGGTCGGTGAACAGGAAGGCGTACGCCGAGGCGTGCAGCTCGAGCGAGGGGGTGCCGTGGTGCCAGGAGAGCAGCGGCGTGTACGGCGGGATCGCCAGGCGCACTTCCGAGAAGGAGATACGGAAGACGATCAGGAAGGGGACGAGGAACAGCAACAGCAGCCACAGCAGCGGAATCCCTGCGACCAGCCGGCGCCCCGAGGACTGCGAGAGCAGCGGCACAGCTCGCCCTACTCCGTGAGGACCACGGGGCTCGAGCCGTGCCAGGAGAGCCATACGCTCTCCTCGCGCGCGATGGGTCGCTCGCCGCCGCGCGCCGTGTTGGGCAGCGTCACGCGCAGCATCTTGCCCGAGGCGATCTGCACCAGGTAGATCGACATGTCCCCCATGTAGGCGATCTCGCGCACCGTACCCGCCACCGCATTCTCGGCCGCCCCGGCAGGCGGCGGCTGGCGGCTGATGTTGATCTTCTCCGGACGGATCGCGGCCCACACCGTGGCACCGCTGGCGCAGCTCACCGCGCGCTCGGCGCGCACCACGCAGCCGAGCTCGCCCACCTCGAGCCGCAGGCCCGCGGCGCGCTCCTCGCGCACGTGTCCTTCGAACATATTCACCGAGCCGATGAAGTCCGCCACGAAACGCGTGGCCGGCGACTCGTAGATGTCCGAGGGCGTGCCGACCTGGGCGATGCGGCCGCGATTCATCACCCCGAGCCGCTGGCCGAGCGTCATGGCCTCCTCCTGGTCATGCGTCACCACGATGAAGGTGACCCCGAGGCGCTGCTGGATGTTCAGCAGCTCGAACTGCGTGTGCTCGCGCAGCTTCTTGTCGAGCGCCGCGAGCGGCTCATCGAGCAGCAGCAGCTTCGGCCGCTTCACCAGGGCGCGCGCCAGCGCCACGCGCTGCCGCTGCCCGCCGGAGAGCTGGTGCGGCTTGCGGGCGCCGAGGCCGGCCATCTTCACGATGTCGAGGATCTCGCCCACCTGGCGGCGGACGCTGGCGCGCTCGACACCCTCCTGCTCGAGCCCGAAGGCGACGTTCTTCTCGACGCTCATGTGCGGGAAGAGCGCATACGACTGGAACATCATGTTCACCGGGCGCTCGTAGGGGGGGATCGCGCCCATATCGACGCCGTCGATGTAGATGCTGCCGGCGGTCGGGCGCTCGAAGCCGGCGAGCAGGCGCAGCAGCGTGGTCTTGCCCGACCCCGAGCCGCCGAGCAGGCAGAAGATCTCACCGCGGCGGATGTCGAGTGAGACATCGTCGACCGCCACGAAGTCGCCGAACTTCTTGGTCACGTGGCTGATGCGCACGTACGCCGCGTCGCGATCTGCGCCGGCGGGTGTGGCGGGACTGTTTTCGGTGGGCAGGGCGCTCATGTCATTCATTCGGGCTTTCACTTGCCGGTCTTGAAGCGCGTCCACATGCGCGTCAGCACCCGCTGGAACTCCGCGGGCCGGGCGCGCTCCGGCACCAGGCGCGCGCGCACCTCGGGCGGCGGATAGACCCCGGGGTCGTTGCGCACCGCCGGATCGAGCGGCTGCAGGTCGGGACGCACGGCATTGGCGTACTTGATGAGGTTGGAGTTGCGCGCCGCGATCTCCGGGCGCAGCAGGTAGTTGAGGAACAGGTGCGCGTTGCCCACGTGCGGGGCGTCGGCCGGAATCGCCATGACATCATAATTGGCGATGGCGCCTTCGCGCGGGATGGCGTACGCCAGGTCGATGCCCTTGCCGGCCTCGAGCGCGCGGTCGTGCGCCTGCTTGACATCACCCGACCATCCCATCACCAGACACAGGTCGCCGTTGGCGAGCATGTCGATGTAGCGCGAGGAGTCGACGTAGCGCACGTACGGCCGCATCGCGTGCAGCACCACCTCGGCCGCGTGCAGATCCTCGGTGGAGTTGCTGTTGGGGTTGCGCCCCAGATACAGCAGCACCGTGCCGACCACCTCGGACGGCGCATCGAGTACCGAGATGCCGCAGTCGCTGAAGCGGGCCACGATCGCCGGGTCGAGCAGCATACGCCAGCTGTCGACCGGGGCATCCGCGAGGCGCGCGTGGATTGCGGCGCGGTTGTAGCCGACCCCGGAGGTGATCCACATGTAGTCGATCGCGTACTGGTTGCCGGGATCGTAGAGCGCGGTGGCGCTGGCGACCTGGGGATCCACGTTCGCGAGGTTCGGCAGCAGCGCTTTGTCGAGCTTCTGATAGATGTCGGCCTTGATCTGGCGTTCGAGAAAGGCGCCCGAGGGCCCCACGATGTCGTAATTGGTGTGCCCGGTGAGCAGCTTGGTCTCGAGGATCTCGTTGGAGTCGTACACGTCGTAGTTGACGCGGATGCCGTACTCCTTCTCGAAATCGCCGATCACCGCGGGCTGAATGTAGTCGGACCAGTTATAGACGTTGAGAACCTTCTCCGTGGACGCGCCGGCCGCCTGCTGGGCACTGCTGCGTCCGCCGCAGCCGCTCACGGCCGCGATCAGCGCCGCCACCAGGGCGCAGGGGCGAAGGCATCGGGCAGCGCGGATCACGGCTTCTTCTTATATATCAGCCGGCCCTGACCTGAGAAGCGCGGTGCGCCAGCGCACCGCTCACACGTTGAGCAGCAGATGCTCGCGCTCCCAGGAGCTGATCACCTGCAAAAACACCTCGTATTCGGCCTGCTTGACGATGGTGAAGGCCTCGACGAACGCCTCGCCGAGCAGCTTCACCAGCGGCTGGCAGGCGCGCAGCTCGCGCAGCGCCTCATCGAGCGAGCGCGGCAGACCAAAAGGCAGGTCGTGGGCGCTGCCGACGATCGGGTCGGACGGCTGCACGTTCTCCACCATGCCGAGGTAGCCGCAGGCGAGCGAGGCGGCGATGGCGATGTATGGATTGGCGTCGGCACCGCCGACGCGATTCTCGACGCGGCGCGCCTGGGCATCGGACATGGGCACGCGCAGGCCCGCGGTGCGGTTGTCATAGCCCCAGTGCACGTTGATCGGCGCCGAGAGATAGCGCGTGAGCCGCCGGTAGGAG
>JAFAKO010000217.1 GCA_019235245.1 Gammaproteobacteria bacterium
CGTAACGTCCAGCAGCGACATACTCACTTAACCTTAGCCATCGCAGTCGTTCGACATGGCCGGCCCTCCGATTCCAGAAGAAAAGCTTCGTTCGCTCGTGTGTGAGCGCATCGAGCGTGGTGCGTTGCCGATACTGCGAGTGCGGGCCGTCGACGCGGGTTATGGACACGGGGAACCTTGTTGTACGGCCTGCGGTGAAACGATCCTCAATTCGCAAATAGAGTATCTAGTTCGGGGAGCGCCTATCGGCGATCTCACGCTCCATTTGACTTGCTTTGCACTCTGGCAGCTCGAATGCGCTGCGCGTGTTCGGAAGGTGGAGCGGAACTCGCCCGATTGGCGGGATGGCCGCAAAGCGGAGATCTGACACCCGCGCGCCGAATCTCAACGGGGCGGGGTACCAGAGCCCTTAGGTTCGATCATTTTCTCAATGACCTTTGTTGTGTCATCCACGACGAGTGGGGATCGCGCTTAACCATTGCATGCCTTGAATCGAGGCCACGCGTGCGAACCAGGCTGGGGGGAGCGGCAAGCACTGGTTGCACCGAGTGTGCACCGAAGTTATCTTCTCGTCAGTTCGGCGAAGTAACCAATTGATTGGTATGGGGCGTGACGGAATCGAACCGTCGACCAGCGGATTAAAAGTCCGATGCTCTACCGACTGAGCTAACGCCCCAGCGCCAGGCGGATGCCCTTGGGCCTCACCGAGGGGGCGGGCATGATACTACAGCCCCTGGTACGCGGTCGGATCGGGCACTCCCGCAGCGGCAAAGCCCGCGCGGCGCAGGCGGCAGGCATCGCAACGCCCACACGCGCGGCCGCCTGTGTCCGCCTGGTAACAGGAGACGGTCTGCGCATAGTCGACCTGCAGACGTGTCCCCGCACGGATGATCTCCGCCTTGCTCCAGCCGATGAGCGGTGTGTGAATGCGACAGGGTCTGCCTTCGACGCCGGCACGGGTGGCGAGCGCGGCGAGCGCGGCGAATGCCTCGATGAACTCCGGACGGCAGTCGGGGTAGCCGCTGGCGTCGAGCACATTCACACCGATGAATATATCGCGCGCTTCGAGCACTTCGGCCCAGGCGAGCGCGAGCGCCAGCATGATGGTGTTGCGCGCCGGGACGTAGGTGACGGGGATGCCCTCCGTCGGGCTCTCCGGCACCGCGATGGCGCGGTCGGTGAGGGCCGAGCCGCCGATGCCCGCGAGCTCGACGCGCATGATGCGGTGCTCGTGTGCGCCAGCGGCGAGTGCGACGCGCCGTGCGGCATCGAGCTCGGCGGCATGGCGCTGGCCGTAGTCCACCGACAGCGCATGACAGCGGAAGCCCTGCTCGCGGGCGATCGCCAGCGCGGTGGCCGAGTCCAGACCACCGGACAGCAACACCACGGCAGGAGATCCGCTCATTCGCTCAGCGCTCACTTGCCGGGCACGTTGCCCCACAGGTATTTGTGCAGCTGGATCTGAAAGCGCACCGGCAGGCGGTCGGCGAGAATCCAGTCCGCGAGCTCACGTGCGGGAAGCTGCTCGTGGCTCGGGGAAAAAAGTGCGGTGCAACCTTGGGGCAGCGCCAGCTCGCGCAGCTTCGCCCGGCTCCACTCGTAGTCGGTGCGATCGCAGATCACGAATTTCACCTGGTCATGGGGGGCGAGCCGGCCGAGCTCCGCGTAGCGGTTGCGCCGCTCCTCCCCGGACCCGGGTGTCTTGATATCCACGACCTTCACGACGCGCGGATCGACCTCGCCGAGTGCCATGGCGCCGCTCGTCTCCAGCGACACGCGCATGCCTGCATCGCACAGGGCGGTGAGCAAAGCGATGCAATCCCGCTGCGCGAGCGGCTCGCCGCCGGTCACGCACACGTGCCGCGTGCCGTAACCGCGCACCCGCTCGAGAATCGTCGCGAGCTCCAACCATTCCCCGCCGTGAAATGCATAGGCGGTGTCGCAGTACTGACAGCGCAGCGGGCACCCGGTGAGGCGCACGAACACGGTGGGGATGCCCACCGTGTCAGCCTCGCCCTGCAGCGAGTGGAAGATCTCGGTGATCCGCAGGCGTGTCATGAAGCGCGGCCCGGCGCGCGTGCAACGCGCGCGGCTACTGCGATGGCTGCGCCGGGATGCGGCGTAGCCGCTCTGCAGCGAGCCTCGCCGCATCGGTGCCGGGGTACTTCTTCGTCACCTCATCGAGCGTCGCGCGCGCGGCGGGGTACTGCTTCTGCTCGAGCTGGGTGTAGCCGAGCTTCAGCATGGCATCGGGCGCCTTGCGCGAGTCCGGCCACTTTTTCAACACGGTGCGGAACGCGCCCGCGGCGGAGTCGTAATCGTGGCTCACGTAGTAGGACTCACCGAGCCAGTACTGCGCATTGTCCGCAAGCGAGCTGCCCGGATAGTTGTGCAGGAAGTCCTTGAACCCGGTGATGGCCACAGAGTAGCTGCCCGCCTTCAGGGCATCGAAGGCCTGCCCGTAGACCGCCTGCTCGGTAGGCGACGGCGCATTGCTCCCGGCGGCGGCATCGGCTCCCGCGGCGGCGCCCACCGCCGCTGCGCCAGTGGTCGCGGCGGCCCCGCCGGCACTGCCGGCGGCAGCGCCGCCGGCATTGAGGCGCCGCTCGAGATCGCCGAACAGGTCGCGTTGCTGCTTGCGAAGCGCATCGTTGGTGTGTTCGAGCTCCTCCACCTGGCCGCGCAGCTGGCGCAGATTCGCCTGAACCTCATCGAGGCTCTGCGACACCTGCACCTCGTTGGCGGCGATACGCTCCATGCGTGCAACGCGGGTTTCCAGGTCGTTGAGGCGCAGCTGCGTGGGGTCCTTATCGGCGGGCGTGCTCGCGCACCCGGCCAGCAGCGCCACGAGCGCCGCGATGAATATTGTGCGCATGGCCATCCTGTGACCTATTGCTTCGGCGCCGGGCCGGCGAGGTAGATAATCTCCACGCGGCGGTTCTTTGCCCAGGCCGCCTCGTCGTGTCCCGCC